>NZ_KZ559406.1:0-220225 GCF_002850715.1 Citrobacter sp. L55 | reverse complement strand
GGACAACAGATTACAACCGTCGCTCGATAGCGGAAACGGCGATGTACCGGGTAAAACAGCTGTTCGGGGGTTCACTGACGCTGCGTGACTACGATGGTCAGGTTGCGGAGGCTATGGCCCTGGTACGAGCGCTGAACAAAATGACGAAAGCAGGTATACCTGAAAGCGTGCGTATTGCCTGAAAACACAACCCGCTACGGGGGAGACTTACCCGAAATCTGATTTATTCAACAAAGCCTACGCAATCTAAGGTCTGAAGTTGGTGGAGCTCGACCATTAAGTTATTTTTTATCGATGTTAGCTTCTGGCTCGAAGCAGACAGGCCAACTGATTGCCTGGTCTGCTTTGAGCGAAAATGAAAAGACATCTTCCGAACTTGCGGCTGTTCATTCAGGATTTTACAAACAAGCTCATTATTCCCACTGCCAGGGCGCTATAGAAAAGCAACTGATACAGATTCGTCGGCACTTCTGTCCATTTTCTAACGATGCCCAGCGCGATCACGACCAGCGCAGCCGGGTAAATGGCGCACAGCACGGGAACCGCCATTGCGGTGAGGGAATTCAGTCCCAGCACGGCAAGTGCTGCTGACACCATCAGGGAGAGCGTCACCAGCAGCCCATAAGACGCACCGGTCGTCTGGTTGAAATAGCGCGCCGTTCCGGTCGTCAGACCAATGGCCGTGACCAGACAGGCGAGGGTAATGATCGCCGCCAACAACACCCGGCCATAAACGCCAAAAACAGTCTCGACATAGGCGCTCATCACCTGCATACCGTTCGTTGCGCCCCGCACCGGGCTGTGGGACCCCATCGACAGATAGCAGATATAAATCACGTTCAGACCTGCAGCGGCGATAAAGGCTGCGGCGGTGGAATGGGTGAAGATGCCCCGCGGATGGTGGATCCCGCGCTGCTTAAGCGTGTGGGTGATAATGGCGCCAAAGCACAGCGCACTGATCACATCCAGGGTCTGATAACCGTTGACAAACCCTGTATCGAATGCGCGAGTTTGATACGCGGTTGTGGCGGTCGTGAGGTCACCAATCGGATGTAACCAGGCACATATGCCGATAAAAATCAGGGCACTAATTTTAATGGGCGAAAGGAAGAAACCGACGATTTCCAGCAGTTTTCCGGGTTTAGCCAGCGTCGCGCCAGCAAGGCCAAAGAACGCGGCGGAAAATATAATCTTCTGCATCAGGGAACTAGCTGCGCCATCGGTGATGACCTCGTAGCTAATCGTAGCGGTGCGTGGCGTACCAAATAAAACCCCCAGCGTTAAAAAGCAAATGCCAATAAAAATCAGGCTCGGCCATTTGCCTAAGGGTTTCGTTAATTCCGCGATATCACCGCCATTAATGGCAAGGGAAATAATCGCCAGCGCCGGGAACAGAACCGCTGTGATGATAAAGCCAAAGCCTGCATTAAAGGCGTTTGCGCCAGCCTGCATGCCGACCAGCGGCGGGAATATAATATTGCCTGCACCCAAAAAAAACGCAAGGGTCATCCCGCCAAGAGCCATTGTCTCTGGCAATGAAAGTCTGGTGTTTGCTGTCATTATTAACTCTTATTTTATATAAACATCATGCTTTGGAAGGCGTGGTCATTATATGCCTGGTTACCGTTCCGGTCATACATCGTCATTACAACTGGAATATTCCTTCGATGGTCATACGAGCGAAGCCATGCAATTCCACGCGCCCGTCATCCCGAACCACGCAGCGCAACGCCCCTTTACGCTTCCCGCCTTGTTGAGCGGTCAGGACATTTTTACCCGTACGCGCCGCCCAGAACGGGGCGAGGAAAGTGTGTGCCGACCCGGTGACGGGATCTTCGTTCACGCCGACCTGCGGGCCGAACCAACGGGACACAAAATCAAACTGGTTATCAGCGGCGGTCACGATCACGCCGCGGGTGTCGAATACCGCCAGCTTGTTGAAGTCAGGATTAAGCCCGTCGATGATGGTTTTGTCATCGACCAGTACAATCAGATCGTCCGATTTCCACACCCCGATAACACCGTCGGTAATGCCGAGGGCTGCCAGCAGCCCATCAGGAGTATCAATCTTTATGGCCGATTTAGCCGGGAAGTCCACGCAGAGTTCGTCCCCGTTCTTACTCACCGTCAACAGGCCGCTGCGGGTGTGGAAGCTGATAGTTTCTTGTTGGTAGCCAAGCTTGTTGAACAGCACCCAGGATGCAGCGAGAGTGGCATGACCGCACAAATCCACTTCAACCGCAGGCGTACACCAGCGCAGTTGATAACCCTCCTCGAACGGCACAAAAAACGCGGTTTCAGAAAGATTATTCTCCGTGGCGATGGCTTGCAGAACAGCGTCAGGCAGCCACGCAGTTAACGGACAAACGCCCGCCGGGTTGCCGCCAAAAGGTTGAGAGGTGAAAGCATCAACCTGATAAAAAGGAATTACTGTGGTGTCAGACTTTGTCATTTAATTTATCCAGATAGTTGTAAACGGTGTATCGGGTGACGCCCAGCGCTTTAGCGACATGATTAACGCTGCCTTTAATCTTGAAAAAGCCCTGAGCATGTATTTCAGAAATAACCCGTTTTCTGAAATCAATTTTATTTTCTGAACCCGTGGGTCTGAATTTCGAAATAACGTCATCCAGAGATTTATCCTGAATATCACCTAGCGGATTTTCCGGCGTTTCAGCCGCGGCGGCCGGATGGAGTAAATAGTCCAGGTCGCGTTTGAGTTTTGATACCACATCCATATCGACGTTAATGCAAAAAGCCACTAACGGCACGCCGTCCTTGCTGTAATAAATCGTCGATGCGCTATTCAACGTGGTGCCAGAGAGAGTGGTGGTGGTATATCCACTGAATACCTGACTGGGAACACGCTGCGAAGCATCCAGTAAACCTAAAAATCCCGTGTCATTTTCCGGGCCGGACAACAGCGCATCACCGGGTTTCCTGCCGCTGACGTGTCCATTAATGATGTTTATCACGGACGATTCGGGGCGGGTAAGGTCATGCAGAACCGCTTCTGTGTTTAAGGGAAGCGTGGTTCTCAATGCCTCAAGCGAAGCCGTCAAAATAGTGATTAAACGTTCACGTTCGTCTTTCATTTTGCTCCCTCCATCAGACAACGGCCTGGACTTCTATTTCGACGTCTAAATCAAATGCAAGGTGGCTGGTGACGACGCTCCTTGCGGGGAAACCTTCCGGGAAGAACGCGCTGTAAGCAACATTGAACTCGCTAAAGTGCTCCATGCTGCTTAACCAAACCTGGACTTTCACAATGTGGTTCAGCGTCGTATGCGCCCGCGCCAGAGTTTCCCGGATGGCGTGCATGATATGCCGGGTCTGCTGGGTGACAGGTCCATACAACGGTTCACCTTCGGGGCTCATGGCGACATGGTCTGAAAGAAAAACAAACCCGTTCACCTGCACGGCGTCTGAAAAGGGAAAAGGCTTGGTCGTGGGGTAGCGTACGATAGACATGTGTCAGATTTGCCCTAAAGAAAGTGTAGTAGCACGGTAGCATGACTTAATTTTAAATTAAACAAAATTATTATTTTAAACATTTGTTGATTTCGTGGCTTTCATGCCTCTCCACTAACAGAGCATCGACAGATACTTTGTTGACGGGATGGGACATGCTCTGAACCGCGTTTAAGTTCTGTAAGGACAAGCTCGTCTGTTTCTGGTACTGAACGGATAAGCTAACTGAGCGAATGTCCGTAGTGGGCGAGGAGCGGACATTGGACCTTCCAAACTTACAAGGTAATCTAATTTGCAAGGTTATGGCGGGATAAATGGACAGAATTGGCAGATTTTGCAGAAGTTATGCATCAAGGAATAATTTTCATGTGCCGTAGGCAATACCGCGCTTTGAGCCGGTTTTGAAATTCAGTTGTACTCTCGACCTTCAGTAAGTATTTCCGCTTCTAAGCCAAATGGAGACTTTAATTTATCTTGATAAACACCGCCAGTTAGTTTGAAAATGGTGCAATTTCTCAACACAGGGTTTACCCAGATGGCTATGTCACCACCTCCTATTTTTGAAGGCAACGACTATTACAGCGTCTCTGAAGAATTTTTTAGCAAATTACCAGCTGATCTAAGAGCGCCTTTTGAACAAATAATGAAGAAAGGGGCGGAGATTATTAGCGGTTGCGATAAAGAGATTGAAAGTCTGATTAGACTTATAAAGGTAATACCTACTACAACAAGCCTTAGTTACATTTATCGTCGGCTTCGTACGACCAAGTTTGAAATCACTACTGAATCGATGATGGAACAGGAGATGTTAACAACCGCTTTTGTGGTCAGCTACGCACGTTTGTTCGCCAAAAGCAATGGCACTTGCGTTCTCCCGCGGAATGATCTCCCTGTCCACCTACGGGCTGTTCATGATGAGCTGTATAAAATTCGCAACGAACGTTATGCTCATAACGGAGGTCATAACCCCCTACAGCGGCCTCGTCGGCTTACTGGTTTTAGCGCTATTACCTTCTATAACCTCTCTTTTGCGGTAGATAACTATTGCAGGGATCGTTTGGATGAGCAACATGCGTATAATATGGCTTGCCATCACAAAACTCGCATTCGCGTTAAGCGCCAGTGCCGCAAAGGACATTGATTCCACGCTCCCGGGAACCCAGGAGAGCATCAATAAATAAAATGGATAATCCAGAAGATGCGCCGCTGTAAATGCCATCATGACCGTCACACCCAGTCCAATAGCAATGAGCTGTATTGAAGACCAAAGATGACGCAAAAATGCAGTCAACGTAAACGCAATAAAATGATGCCCCAGTAATATGCCCATCAGGATCATACTGAACTGATTGAAAATATCGGGAAAAAACACAGTCTGAGATGACAAAGGGTGCAGGAGTGCTGCACAAAGCAACGACGTGATCATAAAGGGCGCAGGAAAGTGGAAGCGTTCAAGGCATTTGCCCAACACATAGCCCGCAAAGACAATACCCAATAGCCAGAGCACATTAGTCGTTGCAAACAATACAGGCGGCATGGCCATATGGGTTTGCGCACCGCCGGTAATATATCCGGCAAATAAGGTCAATGTGATGAGCCGTAGCGAGTGCGAAATGATAATTTTTTGCGGCGGCGTTTTAACATGGGACGCTAGCGCTAATACCGCTGCCATTGCCCCCGGAACGGCGCCCAATAACGCCTCTTCCTTACTCCAACGTAATCGGTGAATACACCACAAGTAGCATGCGGTGAATTGCAGGGATAAGCATACTAATAACAACACCAGTAAAAATGCGATATTTCCTTGCGCCCCAAAAGAAAAATCGCGAAATAAAAGACCAATTGACGTACCAAGAGAGAGTTGAATCACCGTCAGGCTGCCCGGCAGTACTGGCACAGAAAGACCGGTACGTTTTAACACCAGCACGGTAATAAGGGGGCCAAACATCATACCTAACGGAACGTTGCAATAGGTAAAACCCAACCCAGCCAGGATACAAAGAGCAAAACCTAACAATAATTTCATACACCTTTCTCCTGGCTACCGGGAGTGTTAAATACTCAGTGAACGGTTTCGTTAACCCAAAGGGTATTTTCAGCAACCCATTGGGTCAATGCATCAAGACGTTCGTGTATTTCCCGGCTGGACTCCGCTTGAACAATAGCACTCACGATCTCGCCATTTGTTAATTTCATCGCGTCATATTGGCGGCCGACGACACCTGTTGCCCGATATTTAACCACAAAAGGCAATGGACATTTTTCCGCAATAGAGAGGAGCGTGCCCTGTGCAGGCGGCACATTTAATTGGCCAACCCGTAAAACGGGTTGTCTTTGCGATAAATCCTGCGGATAGATTTCGCATAAACTGGCTTTAAGCCAGGTCATTCGAGGATCAAGACCAAAAGCGGCCCCTAATTCTTCATTGACAAAGCAGCCACCTAATCGGCAAGCAAGCTCGCCAAAAATAATGTTGTTATCTTTATCAACAAAAACTTCAAGGTGAAGCAATGCGTTTTCTTCCGTTGGAAAAACCTCTTCAGCAAGATATTTGGTGTAGGCAATCAGTTTACGATGCAGCGGCGTGTCATCTTCCATAACCAGACCTAATGTTTTCCCGGATAGAAAATCCAGGCAGGAGACGGTTGCACGAGATGCAGAAACAAATATTGCCTTTCCTTTTAAATACAACGCATTAATTTGATAAGCTTCGCCTTCGATAAATTTTTCAATGAGCAGATTGTGATACTCTGGCGGCTTAACCTGCGCCAGATATTTATAAAGCTGGCCTTCATTTTTAAGAACCACCACGCCCTGTGATCCACGCCCATCATTAGGTTTGATGACGCAGGGATATCCCTGTTCGGCAATGAATCGCGCCATCGCAGTCGCACTGTCGACGCGTGCCATAGCAGGAACCGCTAACTGATGAGACTGAACAAGCGATTTCATCATAAATTTATCACGGAAGAACATGGCCTTTTTTTCACGGTCGTGTGTCAAACCCAGACGATCGCTGATTCGCGCGGCCCTCAGAACATCGATTTCGGCGAGGTAAAAGATACCCGTTGCTTTATTGTCTTGGGCGTAGTGGTAAATATCCATTTCCACGAAGGGATTATCATTAAAGTTTTCATAAAAAAGGAAAGAAAAACCTGCCCCCATATGATCAAGAATATTATCGATCTGGCTTGCGCACGTTGCAATCAGAACCGGGGCCACTGATTGCAATGACTGCCACTCTTCACGTGAGTGCTGAAAAATAATTTTTGGTGGACACAGCAAGATATTCATTGTTTTTCTCATTCAATATCAAATGTAATGACAAATACATCCCGATAACCTTTTCCTGGCAACAAAGGAACCACTGCCGCGGTATAATGCTGATAATTCACATCATTGAATATTACTGCATCGCCCGCATGCAGTTTGAACGTAGAGGCATCATTGCCCCCATCATGATTAGGAATAAGCGTGGTTTCTCCACCAGTCACATTCTCAATTTCGTTGCAATAGATTGCAATGTACTTAAAACCATCTTTATGAATACCCTCTGGAGCGGGATATCCAGGCCTTCGGTCATCTGTCGTTATTCTTATTTGATGAATGCCAATATTGTAAGTCGTGTCTGGAAGCAATGGCAAAAGCTTACGAAACACCAGATTCATCACTTCTTCAGCAACGTCTTGTTTTATTTCTGGGTATTTTCTTGCAATGCCACCAGCGTAATTGTTCAGTTTTTCCGCTTGAAAAAACTCACCCACTGCGCACAGATCAAAATACTTTTCACGTCCGGCCCTGGCCTGCATGTAACTTCTGAACCGAAAAATACCATCTTCAGCCTTAAGCCATGGATCGGGTAGTAATTCATCAAAACTATTTTTGACTTTCGCTGAAGTCTTCCCCAGTAGAATATGATGATAGGCGTGCATAGATAACGTCCTTAATACGGTAGATTGAGCAGTCTACTTATAAGATATGAAATGCATATCCAACAATAAATAATATTGCAGACTCTTTTATACTGATAATCTATGGGCAAAAGTAAGGAGGCAGGCTCCTTACTTTTTAAATAACTCTACTTGCTTTTTTTACGTAACTCCGTCACTGGCACGCCACCAATTCCCCAGTTATCAGTCTCCACTTCATCAATGACCACGATGGTTGTGCTGGGGTTTTTATTCAGGACATCAACCAATAGTTGTGTCACTCCCTCCATTAATTTTTTCTTTTGCTGATCGGTAGCACCTTCATTAGTAATTTTAATATTTACGTAGGGCATGTGAACTCCTTTTATTAGATAATTTTTGACATTGCACCAAGATAAACAAGTGCAAAGAGATTAAACGATAGAACATAACCGTAGTGCATTTTAAAACTGGTGTTACTGGGTGATACATTCAGACTGTTTGCGGCGAAAATAGCATTGATCGATACGGGAGAAATAAGCTGAGTTGCAATAAATAAGCAAATCCATATCTGATAATCAACCATCCCCCCCGTAAGATAATCAGAAAATATCGACCATGCGATACTAAAGATAATCAGTGGATGGATACCTAATAAACCAAAAAGCGGTACGATGAACAAAATAATCGCGTAGATCTGCAACGTTGTCAGCCCGCCAACATAAGCAGTGATACCCTCAGGTACATGGGAAAAAAGCAGCCAACAAACTGAGGTCAACACACTACAGCTTAAAAGCAACAATACCTCACCGGATATATTCTGTGCTGATTCAGTTAATTGCTCAGCCCAGGGTTTATCCTTTTTAACCAGATGATCGACAACAAAGAGCACGACTGCTGTAAAGGCAATACTTTGCAGTGAATTAAGATTCAGTACCGTTAATGAAAAAATGAATACTCCCCAGAACAGACCTACACATAGCAGGATATACCGCATCCCATCACGGCTGGGTGTCACCGTCTCGTTTTCAGCGATTACCGTCACTTTTGCGCTTTGGTTGAACAAGATACTGAATAAAAAGAGAGGGATACCCACCAGCATCGCCTTAAGATGCGGTACGTCAGGCATTGCCGCCCAAACGGCAGCAGCGCCGATGGTGGTTGGCATCAGTACCATCGTAATGCATACGGTGCGCGTAATAATCTTTGCCAGGTTGAATCTTGGCCCAATAACTGACTTGAGGCCATCGAGCAGCAATGATATTGCCCCCAGACTCATTGGCCATGTTAAGAACGCCGTCAATAACGTAACCCCAAAAGTCATGTTCGATGTTTTTCTACGCGAAAAATATCCTCCCAGAACAGCTGTAAAATTAAGAGAGGCCATGACTTGTCGTAATAAGGCAATACCAACAAGCAGTAAAATCACATCAAAATATCGCGAAAAAATTGCAGGGAGCACAATGCCTTTCAGGTTGTTTGTAGCAAGAAGAAACATCATCGAGCAGAGAAAAATAATCACACCACTTCTGGCGGATGATTTTTTTGACCAGAAAGCAAATGTCGATGCGAAGTAGAGCACGGCGGTAACTCCCGCAATAGCCGACATCGCCGCATGTTTATCCGTCAACGCACAAGCGAACAGAAATACCAGCAATGATGTTATCGCTAACGCAGGTTGCAATGATTGCCACGCCTTGCCACGGGCCTGGATTTGCTCAGTCTGCATTTATCGCTACCTCTGGCTGAGCCTGCCGCACCATCATTTGATGATACATATCTGCGACACAACGGCCTGCATCAACCAGGAATCTTGAATTAACCAGCGGACGTGGCAGGACGTAGGTGTAAAAATTCGCGCCTTCCGCAGGATTGCCCAGCACCCAAAAAGTCGTCTGCGCTTCCCCCATGCGATTAATAGGATGCTGGCATTGATCGATATCCAGCCCACCCGGGTGATACCCCTCATTCATAAATGGACGAACAATACCATTGGCTGTCATATTTCTGATTAACGGTGAAGCGTCATGTAGTGGCGAAAAACTGGCAATTTTCGCCTTGATTAAAACATCAGCCTGAATCTCAGTACTCTCTTCTTTAAAAGGTGAGTGAACTTCGAATTTTCCTTCGCAGTCGTTCAATACTAACCTTGAATCTTTACCACCGGCCAGACTCACCACATTCGCTTCCATTAATGCTAATAGTTGTTCATTTCTTAACTTCGGCGGGCCAACGGCAATGCGGTTAAAAATGGGATTAAAATGCTCAAGGAAATACTGATGTGACCGCGATTCAAGCCCTGAATTATCAATCGCTTCTCGTAAAATATCCCTGACATCACGAATAATGTCTGTCGCCGCTTTGATCGGGCCATGGACATTGCCCTCCTCAGACTCCTGGAGATCTTTACGCAGGAAATACATAAACCATTGAGTATAATCCTTTAAACTCAGATGTTCCTGCGATTGATGTGGATAAAGCACACTGTCAATTACCGCGATGTCTTCAGCGCTCGGTTCATAAGAGCCAGCATCTAACCACTGCCCATTTAGGGTTGAACGATAGGCATAACACATTTCTTTATGCAGTAAGGGGAAAACTTGTTCAAGAAAATCGATTTTTGAAGATCCTTTCTCAAACACATTTTTCAACCGCAATTCTCTGATAGCCATTGCCGTTAAGAAGCGTGGGGAGTACTGCCCAGAAACGCCTTTTTGATTCGCGCCGCGACTGCTAAAAGGTAGAGCCTTACGTGAATAGATAAAAATACCCGGTTCTTTTCCGGAAGGATGATAGCGAAGCTCACCATCTTCCCGGCTAAATTTTCCACCCCTGCCGATAGTGAGTTGCGAAATGACATCATAGGCAGTCAGACCAATACCCTGAACAATCACATTTGATTCCGCTGTTATTTTATTCAAATTATTTATTGGATAAGGAGTCGAATAGTAGTCCAGGCGTTCATTTTTCTTATAATTATTGGCAATAAATCGTTCAACAAGATGATCGTCAAACGTTTTGGCGTTGTCGCTGTGACCAGTGGTTAAATAGACGTAATCGGCCACCACACGCTGACTGTCTTCCAAGACAATAATAGACTTCGCATCGTCCTGAATCAGAATGTTGTTGGCCTGCTGATTTATCTGTGTAACCGAGATATTGTCAGGCAAACTTTTGATAATTTCGTGATAAAACCAATTTAAGTATTCACCTAATAATCGACGAGGTAAATAATCGTTGGCGTCAATTGGTTTGCCAGCCACGTCTTTTAAATAACGGCCATCAACATTTTTATAGCCCTGCTCATTAGCCCACTGATGAAAACATGGCCCTGAACGGAAAGATCCGGCATTTTTTACCGTCGCATCACCAAATAATGTTATCTGGCAAGCAACGGTGTTAACCAATAAATGGTCGGGCTGCGATAAACTGTGCGCACCTACACCCATCGCATTTTTATCAACGATAACAATATTAATATGTTCATTCTGTTTACGTTGTGCATGCTGAGCACAAATCCTTTCCAGAATACTAAGCCCCCGAGGCCCCATTCCTATAATAGCAACGGTTGTCTTTTTCATTCTTTGCTCCAACTTTGAGAGTATTTAACTTTGCTGTGTTGAACATAGCTAATCCCTGCTGCGATAAATAACGCACAAGCGCCAGATAATATTGAAATAGTCATCCCGTTTTTATTGTTCTGAAACGCACTCACGATTAATGGTCCGGCAATTTGCCCAATGCCATATGTTAACGTCACCAGACCCAGAAGATTAATTTTCTGTGGTGCAGAAATCTTTTTCGCGAGTGGCATAACGAGAGAACTGGTTCCCATGAAAGTTGCACCAAAGCCAATACAACTCAAGGTCAATAAAAGCGGGGAATGGATAAACGAGGCCATCACAACGCAGCTCGCCTGCACAATTAAGTTAACACTCAGGCAGGACAATATGCTCCACTTGCGTGCAGCCCATAACCAACCATAGCATCCTGGGATAACGGCAAGGCCAACAATAGACCAGATATGGTTGGCCAGAAATTCATTACCCACTCCCCGGGCCATTAAAGGGAGATAAGTAGCTACAATGATATAACCGAAGCCTGCCAGTCCATATAACAATGCTAAATTCCACCACTGGATGTTCGGCTCGGATGACGAAGCTTTTTTCTGAGGAGGTAGAACGTGTTTATTTGCAGGCAGCAAGATAATCAGCGCGATGAAGAGTACAGCTGAAATGATTGACGCGCCGATCCATAGTAGCTTTGAATTTAATGCATATGCGATACCGGCTATAACATATTCATTGCCTATAAAAATACCCACCCCGACGCCGGCAAACAAAGAAGCAATGACAAACGGATTATGGGTATGCTGTAGCATAAGCATCGACCCGAATATCATCATGCCTGCGCTGGCAACACCGGCGATAAATCGAATAACAATTACTATATCAGGGTGCGTGACTACTGCCATCGCAAAAATAAGCAGGCCGGTGACTAATGCAGCACAAATTAACATCGTTTTGATATTCTTCAGGCCACCAAAAATACCAAACGAGAACAGGAGGCTGCCAACCAGGTATCCGGCGTAATTCGCGCTTGCGATTAACGATAATTGCGAAAAATTAAAAATGCCTTCAAGCAACATGACCGGCAGCATCGGAGTATATAAAAACCGACCAATTCCCATCCCCAGCGTTAAAACAATCATACCGAAGACAGCCGTGCTCAACTGGCGATGGCCAATAACATTGTGATCAAGATCCATTTTTCAGGCTCAATATGTCAATCAGATTTGATTGTTATGTTACATAAAGAAATGATAATAAAAAGTTAATAAAAATGACGAAAACCTTCACTTTGAGTGACAGACACGATGAACAGTACCTCATTAAATTTGTTTAAAACCGTCGCGGAAACCGGCTCTATCACCGCAGCAGCCCGTAATCTGCACTGCGTTTCTTCAAACGTCACGACGCGGCTCAAGCAACTGGAGTCCAGCCTGGATGTTTCGTTGTTTGTTCGCGAGAAGAATCGTCTTCACATCACCCCTGAAGGTGAACTGCTTCTGCGTTACGCTAACAAAATCCTCGCGCTTTTAGACGAAGCCGAGTTGTCTATGCAGGGAACGAAAGCGGCTGGCCCTCTGCGCATTGGCGCAATGGAAACCACTGCCGCCGTCCGACTTCCTGCTTTGCTGGCAAACTTCCACCGTGAAATGCCCTCCGTAGAATTAAACTTAAAAACGTCACCGACAGATGTGTTAGTTCGTCAGATCCAGAATAGTGAACTTGAAATTGCCTTCGTCGCTGACCACAAGGCGTTGCACGTAGACAATTCAAGGCTACAAACGCAGGTGCTGTGTCAGGAAACCCTGGTTCTGGTTACGGCCGCAGAGCATGGTGATGTCGTGACGGGAGCCGATCTGGAGGTGACAAGGCCGCTCGTCTTTGTGAAAGGATGTAATTATCGTTCCCGGCTTGGGCAATGGTTACGGCTACAAAATGTCGATTATGACGACCCGCTGGAGTTTGGTTCTTTTCAGGCAATACTTGGTTGCGTAAGTGCCGGAATGGGCATTGCATTATTGCCTGAGAGCGTCGTCAAACAGTATGAAACGAGCTTCCCCATACGGTGCCACTCTATTACTCCTCACATTGGTAATGTCAATACTATGATGATATGGCTTAAAAATCGTGAGGTTAGCCGGGTATTGAATTGCTTTGTTTCCTTTGTTTCATCCCACTGAGGTATTCCACAACCATATTGTGCCGTTAGGGCTTTTGGGCTGGTAAATACTCTATATGGATCTATTATCGATGCAGGCTTTCAGTTTCAGGATTGACTAATGCAATTTAATAGAGTTGCTGAAGATTTCTTTCCTGGGATTGGTCAAGAAATTTGACCACTGTTTTGTAGTAAGAACGACATCTGCTCTCTGATTCGTTCGTTGCCAGTCTGCCATTGGCACAAAGCGGCTATTCAGTCTGCTTAACTTTGTTTCCAGGTTCAAAGGGGGAACGATGAGGTTTTGGCAGAATATGCTTAAGTTAAATGCGAAAAGGAATTCAAATTGGATGGAGTTTTTCACACATGAAAGACATCTTTCAGGATGCAGGTAAAAATTACCGAACAAGCAGATTCTGCCAATCTGGATTCTCAATTTTATGGGAATAGGGCAGCATCGCACGATTAATCAGATCAAAGAATTCTGACTCCACCATCCTTACCGCTTTGCTTGTACCTGGCCCTTTCCATTCATCAAAGAGACGCCAGTAAAGCGATTTCAGCATATCGACCGCTGCCTCGAAAATCTTTACGTCAGGTTCAAACCAATGACACACCAGAAAATACATTTTTTGTTCTGCATCATGAATGGATGTGCACTGGGAAAGTTGACTCATAAATAGCTTTATCCAGACCAATGCTGCTGTTTTTAGCGGTGGCAGTACAATCCGCTGCTCTATCATGTATCGTGACAGATATAATTCAACCTCAGTACGTTCAGGTTGATTATCAAGACCAAGTGAAGCGAGAATTAAGAGAGTCACCGAATCATTTCCTTCGGTAATTTTATCTTCAGCCCATGCAATGATCAGGCAGTCCAGATTATCGTAGAGAAAGTGATATTTCCTTGAAAAAACAAGCAGTCCGAGCAGGTCATTGAGTGAGTATATACATGGCATCTGATGTTCTCTTTCCTGTATCGTTTACATGAACCTTGGCAATGCTCCTGTCTAAGGCCATCATTCATTTAACGGGTGGGGCTACGTATTCGAATGAAATGCCAGTTAACCTTAATTTTATCTTAACTATTGATATAAATACTATAAAGTGTAGTGACATACAGATTTTGACCACATAAGCCGAAGTGTGAGAAGTCCGCATCTGGCACGGAGCAGTCTGGCTGGCGACCTTCAAGAGCCGCTAGGTCAAGAACGGACGTTGAGCACGTTGTTAAACGTCACCAAATTCAGCCCCTGGAACTCAGTTTCTCGCGAGTTGGACCTTGAAAGTAGATACTACCTATATGGCAACTACGCGGTTGAGCGAGCACAAAACGAATTGTTTCCCAGACTGAGCGTCCATTTAATAAACGTTCCCCCATTCTGGATTGACTATCAACAAACGTATCTAACCCTGTAAGTTCGAAATCCGGTGGATACAACCCGGTCACACGTATATTTTCTTCGGACAACTGGTGTGACAGTTTAGATGTGAATCCGCTAAGCCCGTGTTTGCTGGCAAAAAAAGCGGGATGCGCAATTGAATCCGTAAAATTCGGAATCCCACATGAAGATATTATTGAGACGACATCCGCACTTTCTGAACGTCTTAACCCAGGCAACAATGCATGAGTCAGTAAAATCGCACCTGTCAGTCCTGAACTGACGGTATTGATAATTTCTGCGTCTGGTTGATCGTCTAACGTTCCTGACAGCCACTGGGCGGCATTGAGGATTAAAATGTCGATGGGCTTGTCTGAAGTTAACAACTGTGAAGAAAACTGCGAAAGGGATTCAGGCTGGGTTAAATCACAGATATATCCTTTTGCAATCCATCCTTCAGCCGCGATGATACTGCAAGTTTTTTGAATATCATCAGCACGCCGCGCGCAAAAATTCACCTCGACGCCTTCTCGCGCCAGCCACACGCACAGCGCCTGACCAAATCCTCCACCTCCACCCGTAATTACAGCTCTTTTACCTCTTAGCATCTTCATCCATCCTTTCTTTATGACTATGTGTGGATATAGATATACATGAGGAAGTGGATTGGCATCTTTCAATTAGTGCCATTTTCACATGAGGAATAGGGATAGGGGACTTGCAAAGCCAGCATCTGGCGCGGAGCGGACTGAGCGTTAGATTATTATATTCTCTGCAAGGATATGTATGCGCTATACACCAATTTTAATTGTGCTATTTAGTCAGTAAATTTGTTTAGAATACCATTCCTCTTCTGTTTATAAAGACAAGAAGAGGGATGTGCTAATCATTTAGATATCAGTAGCCTGCAGCCCTGTTGGCTTCTTTGATGCGATTGTTTCTTGCGTCTTTATCGTGTTGGTCTTTTGCCTGCATTATCCCACTTGCAGCATCCACCCAATCATTTGCGGTACAACCTGATAATACCATACTCAACATTAATGCAAACGCATACTTCATTTTAACTCCATCATTCATTATTGTATAAATAGCGTCTGTGTAATGCTCAATGTATTTAACGCTAATGCGGTTAATTTAACAAATAATCATATCTCAGGCAAGGTGAGGATTTCGAACCCGTACATGTAATGGGTAATTCATAATGATTAGTTGAAATAATTGAAGGTGCAGGGTAGAAATTACACTGCATAAAAAACGACATATCGTATTGCGTGGATTATTAAACAGCGAATTAATTAGCCTCTGTGACAGAGGTTATCTTTACGCGTCAACGCATAGCTGCGCCACTCCCGGCGATTGTCATTCGTCGGGAGCTATCTTTATTTATCGAACCAGTAGTACTTTGAGTTCAGAACACCGGCAAACCCAGCCCTTGCTTTACTTCTTTTAATGTCTGCTGCGTGACCTCGTGCGCCTCTTCGCTTCCTTTTTTGAGCATCGCCATCAGCATACCTTTATCCTGGATGTAGGTTGCCCGCCGCTCGCGCATCGGGGCGATAAGCTCCTGCAAGCACATCTCCAGCTCGTTTTTGCATGTCCGGTCACCCAGCCCGCCGCGCTGATAATGCGCTTTCATCTCCGCCACTTTTGTTTTATCCGGATGAAAAGCATCGAGGTAAGTAAATACCATATTGCCGTCAATCTGCCCCGGATCGGACACTTTTAGATGATTGGGATCGGTGTACATTGCGCTGACCGCATGATGAATAGCCTCTTCGCTGGCAGACAGGAGTAGTGTGTTGCCGAGCGATTTTGACATTTTGGCATTACCGTCGATCCCTGGAAGACGGCTGGTCTCACTCAGTAGCGCTTTACAATGCGACAAGACAGAGGTCGGTAACAGACTATTCATCTTATGCACGATCTCATTGGTCTGTTCGATCATGGGCAACTGATCGTCGCCGACGGGAACCACCTCGGCTTTGAAAGCGGTAATATCTGCTGCCTGGCTGATGGGATAAACCAGAAAGCCAACCGGTAACGAGCGGGCAAATCCTTTCTGCGCAATTTCGTTTTTGACCGTAGGATTTCGCTCCACGCGAGCCACGGTAACAATGTTCATATAAAGCGCGGTCAGCTCAGCGAGGGCGGGCAGGGCCGACTGCAGACAAATGGTGGTGAGTGACGGGTCGATTCCTGCGGCGAGGTAATCAGCCAGCACTTCGGGAATATTGTTGCGGATCTTTTGTGGTGTGCTGCCGTTATCGGTTAGCCCTTGCAGGTCAGCAACCAATATAAACTGCTGATAATCATGTTGCAGCGTGGCGCGCTGGCGCAGAGAGCCAACATAGTGGCCGAGATGCAGCGGGCCAGTGGGACGATCGCCAGTGAGGATGATAGTTTTGTTGTTCATGTAAGACTCCTTAATCAAAAAACCGAAAGGGGTCTTTAAATGCAAATAACCGCCTTTCGGCGGTTATTTAAAATGGGGAAAACACATTCTGACCGCCTTTAAGAAGGCAGCCACCACAGGTTGTGATTAAACGCGGTGATATCGTGTTTTGTGTTCATCCAGTCAACATATCACCGCCTGGCGCAGAGGTAAAGCAATGCACGGCGTACTGACGTATCTTAGCTCGCTTCCAGCATGCCAAAGCTCACGATGCGCGAACGGCCTAACTCTTTCGCGCGATACAGCGCCACGTCTGCGGCGCGCAGAAGGTTGTCGCTCTGGGCGTGCTGCGGATAGCTGGCAACGCCGATAGAGACATCAACGTGACCAATCTCTGAAAGTCCAAAGCGCAGCGACAGTTCGCGTACACCATTATAAATATCTGTCGCAAAGCGGTTGGCGGCCTGCTCATCCGTATTGGCCAGCAACACCAGAAACTCTTCACCGCCGTAGCGGAAGGCCATGCCGCTGTCATGGACAACGCGCTGAATAGTGGTGGCGATACTTTTTATCACGCTATCGCCCGCCTCATGGCCAAAGCGGTCGTTAATATTTTTGAAATGATCGATATCGATCATCAGGCAACTGATTGGCTCTTTGTTACGCACTGCCTGGCTCATCTGGGTGCGCAGCGTATCTTCCAGATGATGACGGTTGCGCAGGCCGGTTAGCGGGTCGTAGAGTGCTTTCTCCAGCAGCGCATCACGCAGGCGCTGGTTGGCTAACGCCAGACCGAGTGCTTCCGCCATCAGTTCCAGATACGCGCGAGAGGGAGCGGAATCATTGCTGAGGTTCTGGAATGAGAGCAGGCCGATGGCTTCACCCTGGGCAATCAGTGGCACGCACAGGGTATGCTGCTGGCATGATTCCGGTAGATGGTAGCAGGCGATATCGGGTTCGCCTTGCACCGGTGGATGGCTCTGACCGCGGCGCACTGCCCAGCATTCGTCCGGGTGGAAAGCATCCGCTTTGCCCTGCGGTGAAAGCCATTGCGCAACGCAGCGCATCTGCCAGGGCTCTCGATCCAGTATGTAAAGCCGCCCGGCAATACCGGGAGCAACATTCGGCGCAAACAGCTCTGCCACATTAATGACATCGGCAAAATTCTCGCAGCCTTGCAAACGTTGAGTCATACGTGCGAGCAGCTCGCGGATTGCCCAGTCGGCGTCTCGTTCTTTCTCCAGTCGCTGACGTGCCAGGCCGTTCTCGCGAAAAATGCGGATCGCCTGCGCCATATCGCCGATTTCATCGATCTGATTAAAGCTGGGTGTCTCAACGGCGTAATCCTGCGACGCCAGACGGTTAACCACATCGCTCAAACGCACCACGGGACGCAGTACACGGCGTTTTAAAATAAAGCCGAGAACGAACAAAAATAGCAGCGCCGTCAGCCCGACCATCACTTCCGAAGCCGTACGTAGCGTGCGCGATGTCTGAGTGGCATCTTCAATGGTGTTGCGTACGCGGCTGTCGAGTAACTGACGGAAATGATCTATCCGGTCCTGGGCTCGCTCCAGTTCCTGTTCATAGGATTTGCCATACAGCAGGGCGATGGCCTGCGACTCTTCTCCGCGCGCGACGCTGGCAAGCGCCGTAGCTTGCTCATCCTGCAGGGCATCAACAATCTGCAGCCCTTCATGCAATAGCGCCAGCTCTTCATCCGTCGCCCCAATATCTTTTAGTTTCGACAGCCGCTGTTCAACGGCTTTCAGCGACGCTTCTTTCTGGCGGTAGGCGTTAAGCGCTTCCGGGTCTTTTGCAATAACATATTCGCGTGCCAGACTGGACAGCGACCAGGCATCGAGCTCGACTTCTTCGGTCAGTTGATCGAATTGATAACGCTGCTCCACCACCTGGCGTTCGGTGTTATCGGCGCTGGAGGCCATCAACATGACAACGCCAGAGGCAATGGTCAGACACACCGTCGCGCTGTAGGCCCAGTTGGTGATTGTGGCAATTCGCACTGATTAGTTCCTTCTGCGACGATTAATGAATAAGCATGATTGAAATTATAGGAAACGTATGATTTTGCGTGAAAATAAAAAAGGCGGTCTCAGGACCGCCTTCTGTTATCGTCCTGCCATCATAAATCTGGAGGATTTTTTCCTTCTTCCATAAAGGCTTCGTCGATTCCTTCCACGTTACCTTCATGATCGCGCCCGGAAAACAGGTTCCAGCAGGTAATGAACAGTGCGGCAATCAGGGGGCCAATCACAAAGCCGTTAATGCCGTAGATCTCCATTCCGCCGAGAGTGGAAATCAGAATCAGATAATCCGGCATTTTGGTGTCTTTACCCACCAGTAGCGGGCGCAGGATATTGTCCACCAGCCCGACGATAATCACGAAGAAGCCAACGATAAACAGCCCTTGCCACAGCTGGTGCGTGGCGAAGAGGAATATTGCCGCAGTTACCCAGACGATCGCTGAGCCGACCGCGGGCACGAGGGAGAGAAACGCCATCAGCGCGCCCCACAGGACGCTGCCGTCGATGTCGACAATTGCAAACGCGATGCCGCCAAGAATACCCTGAACCAACGCCACGACCGCTGTGCCCTTGACCGTTGCCCGCGTCACGCCGACGAATTTGGCAAACAGGTGCTGTTTGGCAAAATCAGAAAGCGGTAATGAGTCCAGAATCTGGCGCACCAGGAACGGCCCGTCCTTCAGTAAGAAAAACAGCAGATACAGCATGATGCCAAAGCTAATAGCAAAGCCGAATGTCCCCTTACCAATCAGGAACGCGCTGCCGGCGAGGTACTGTCCACCCTGCAGTACAACGTCGGACAGTTTTTTCTGGATCTGCGCGACGTTATCCAGATTATGTTCTGCGAGGAATCCTCTGGCCCAGTCAGGAAGATACGAAATAATGGCGGTGACCACTTCCGGGAACTGAGTGTCGTTTTGTTGTAATTTGGCATACACCACGTTCAGCTCAATAGCCAACGAGGAGAAGATCACCATCAGTGGGATAAAAACAATCAGACAGATGATGCCGATGGTGAGCAGTGACGCCAGCCCGTTACGTTCGCCAAGCGCGCTGCGCAGTCTGTTTTTCACCGGGTTAAAGATGGTGGTTAAGATTGCGGCCCACAAAATGGCAGAGAAATAGGGAGACAACACATCGAAGAACGCCCAGGTCACGAGGGCAAGTATGAAAATGAAGAAACCTTTAGTCAGTCCGTTAAATCGCATTAGTGAACCCTGTAATGAGAAGCAGTCCCGACTATAGAACCGTTCAGGGGAATTACCAACTTTCGCTGCGCATATTTACTTAAATTGGTTAACCTGTTTTTCGTAGGGAGCCTGCGACAGATAAATAACGTACGCTATGATTTATTAGTGAAACAGTCATACTTTTCTTCCCGAAAAAGGGCGTCAAAAAAAGAGGGGGCGTTATGAACACTCAACCTGTCATCGGGATTAGTGGATGTTTAACCGGCTCAGCCGTGCGATTCGACGGCGGGCATAAACGGATGGGGTTTGTGATGGACGAGCTGGCTCAGTGGGTGACTTTTAAACCTGTCTGCCCGGAGATGTCCATCGGTTTGCCTGTACCACGCCCCGCGTTGCGTTTGGTTCAAACCGCCCTGGGGAATATCCGCATGTGTTTTAGCCATGCGCCTGGTGAGGATGTCACCGATAAAATGTCCGATTTCACCGCTTCATATATCAATGGGCTTGGCGGTCTGTCGGGTTTTATCGTCTGTGCTAAATCACCGAGCTGCGGAATGGAGAGAGTGAGGCTGTATGACGAAAAGGGAAATCGCGGGCGAAAAGAGGGAACCGGTCTGTTTACCGGCACCTTAATGGAAACCTACCCGTGGTTGCCGGTCGAAGAAGATGGCCGCTTGCACGATCCGGTGCTGAGGGAGAATTTTGTTGAGCGAGTGTTTGCGTTACATGAGCTTAATATGCTGCGAGCCTCTGGTCTTACTCGCCACGGTTTACTCAACTTCCACAGCCGCTATAAGCTCCAGCTTTTGGCTCATCACCAGGCGGGTTACCGGGATATT
Source organism: Citrobacter sp. L55 (assembly GCF_002850715.1). Lineage (NCBI taxonomy): Bacteria > Pseudomonadati > Pseudomonadota > Gammaproteobacteria > Enterobacterales > Enterobacteriaceae > Citrobacter > Citrobacter sp. L55. The sequence goes on along the minus strand of NZ_KZ559406.1, from coordinate 199,271 downwards.
GGCCCTTTCGTGGCCTCGCTCCATCAATGGGATGATTTGGACGCTTTTTTCGTGGTATATCGCGAAAAGCTAATGGCGATCCTCAAAAAGCCCGCCTCACGGAAAAATCATACCAACGTACTGATGCATATTCAGGGCTACTTCCGCGATCGGTTGAACACCCGCCAGCGCGGAGAGTTGCGTGACGTTATCCTCAACTATAGCGGCGGACTGCTGCCAATATTGGCGCCACTGACTCTGCTCAAGCACTACCTTGCTGAATACCCAGACAGCTATTTGCTTACCCAGAACTATTTTGATCCTTATCCGAAGGATTTAGCCCTACGGTTAATGATTAATTAGCCTGATGGCGAGTAAATCTGGGGCAGAAATATCCGTTGTTCGCGAAGGTTATCCCTGCCGTTTTCTGATGCGTTTAAGCAGTGATAACTTTCACGGTGTGTAATCGATGAGAAAATGCGGCCCTGCACCCACGGGCAAATGTGCCGACCGCGATTTAACCGTTTCTGATTTCTTCATCGATACAAGGCTGAGGTTTGCCAAACAGATATCCTTGCGCGAAATCGCAGCCCAGAGCCTGAAGTCTTGCCAGTTGCTCCTGCGTTTCAACACCTTCTGCAACAGCCTTCATATTGAGAGATTTCGCCATGCCCGTGATCAGTTTGATGATAGTCAGGGCGTCTTCCTGCGTAGATATCGAATGCACAAAGGACTTGTCTATTTTGATTTTATCGAAGGCAAGTCTGCTGAGGCGCGAAAGAGAAGAGTATCCGGTACCAAAATCATCGATGGAGATTTTTACCCCCAGGGCCCGGAGCTTATTAAGCGTATTTATCGGCGTAGCACTCTCGGTAAAGAGAGAGGATTCAGTCACTTCCAGTTCGAGGCGGTCAGGTGGAAGTCCAGTTTCTTTCAGAATGGTTAACACGATTCCTGCAAAGGCCTTGCTGCTTAGCTGGACAGGGGAGACATTGACTGAAATTTTAGCCGGAACCGCCCAACCCGCGGCTTCCCTGCAGGCAATTTCCAGCACCGCTTTCCCCATCTCATTAATCATCCCTGTTTTTTCAGCAACAGGAATAAAGCTATCCGGCGACAAGAGGCCCTTGAGAGGATGGACCCAACGAATTAGCGCCTCATAGCTGTATATTTTCTGACTGAAAGAATCGACAATAGGCTGGTAATACACCACGAACTCTTTGTTCACTATTGCTAATGCCATATCATGCTCAAGCGTTCTGCTTTCTTGCAATTTTTCTAACATTCGTTGCCGGAAGACTTTTATCTTGCCAGAGCCTTCATTTTTGGCTTCATAAAGGGCCAGATCGGCAAATTTATAAAGATAGTCGGAGCGGCGCTCATTTTCTGAGATAACAATGCCAACACAGGTGGTTATGTTGATAATTGTGTTGTAAATGGTGTAGGGCTGGCTGATAAACTCACATATTTTCTGGGCTCGCGAAACGGCCCGACTTTCTGTCAGACCACTTGAGAGAAACGCAAACTCATCCCCGCCTAAGCGATACAACGTATCCGACGTAAGGCTTGTCGAAATCAGACGATCGGATATCTGGCGCAGTAACATATCACCGGCATCATGACCATACGTATCATTGACCTCTTTGAATCGATCTAAATCAAACAACATCACCGTCACAGCATCGTTATTTTTCTCTGCCATTTCGATTGTTTTATTTAAATCGCTCCAGAATAGCTGGCGGTTATTCATCTCGGTGAGCGAGTCATGGTAGACGTCATATTCCAGCTTGGCATTCTGAATTTGTAGCTTTTCCTTCGATTTTTGCAGTTCTTCGGCAAGACTCTTGACCTGAAGGTGCGCCCGCAGAATATTTCTGTTTTGATAAAAAATGAGCACGCCCAGAATCGCACTCAGTATTATTAGCAGTACAGATGTCGTTGAGTAAATATAGTACAGCGTTTGAATTTTTTGGTTGGCGTTATTAATCGAGTTAACATCTTTGTTTAATGCGCCGGATGAAAGACGGCCAAGTTGTGCATCCAGGGTATGCATTTTTTTCAGATACGCCTGGAGTGCTGGACGGTTCATTTTCTCGAGATTATCATCCAGATAACTAAGGGTATTTTCAAGTGTTACCGCTAGCTCACGGTGGGCAATGTTGCTTTCTATGTAGCGCCCCAAATCACCTTCTTTTATCAAATCACTCTGGCTGAGCATAATGTCGAGACGCATGCGTACATCATCAAGATTCATCGTATCATCGATAGTGTAAAGACCAAGCAACGATTCAAATCGGTAATATTGAGATACCAACTGAGCGGCAGACCAGGAATCGGTGTAGTGAGTCAGTTTCTGTAGCTCTTGTTGCCTTTCATGCACGAGGAAAGAGATATATCCGGTCGATATAAAAAGAAAAAAGATGATGCCAGCCAGTATTCTGTTCATGATGTTCCTCTGAACGCTTACTCAATATCCATACTACTGACCTGCCATGCAGACCTTGAATAATAAATCTGATTATTTAGTTCCGGCATGCTGTCATAGGGGTACACAATGAATAATGGGCCTTTATCACGGATGCGCATATATTTTCCGTTGATTTTTAAAGCAAGGATGGCATTGTATTTTTTGAAATCACTGAGAGGGATAACGGTGGTGTAGTCATTAAGCGCAGTAACCTTTACAACGGAGCCGCTCGCCCCAACATAATCCATGAGTTTTTGTAGTGGAATACCCGAAAGGTCGTACGTCCATTATACCAGGGGGAGGTGGTCTGAAAACTTACCATGCCCAGCTTCTCAAGGCTGGCGGTATCAAAAACCGCTTTCCCGTCTTCATTTGTATTTTCAATATTACCGGATAACGTTAAAAGAACTTTACCGGTGGGCCTGGAAAGTTCACCCGCCCAAAGCTGGGTGGAGAGCACAACGCTTACCAACATGACTATTAACCGCATTCTAACCTCACCAATCAGCCGGATGTAAAAGAATTATAATTTAGATATCACGCTATTTATATATTCCGCCTGTCTATTATTGATGATGTGAAGTTATTTGTTTTTTAATTCATTTAAATCAATGGGTTGCCATGCTTAATGGTTATGAATATTTATTAAATCAGGCGAAGTCTGTTATTAACGGACGGTGATTTTTGTTGTGCCTGTACAAAAAACACCCACTCTGTGGTTGTTAAAAAATCACACGATCATAAAGGTTTATTTTTTTTGTGCAGCGACAGGGAATCGTTGTTTTATCGGCGGGTAACCTTGTTGAATAAATCGAACTTTTGCCTATTCCCGGGATTAGATTACACAGGCGTAGCAGACGTTCAAAAATAGTCAATTATCAGGAATTCAAAATATGCAAAATCACCTACGGGATCGCCAGCAACTTAATGAACTTATCAATGGTTGGATGCACCGCGATTGGGGGAATAGCCGCACTGGCTTGCTGCCTGAGCCAGGCGGATATACCTTGCTGAGCGCCGCATAACCGGGTTTATTCGCCAGCCTGAGCCGACTGGCGGGCATACAGATAGGCGGTTGCTCTGGAGACGCCCAGATGCTGCGCCACTGTGTCCATAGATTTTCGTACGTTCAGCAAACCGTCTTTGCGTAATTGTTGAATCAGTCGTTTACGGTCTTCAGGTTTCAGGGCGCGGGCCGTCGTTGCGCATTTAGCGGCAAAGTCATCGATACGCTGGCGGATGACTTCGTTACTGCCGGGATCGATATGTTCCTTAATGGGAGAGTCCGCGGTTTCAGTAAAACGCGCAAGGGCACTCTGCATGCCACGAAACAGCGTCATATCCACGTTCAGACAGAGTGCTGCTACGTATTTGCCTTCGTCATCCTTGATGCCGATGGAGGTACTTTTCACCGGGCGGCCATCGGCAAACTGGTTGCTGTAGTTGGCAATAATGCTGGGAAATTCAGGCGATGCGATTCGCGCCAGACCCAGTTCTGTTGCCGGTTGACCGGGTTCACGCCCGGACAGGTTATTATGGATGGATAAAATGGCATGTTCAGGATTTTTGAGATCATGAACCACCACTTCGCAAAACGGAGAGAAGGTCTCGCTCAAGCCCCTGGCGATAGTGTCAATTTGGCTGAGAAGTGAGTTGTTATCGGTTTTTGGCATGCCAGTCTCCTGCGGTGATGCCTGTTGCCATGATTGCGGGCAGTTTACAGTGAGCAGGGTTCGCTTTTCCAGACGCGAGTGTTCAGACGGTAATAAGGTATCCGCATGGCAGATACCTTCTTGATTACCCGGCAAGGAATTCACTGTAGCGGCTGATATCCACGTTCCCACCGCTGATGATAATGCCGATTTTTTTGCCGCGAAGTTCAGCTTTGCGCGCTCTGGCGGCGGCAAAACCCAGACAGCCAGTCGGCTCCACGACAATTTTCATTCGCTCAGCGATAAATTTCATCGAGGCGACTAATTCATCGTCTGAGACAGTCAGAATATCGTGCACATTTCGCTGGATAATCGGAAACGTAATATTCCCGAGATGTTGGGTCTGAGCACCGTCAGCAATGGTTTTCGGCGTATCGATATGAACAATCTTTCCGCTGCGAAACGATTGTTGACCATCGTTTCCTGCCTCCGGCTCGACACCATAGATGATGCAGTCAGGTGACAGATGTCTGGCTGCCAGTGAGGAGCCCGAAAGCAGGCCGCCACCGCCCAGACACACGAAAAGAACGTCTAGATGACCCACTTCTTCAATCAGCTCTTTTGTGGCGGTGCCCTGGCCCGCAATCACGTGCGGATGGTCGTATGGCGGGATCAGCGTCAATCCTTGTTTCTCTGCCAGCTCCCGCCCGATTTTTTCACGATCTTCGGTATAACGATCGTAAATCACCACATTTCCATCATAGCCTTTTGTGGCTGCAACTTTAGCCGCCGGGGCATCATGCGGCATGATAATCGTCGCCGGGATCCCCAACAATTTTGCCGACAGGGCAATGGCCTGCGCATGGTTGCCGGACGAAAAGGTGACGACGCCCGCAGCGCGTTGTTCTGGCGTGAACTGGCGTAACGCATTCATGGCTCCGCGAAATTTAAACGCGCCCATTCTCTGGAAGTTTTCGCACTTGAAGAAAACTTCAGCAACAAATTCGTCATTAACCGTTCGGGAGGTCATCACCGGCGTTTTGTTGGCATAGTCGGCGATGCGCTCTGCCGCGGCGGCAACATCGTTATAATCAGGCAGTGTCATCTCAGTCATTGTTGTTCACCTGTATGTCGTTAAACGTCATGCTTGTGGGGCCAGGGCTATAGCTTCAACTTCCAGCGCGAAACCATAATGAAGTTCTGCAACGCCCGCTACCGCGCGGGAGGGCCGGAAATCACCGATCCACTCCCCATAGATTTTGTTAAACGTTGGCCATTGGTTGATATCTGTTACATAGACGCGTACTGACACCAGGTGCTGTCGAGAAACCCCAGCGCCAGCCAGGCAGGCATCAATATTCTGCAGTACCAGCCGCGTCTGCTCTTCAAAAGAGGCCTTGGTTTTTTTTTCGCCATCACTTGTGACCGGCAACTGACCAGAAATGAAGACGAATCCGCCAGCCGTTGTACTGTGCGAGTAATGACCTGCAGGCGGAAAACCTCCTGCAGATGAGTTCAATGTAATGTCCACGGACATATGAGAATCTCCTGTAGTTAGTGGTGATTCATTTTGTATAAAATAATACTGTTTGTATTATTTTATACGCTTTCAAACCGCGTTCGGCTAGTGATAGTTCTCACAGATGATGATTTTGTGAACTATGGCAAACGTGACCCACGTTATATAGCTATCCTGGCGCGGTGAAAGAGGGGGAACGCTTTTGATGAGGGTAAAGCAGGGGAGTGAAGAAGCGCCCCGGGGCGGGGCGTTAAAGCCAAAAATTAGCCGATATGGCCGTGGTTAATCTTACTTAACGGTTCATTGATATCGAAGATTTTGCACGTCACGTCATCCACACCCAGGTGCTTCAGGCGGGCCGTGTGTTTTTTGATATAGGCCAGAGCGCTGTCTTCATCCTGAAACAGGTAGATGCCACCCGCTTCGTGGTTTGCTGCGTTCTCGGTCCAGATTTTCCAGATGAAACCCGGCTCCTGGTTGATGGATTCGGCCAGTTCAACAAGCTGATGTGACATCTCAGTGCCAAACGGACCAGGAAAATCAAAGTGTATCTGCACGAGTTTGTTCGCCATAAATCCTCCATGGATTGGTTAATTCGGGTAAGGCTGCTAGCGTAACAGCACTTTACCCGTCAGATAAGTTACTGCTTGTCCACCGATATAAACACGCGTTCCTGTCAGTTGGCAGCGTAAATCGCCGCCGCGTTCAGAGACCTGGCGCGCCAGCATCTTCGTTTTATTCAGTTTTGCAGCCCAGTAAGGAATCAGCATGCTATGCGTCGAACCGGTGACCGGGTCTTCCGCGACCGCTTCACCCGGGCAGAAGAAACGGCTGACGAAATCGTATTCTCCGTCACCCGGCGCGGTGATACATACCATTTTCCCGAGGGGAATCATGGCGTGGATATTCGGGCGCACAGCCTCAACCTGCTGTTGATTCTCCATCACGACCATGTAATCGCGCGCGACGCGCACTTCTTTATATTCGGTGATGCCCAAGGTTTCCAGCAGTAAGGCGGGCGGTTCGACAGGTTCGCTTTGCCAGGCAGGAAAATCAAGCGTCAGCCAATCACCGCTGCGCGTGACCGTCAGTGGACCCACAAAACGGGTGGCAAAATGGATGGTCGCTTCCGGGAAATCCAGATGTTCAAAGATGACATGTGCGGCGGCAAGCGTGGCATGCCCACACAGATTAATTTCTCCTTGCGTGGTAAACCAACGCAGCTCGAAGCCATTCTCACTAGCGACAAAAAAAGCGGTTTCCGACTGGTTATGCTGCTGTGACATTTTTAATAATATTTCATCGGGCAACCAGTCATCGAGCGGGCATACTGCTGCGGCATTACCGCCAAACGTCGTAGTGGTAAAGGCATCTACCATGTAGAAATCGATTTGTTGCACGGTGTAACCCTCTCATCGCACTCAGGATATCCCACACTCTATCATGCAATGATTGTCATTGGTTAAGCGCCCTGATTCGCCAGTGTGGTAAAAATTCGCTATCATCCGTTTCCACACTTCATCCTGGCCGCTCATGTCTACGATCCTCGATACCTTTATTGCCCCGCCTTGTCATGAGGAGATAGCGATCCTCTATCAGGACGAGCATCTGGTGCTTATCAATAAACCCACCGGACTGCTTAGTTTGTCGGGGAAAAATCCGCAGAATCTCGATTCGGTACATCACCGGCTGGTACAGATTTACCCCGGCTGTACGCTGGTACATCGGCTTGATTTTGGGACGTCAGGGCTGATGGTGATTGCCCGTAACAAGGCTATCAACGCCGCGCTTTGCCAGCAGTTCAGTCAGCGCGCGGTAAGCAAGGTGTATAGTGCGTTGTTGTGCGGGCATCTGAAAAACGATGAAGGCGTTATAGATGCAGCGATTGCCAAAGACCCGGCGCTGTTTCCACTGATGTCGATTTGCGCCATTAACGGTAAACCCGCGCGCTCGCGCTATCAGGTTATTGAACGTTTTCATCATCGCCAGCAAGATGGGACATTACTCGCTTTGACGCGGGTACGGCTGACACCTGAAACCGGGCGTACCCACCAGTTGCGGATCCACTGTCAGCAGTTGGGGCATCCCATTTTGGGGTGCGATTTATATGGTGGGCGTCTGCTGCCAGGCACCGAACGGACGTCGAGACTGATGCTGCATGCCAGTGAACTGCATTTCAGGCATCCGGTCAGTCAGGAATGGATGACGGCCCAAAACGCCAGCCCGTTTTGAGGATATAAAAAAGCCGCCAGATGGCGGCTATTTGGGGATTATCGTGCGGCGCGTTGTAAAATAACCGCTGACGGCTGGCGCTGCAGAAAACGTATCCGCAGCATCATCAACACGGCCGCAGAGGTCAGGCCGATAATAAAGCCCATCCAGAATCCTGCCGGTCCCATCCGGTCAACCACCAGATCGGTCAGCGCCAGAATATAACCGCTCGGCAGACCCAGTACCCAGTATGCCGTAAAGGTAATAAAGAAAATGGAACGCGTATCTTTATAACCACGTAGGATACCGCTGCCAATAACCTGGATAGAGTCCGATATTTGATACACCGCGGCCAGTAACATGAGCTGCGCTGCCAGAGCGACAACTTCCGGATTATTGTTGTAGAGCAGGGCAATGTGCTCACGGAATGTTACGGTGAAAATCGCCGTCACAACCGCCATGCAGACGCCGACGCCCAGACCTGTTCTGGCTGCGGTTTGCGCATCCAGCGTGGAACCCTGGCCCAGACGATAACCGACTCGAATGGTGACGGCTGCAGCCAGAGACATCGGCAGGACGAACATTAACGAGCTGAAGTTGAGCGCGATCTGGTGTCCGGCCACGTCGACAATCCCCAGCGGGGAAACCAGCAGCGCCACCACAGCAAACAGCGTCACTTCGAAAAATAACGCCAGCGCGATAGGTAAACCCAGCTGTACCAGGCGCTTCATTACGGCGGTGTCCGGTTTCTGGAAACCACGCTCATTACGGATATCACGCATCGAGCGTGCGCGTTTAACGTATGACAGCATGGCGATAAACATCACCCAGTAAACCGCCGCTGTTGCCACGCCGCAGCCCACGCCGCCTAGCTCCGGCATGCCAAAATGCCCATAAATGAAAACATAGTTAACAGGAATGTTCACCAGCAGGCCGAGAAATCCCATCACCATCGCCGGTTTGGTTTTGGCCAGACCTTCACACTGGTTACGGGCTACCTGGAAGAACAAATACCCCGGCGCGCCCCACAGCAACGCACGCAGGTAGCCGACGGCTTTATCCGCCAGCGCCGGGTCGATGTTATGCATGGAGCGAATAATGTATCCCGCGTTCCAGAGCACGATCATAATCAGAATGGAGACGCTGCCCGCCAGCCAGAAACCCTGGCGTATTTGATGGGCAATACGATCGCGGCGCCCGGAACCATTGAGTTGCGCAATCACTGGCGTCAAGGCCAGCAGCAGTCCGTGACCAAACAAAATGGCCGGCAACCAAATAGATGTGCCAATGGCGACGGCCGCCATGTCCGTGGCGCTGTATCCGCCCGCCATGACGGTATCAACGAATCCCATTGCGGTTTGAGCGATTTGCGCAAGAATCACCGGAATTGCCAGAGCTAATAACTGACGCGCTTCACTTACATACTTTTGCACGTGTACACCACTATATTGTTGTTATTTGAGAGACTAAAAAAGCCGCCTTATATGGCAGCAAGGAGAAAAAGCAGGGGAAATTTCAGTCTATTGTAGCGAGGAATACGTAATTCTCCAGTGAAAAAACAGGCAGTAGCGGCGCATTGCTGGCAACCTGAATTTCCACCTGCTATTGTGCTGTGCAGAGATGTCTTAATTCAGTTCAGGAGTTAGAAGTATGTTTACGGGTATTGTGCAGGGCACCGCGAAATTGGTGTCCATTGATGAAAAACCAAATTTTCGTACGCATGTTGTGGAGTTACCTGAATATATGTTGGATGCGCTGGAGACCGGCGCATCGGTTGCCCACAATGGGTGCTGCCTGACGGTAACCGAAATCAACGGTAACCAGATAAGCTTTGATCTGATGAAAGAAACGCTGCGTATCACCAATCTGGGTGACCTGAAGGTTGGGGATTTGGTCAACGTTGAGCGTGCGGCAAAATTCAGTGATGAAATTGGCGGACATTTAATGTCGGGCCATATTATGACGACCGCCGAAGTGTCGAAAATTCTGACCTCGGAGAACAACCGCCAGGTGTGGTTTAAAGTTCAGGATCCGTCGCTGATGAAATACATCTTGTACAAAGGATTTATCGGAATTGATGGCATCAGTCTGACGGTCGGTGAGGTGACACCGACGCGTTTCTGTGTGCATTTGATCCCGGAAACGCTGGAACGTACGACGCTGGGTAAGAAAAAGTTAGGCGCGCGGGTCAATATCGAAATCGATCCTCAAACCCAGGCGGTGGTTGATACCGTTGAGCGCGTACTGGCGGCGCGTGAAAGCGCCATCAGTAACGTAACGGGTGAGGCGGGAGCCTAAGCCAGAGTGTAAAACCCCCGTTGGCACGGGGGTGATAACGATTAGCGGGGAACGCGCAGGCCGTGTTCAACGCCGCGGGAAAAAACCACCTGCCACAGCTGAATGTCGCGAGCACGAAACGCACCGGCGCAGGCGTTCAGGTAATAGCTGAACATCCGTTTAAAGCGTTCGGTATAGTTATCGGCGATTTCAGGCCAGGATCTTATGAAACGCTCGTGCCAGGCCATCAACGTTGTATCGTAATCCGCGCCAAAATTATGCCAGTCTTCCATCACAAAATGCGGCTCGCTGGCGTTGGCAATCTGGCGAACTGACGGTAAACAGCCGTTCGGGAAGATATATTTATTGATCCACGGATCAACGTTATTGTCGGTCTTTTTGGAACCGATGCTATGCAGCAAAAAGATACCGTCGGGTTTTAAATTACGATCAACCACTTCAAAATAAGTCGCGTAGTTCTTCGGCCCCACATGCTCAAACATGCCGACGGAGACAATGCGATCAAATTTGTCGTTAAGGTCGCGATAATCCTGCAGCAAAATTGTGACATCCAGCCCCGCACAACGCGCCTGCGCCATTTTCTGCTGTTCTGCCGAAACGGTCACGCCCACCACGCTAACGCCATATTGTGACGCCATAAACTGGGATAAGCCGCCCCAGCCGCAGCCAATATCGAGCACCCGCATGCCTGGCTTCAACTGCAGTTTTTCGGCAATCATTTTTAGCTTCGCCTGTTGGGCAGATTCCAGGGTATCGGCATCTTTCCAGTAGGCGCAGGAATACTGCATATAAGGGTCCAGCATGCGGGTAAAGAGATCGTTGCCCAAATCGTAGTGTTCTTTGCCGACGACCCACGCACGTTTTTTGGTCTGTAAATTGAACAGGCGAGCCGTGGCGATACGTAGCGTGTCTTTAAAGTGGCGGGGGAGTTGGTTTTCAAGACCGGCGCGCAGGACTTTACAAAAAAACATGTCCAGCCGGTCGCATTCCCACCAGCCATCCATATAACTTTCACCCAACCCTAACGATCCTTCCTGCAATACGCGTTTGAAAAAATCGGGGTTCGTTACGCGAATATCTGCCGGTGCCGGACCATTAATGGTAATACCTGCACGGCTTAATAATTCATTGGTGATGCGGTACCAGTCATCATCCGGTACGCTGACGTCTTCTATACACGATGAACTCATAGCTTCTCCATCACTGGTCGGTGATCAGAACCTTAAAATAGCGTAGACGCTTTTTTGGGCTTTGTGAGAACTCTCACGGAATTAATCCGCGAATCTATAATCCGACGTAGAACAGAGGAAGGGAGGAACCCTTGCCGAAAAGACCATCCATGGGAAAACGGGAACGTTCTTGTCCCCGTTAACACATAACAATTATCGTTTTTTTAACAACCGGAAATCAGTATAGGCCTGAATTTTTGATGATTCAACCAATAAACATTAGCAGGCTAATTAATTATCAAAGATGATTACTAGTGAGACTCACCGTGGGCAATTTGCGCCCGATCATCTGTGTGCGGGGCGTCAGCCTTCTGCGACTGCATTTTGTAACCCGCGGCCGCCAGCAGCACCGTTGTCAGCATCACGCTGGTGGTGGTGAGCAGCGGGGTGGCGATCAACCAGGAAACCACAAGGCTTGCCAGGAAGCATAAACCCAGTTGCAGTGTGTTCTGCAATGCCGCTGCGCGTCCCGTAGCTTGTGGGAAAGGACGTAACGCCTGAGCCACAACAATTGGGTAGATTGCTCCATTGGCAATCGCCATAACGCAGAATGGGATGAGGATTTCAGCCAGCGCAACATGGTGAATAAAGCCGGTTGCCCAGGTGGCCACTACGCTAAAGGCATACAGAATGAGTAACCAGGGCAGCAACTGACGGCCCTGCCATTTTTGCAGCGCAGCGCGGCAGCTGTAACCACCAATTAAGAAAGCGATGGTTTGCGGAACATAACTCAGGCCAATCACCGCCGGACTGTAGCCCATTTCGCTGAGGATGAACGGGGAACCCGTCAGCCAAGCGAAGAAGCTCGCGGAGCAGGCGGCATAAATCAGCACGTTTCCGCGGTAAACTTTTGAGCGCAACAGGGTAGCGAAAGTCAGTTTATCCTGGCTGTCGTCGCGTGCTTTAGCTGTTGGTTTTAAGCGCAGAGCCGGAAGCATCAGGATCAGGGTAATGGCAAACAGGGTGGCGAAAATGGCCTGCCAGGAAAAATGTACCAGGATCCAACTGCCTAATAACGGCGCTAATGCCGGGGATAACCCGACCAATGGCATAATGGTGGCAAAGATGCGGTTTACTTTTTGTGAAGGATAATAATCGGTGACCAGCGCCTGCCAGATAACCGATGCCGCACAAACGCCAACGGCCTGAACAAAGCGCAGTACCAGCAGACCGGTGGCATTTTCAACCCACAGCATGCCCAAACTGCCCAGCGCGAAGATGGATAAACCCAGCAGCAAAACAGGCTTGCGACCATAATGGTCAGAGAGCGGCCCCCACAGAAGTTGCGCGACGGCAAAACCCGCTAAGAATAAGCTAAGGCTGGCGCTGACGGCAGATGCAGGCGTCTGCAGATCGGACTGAATTGCGGCAAAGGCGGGCAGATACATATCCGTTGCCAGAAAGCCGAGTACGCTAAGACCCGCCAGCCAGACTAAAAATCCTTTCCCAGGTTGCATCATCATTTCTCTTTTTTTAGCAGTAGTACAATGCCGCTGAGTGTAGTGAGTGTAATTCTTGCTGTGAAACGCTAATATTTGCTTACTGATTTCAAATTTTTTGTAGGCAGAACATGTGGTCGGAATATTCACTTGAAGTTGTGGATGCGGTTGCGCGTAACGGTAGCTTTAGTTCGGCCGCGCAGGAGTTGCACCGCGTACCCTCGGCGGTAAGCTACACCGTGCGTCAACTGGAAGAGTGGCTGGCGGTGCCGCTTTTTGAGCGACGCCATCGGGACGTGGAATTGACGCCTGCCGGTGCATGGTTTCTCAAGGAAGGCCGCTCTGTTATCAAAAAAATGCAGATCACCCGCCAGCAATGTCAGCAAATTGCCAACGGCTGGCGCGGGCAGTTGGCGATCGCGGTAGATAACATTGTCCGCCCGGATCGTACCCGACAGATGATCGTGGATTTCTATCGTCATTTTGATGATGTGGAGCTGCTGGTTTTCCAGGAGGTGTTTAACGGTGTCTGGGATGCGCTGTCCGATGGGCGCGTTGAGCTGGCAATCGGCGCCACGCAGGCGATTCCGGTGGGGGGGCGCTATACCTTCCGCGACATGGGAATGCTGAGCTGGAGCTGCGTGGTGGCAAGCCATCATCCGTTGGCGTCAATGCCCGGACCGCTAAGCGACGACACGTTGCGCAACTGGCCGTCGCTGGTGCGTGAAGACACGTCGCGTACGCTTCCTAAGCGTATTACCTGGCTGCTGGATAACCAAAAGCGCGTCGTGGTGCCTGACTGGGAATCTTCTGCGACCTGTTTATCGGCAGGTTTGTGCGTGGGCATGGTACCGACGCATTTTGCCAAACCGTGGATTGATAGCGGCAAATGGGTCGCGCTAAAGCTGGAGAATCCATTTCCTGATGCCGCATGCTGCCTGACATGGCAACAGAACGATACGTCGCCGGCATTGAGCTGGCTGCTGGACTATTTAGGGGATAGTGAAACGCTGAATAAGGAATGGCTGCGGGAGCCCGATGAGGCTCCCGCACAACTGTCTTAACGACGGTAATCGCGGAACGGGCCGTCGGCAACGGAGCGGCGTTCTACCAGGCGCGGATGAACCTCGATAGACTGCGACTCTTCACGTTTATTCACGATACGGTCTAACAGCATGTTGAAGGCCGTTTCCCCCAGTGAATCTTTAGGCTGGTGAATGGTGGTCAGAGCTGGCGTGAAGAAGCGGGCGTTGCGCACGTTGTCGTAACCGATGAGCGAAACATCCTGCGGTACGCGCAGTCCCATCTCGTCAGCGGCGCACAGCGCACCCATCGCCATGATATCGCCACCGCAGAAGACGGCGGTCGGACGATGCGACTGTGACAGAATTTGCTGCATGGCGCGATAGCCCGATTCAGGCTCAAAATCGCCCTGCACAATCCAGTTTTCAGGAACTTTAATCAGCGCTTCTTCCATCGCTTTCATAAAGCCTGCCAGACGCCCGGCTCCGGTATTACGCTCCATTGGGCCTGGGATCACGCCAATCTCACGATGACCGCGTTCTACCAGATACCGACCCGCCATGTAACCGCCTTCGAAGGCGTTATCAATGACCGTATCGGTAAAGTCGGCTTTAGCTTCGCCCCAGTCCATGACGACCATCGGAATATGGCGGTACTCTTCGAGCATCGAAAGCAGCGACTCCGGATACTCTGAACACATCACCAGCAGACCATCAACGCGCTTTTGCGCCATCATTGACAGATAAGCCTGCTGTTTTTCGAGACTGTTCCATGCGTTACCCAGAATCAGGGTATAGCCTTTCTGGAAACAGTTTTTCTCAACGGCTTCGATAATTTCAGCGAAATAGGCCGCTTCGCTGCTGGTGGCCAGCAAGCCAATAGACTTGGTGTGATTCACCTTCAGGCTGCGCGCCACGGCGCTCGGAGAATAGTGCAGCTCTTTGATCGCCGCCCAGACAGCATTACGCGTTTCTTCCGCGACAAAGCGCGTCTTGTTAATTACGTGTGATACGGTTGTAGTGGAAACGTTTGCTCGCTTCGCTACATCTTTAATTGTTGCCATTACATCTCACTCCAGACCATATCCTAAGCTCCTGAGAATACTCCAGGTAAACGTTTGCCTTAACACACCCTTAGCGCAACGTAAGGGTTGCGGCACGCCGGGAAAACGACACGGAACGTCAGGAAGGGGTCAATGGCCGGTACGCTAATCAAGTAAGCGTGGAATTTTGTCTGATCTTAACGAAAAGGGGAAGAGTTAAAAGCAGTTATCAATATAAATCGTGAGAGATTTTTGCTTTCAAGTGTGTAAAAATGCGCAATATCACTTTTTGTGTGGGAATAAAAAGGAGAAAACTTGATGAGCACCGATCTGAAATTTTCGTTAGTGACTACCATTATTGTTCTGGGTTTGATCGTCGCGGGTGGCCTGACCGCAGCGCTGCATTGATTTCCCCCGAGGGAGTTCGCTCTCCCTCATCCTTTACGCTTGCCTTTCCCGTCGATTGTTTGCGAATAAGCAAAAGTCTTTTGCAATTTTGTTAACTTTATTAATTTTGCGATCAATGTCATGCTTTTGACTCTTATTTTATGTCGCGCTCCGGCTCGACGTTACGGAGTCGAAATATGAAACTCAATTATCCTTTACTGGCGCTGGCGATCGGCGCGTTTGGCATTGGCACCACTGAATTTTCGCCAATGGGATTATTGCCCGTCATTGCCAAAGGTGTGGATGTCTCGATTCCCGCGGCCGGAATGTTAATCAGCGCGTATGCGGTTGGGGTGATGGTGGGTGCTCCGCTGATGACATTACTGCTGTCCCATCGTGCGCGACGTAATGCGTTGATATTCCTGATGGCGATTTTCACGCTGGGCAACGTGCTTTCGGCTATCTCGCCGGATTACACCACCCTGATGTTATCGCGTATTTTGACCAGTCTGAACCATGGGGCATTTTTTGGTCTTGGCTCCGTTGTCGCTGCAAGCGTAGTACCCAAACATAAGCAGGCCAGCGCCGTGGCAACCATGTTTATGGGGTTGACCATTGCCAATATTGGCGGCGTTCCTGCGGCGACCTGGCTTGGTGAAACCATCGGCTGGCGTATGTCGTTTATGGCAACGGCGGGTCTGGGCGTCATCGCCATGGTCAGCCTGTTCTTCTCATTACCCAAAGGTGGGGCGGGAGAGCGCCCGGATGTCCGTAGCGAACTGGCGGTACTTATGCGTCCGCAGGTGCTGTCGGCGCTGCTGACGACCGTTCTGGGAGCGGGGGCGATGTTCACGCTTTATACCTATATCTCACCAGTGTTACATACAATCACCCATGCCACACCGGCGTTTGTGACCGGTATGCTGGTGCTGATTGGCGTTGGCTTCTCAATCGGTAACTATCTTGGTGGCAAACTGGCTGACCGTTCCGTCAACGGTACGCTGAAAGGCTTTTTACTGCTGCTGATGGTTATTATGCTGGCCATTCCTTTCCTGGCGCGTAATGAGCTGGGTGCGGCAGTCAGTATGGTGGTCTGGGGGGCAGCGACGTTTGCGGTCGTTCCGCCGTTGCAGATGCGCGTGATGCGCGTTGCCAGCGAAGCGCCTGGATTATCATCGTCAGTCAACATTGGCGCGTTTAATCTGGGGAATGCTCTGGGTGCCGCAGCCGGTGGGGCGGTGATTTCCGGTGGGTTGGGCTACAGCTTTGTTCCGGTGATGGGGGCAATTGTGGCGGGGCTTGCGCTGCTGCTGGTCTTTATCTCGGCGCGCAAACAGCCTGAAGAGGCTTTCACTACCGCGAATTAATGCTAAAACGCAGAAGGGTTCTCCTTCTGCGTCATCTTTTTTATGCTGCGAAGTTCTTCGCAACAAATTCCCAGTTCACCAGCGCCCAGAAGTTTTCCAGGTAGCCAGGACGGGCATTGCGATAATCGATGTAGTAGGCGTGTTCCCATACGTCAACGGTCATCAGCGGCGTCGCGTCGGTGGTCAGCGGTGTACCTGCATTGGAGGTGGAAACGATAGCCAGTTTGCCATCCGTTCCTTTTACCAGCCAGGTCCAGCCAGAACCGAAGTTTTTAATAGCGGCATCGGTGAACTGCGCTTTGAAATCCGCAAAGCTGCCAAAGGAGGCGGCAATTGCTTCGGCCAGTTTACCGGTAGGTTCGCCACCTGCGTTCGGTGCCAGGCAGTTCCAGTAGAACGTGTGGTTCCATACCTGTGCTGCGTTATTGAATACACCGCCTTCAGAGCTACGTACGATCTCTTCCAGTGATTTGCCTTCAAACGCCGTGCCTTTAATCAGGTTGTTCAGATTAGTCACGTAAGTTTGATGGTGTTTGCCATAGTGATATTCCAGCGTTTCGGCAGAAATGTGCGGTGCCAGAGCATCTTTGGCATACGGTAATGCAGGTAATTCAAACGACATTGCTTCTCTCCTTATTATTTGTATTGAGTACACACAATAGCCTCATTGTGAGTAAGGATAGGGTAGCAAATTGAAAGGTTATGCAAAAGAAGAACTTACCCTACAGCAGGTACTGTAGGGTAAGTTTTTAACGAATTGTTTTTGGCGTCATTACCCGACGAGCGCCCACATAGTGGCGCTGCCAGTAATCTTCACTCAGAGAGGTGATTTGAATTTCCTGGCCGCTGCGCGGTGACTGAATAAACTTACCGTTGCCAACATAAACGCCAACGTGATCGGCAGTTCCACGCCCCTGGGTACGGAAAAATACCAGATCGCCATTTTTCAGTTCGCCACGTTCAATCGGCGCAGCATCGCGCAGATGATACATTTCGTTCGCTGTACGTGGAATGCGGAATTTCACCAGATCTTTATAGGCGTAATAGACCAGACCGCTGCAGTCAAACCCGGTTCTTGGTGAGGTGCCGCCCCAGCGATAAGGCTTGCCGATTTGGTTCATCAGCGTGGACATGGCGGTTTTAGTGGCTTTCTGCACTTTCACTTTATGCGCGTCAGCCAGCGTCGTTGGTGCGGTGGTTTTCACTTTTACACAGCGCGGCTTATGACCTTTGCGCGGCGTGCATTTTTCAGTCCAGGTAACGGCAGCGGTTTGTGCTGCGGTGTTTTTACCACGACGGTTTGCCGTTTTAGTCGACTTTGCCGGAGCGGCAGTGCGATGTTTAGAAGAGGAAGCGGTTTTGGTGCTGGTTTTGCTGGTGGTTTTTGTCGCCGTTTTCTTGCTGGTTTTTGTTATTTTTTGGCTGGTTGTTGCGCTTTTCTTTTTATCTACCGTTTTGATGGTGTGGGAATGGGTAGGTGTCGTCCTGGCCTGCTTGGAAGCATGAGCCATGGGCGTAAAGGGCAGTGTAGTAAAAAGTAAAGCACAGAGCGTGATCGAGATTCGGTTTATCCGCGCCACTGAGCAATCCTCTGGTAAGGCAGGTCTATCATGCCTGCGTGTGATTTTCAAAACTTGATGATTCTAATCTATAGAAAGAGGGAAAGTTAATAGCTTTTTTGTTTAAAACTACGTTTCGTAACCGACCGCAAAAAAAATCAGCAATTAAAGTTGGCGTTGGTGAACGAATAATCAAATCCACAGGCTTTAAAGGGATAAGTGAGATTGTGAATGCAACTTTTGGCGTCAGGGGATAAAATAATAACGCGTAATGAAAATGTTATTTTCCGTTGCCTGTCTGACCCGCTACAATGTCAGACTACTGCCGTAAAAGAAGTTTAAGGAAGCAAGATAATGAGCACCACTATCGAAAAAATCCAGCGCCAGATCGCTGAAAACCCGATTCTCCTGTACATGAAAGGTTCCCCTAAACTGCCAAGCTGCGGTTTCTCCGCTCAGGCTGTGCAGGCGCTGTCCGCCTGTGGTGAACGCTTTGCTTATGTTGATATTCTGCAGAACCCGGATATTCGCGCCGAGCTGCCGAAATACGCAAACTGGCCAACCTTCCCGCAGCTGTGGGTTGATGGCGAGCTGGTTGGCGGCTGTGACATTTTGATCGAAATGTACCAGCGCGGTGAGTTGCAGCAGCTGATTAAAGAAACAGCGGCGAAATACAAAACCGAAGAGCCGGACGCTGAATAATATCAGCGTAAATAAAAAAGCGACCTCGTGATGGTCGCTTTTTTTATCGGTCCGTTATGCCTCTTCAGGTACGGGAAGAGGCCAGCCGCCGAGACGTTTCCAGCGGTTAACAATTTCGCAAAACAGCACGGCCGTCCGTTCGGTGTCATACAGCGCCGAGTGCGCCTGAGTCCCGTCAAATTCCATT
Organism: Citrobacter sp. L55; assembly: GCF_002850715.1. Classification (NCBI taxonomy): domain Bacteria; kingdom Pseudomonadati; phylum Pseudomonadota; class Gammaproteobacteria; order Enterobacterales; family Enterobacteriaceae; genus Citrobacter; species Citrobacter sp. L55. Next base: position 180,210 of record NZ_KZ559406.1, on the reverse strand, counting down.
CCCGCCGCCAGGCACGCTTTCGACAACACAGTTTGCCCCAGAGACAGGCCGCTTAAGGCCGCAGTATCAAAGGTGACGAACGGATGAAATGGATTACGTTTGAGCGAGGCGCGTTCTGCTGCGGCCATCATAAAACTGTGGTCGAACGTAGCGTTATGCGCCACCATGATCGCCCGATTGCAGCCGCTGTCTTTAATCCCTTTACGCACCATTTTGAAGATGGCATGCAGAGCGTCATATTCGCTGACCGCGCCGCGTAGCGGATTGTTAGGCTCAATTCCGTTAAAGGCGAGGGCTTCCGGCTGCAAATTCGCGCCTTCAAATGGCTCTACGTGGAAATGTAACGTCGTGTCCGGCATCAGCCAGCCTTGTTCATCCATTTTCAGTGTGATGGCTGCGATCTCAAGCAGCGCATCGGTTTTGGCATTGAACCCTGCGGTTTCGACATCAATGACGACAGGATAAAAACCACGAAAACGGTCACACAGACCGGAAAGTTGAGCGTTATCGGACATCTGGGTCTCTTAATACGGGAAAATTGCAGCGCGTATTATGGCAAAATGATGAGTATAAAACTACGGGCACAGACGATCTGCGCCCGTGGGGAGGTTAGTCGCCCAGGCCGCGCCCGGCGTCTTTCTCTTCGATCAGTTCAATTTTGTAACCGTCTGGATCTTCAACGAACGCGATTACGGTGGTGCCGCCTTTTACCGGACCGGCTTCACGCGTGACGTTACCGCCATTCTGACGAATACGTTCACAGGCTTCGGCTGCGTTGTCTACGCTCAGGGCGATATGGCCGTAGGCAGTGCCCAGCTCATACTTGTCGACACCCCAGTTATAGGTCAGTTCGATCACGGCTTCGCTGGTTTCAGGGCCGTAGCCGACAAAGGCCAGGGAGTATTTGTATTCAGGGTTTTCGCTGGTACGCAGCAGCTTCATGCCCAGCACGTTGGTATAAAACTCGATGGAACGCTGCAGGTTACCCACGCGCAGCATGGTATGAAGTAAACGCATCTTTTTCCCCTTCGAAAATGGCTAATACATTCAAAATGTTGTTTTAGTATAGCGGCGTTGTTACGCCGCTATCAATGGCAGAACGGAGTTTGTGACGTTAGAGGGTAGGATAATCGGTGTAACCTTCCGCGCCGCCGCCGTAGAAGCTTTCGGCACGTTGCGGATTCAGCTCCGCTTTACGCTGCAGGCGCGCAACCAGATCCGGGTTAGCGATATAGGCGCGACCAAAAGCAACGGCGTCGATCAGGCCCTTCTCGATCAGTGCTTCTGCTTTTTCAGGTGTGTAGGCACCCGCACCAATGATCGGACCGTGGAAACGTGCACGAACTTTTTCGCGAAACGCATCGGAATACGGCTCGCCGCCAGCCCAGTCCGGCTCAGACATATGCAGGTAAGCGATTCCGCGCTTGCCCAGTTGTTCAATCAGATACAGCGCATCGGCTTCTTCGTTCGGGCCGTTGTCAACGTTCTGGAATGAACCAATCGGAGAGACGCGAATACCAATGCGGTCGGCACCCCATTCTTTAATACCGGCATCGACAACTTCCAGCACCAGACGTGCACGATTTTCGACGCTGCCGCCGTATTGATCGGTACGCTGGTTAGACGTTGGCGACAGGAACTGGTGCAGCAGATAGCCGTGAGCGGAGTGCAGTTCAACCATGTCGAAACCCGCTTCGCGCGCGTTGGCAATCGCCTGACGGAAGTCATTAACGATGCCGGGAATTTCTTCAGTTTCGAGCGCACGCGGCATTGAGGTATCCGCACGCGTTGCCAGACCATTTTCATCACGAAGCGAGGTCCGGGTACCGGCGCTAATCGCGGAAGGTGCGACCGGTGCCTGACCGTTGGGCTGCAGACTGGCGTGAGAGATGCGCCCGGTATGCCACAACTGGACCGCAATATGACCTTGCTCCGCATGTACGGCAGCGGTGATTTTTTTCCATGCGGCAATTTGCGCTTCGCTGTGTAAGCCGGGTGCCCCCGCATAGCCTTTCGCCTGCGCGGAAATCTGTGTAGCTTCACTGATGATAAGACCCGCGCTGGCGCGTTGACGGTAATACTCGGCCATCAGCGGAGTAGGGATGTCGCCAGGCTCAATGCTGCGCAGACGCGTCAGTGGCGCCATGAATACGCGGTTTGCTGCCGTAATAGCACCCACTTTCAGTGGGGAAAAAAGTTTTTCAGATGACATATGGCACTCCTGAATAGACCGGTCGTCTAGTAATAAAAGAAATAAAAACGCCTGTTAAACGGCAGGCGTAGTAATGATGGTTTTAACGTGCGCCAGCGCATTTTCCAGCGGGGTGGCGCTACGAGAAATCTTGGCCTGCAGGTTGGCGCCCAGCCACAGAGCATACAATACCTGCGCCTGTTGTAACGGCTCGCCAACAAAGGACAGACAATGATTTGCCTGACCTTTCTCCAGCGCCTGCGCTAACAGCGCAATAATGTGCCGCGCGCCTTTATCCATCGCCGTGCGCATATCTTCTGACAGATCGCACACTTCGGCGGACAGTTTTACGGTTAAACAACCGCTGATAATGCCGTGCTGGCTAAACTGGTTCAGTGTTTCCTGATAGTAGGCCAGAATGCGGTCGCGATAGTTTCCTGCCCCCGTATCAAAGTGCGTAGCCAGTCGCTGATGATAGGCCGCATAGTGGCGTTCCAGCATCGCAACACCGAACGCTTCTTTAGAGCGAAAATAGTGATAAAACGAACCTTTGGGGACTTCAGCGGTTTTCAGTAGTTCGCTTAAGCCCATACCGGTGAAACCGCGCTGCATGCACAGCAGTTCGCCAGTCGCCAGCAGATGTTCGCGTGTATCGTGTTCAGTGATTTTGTTCATGGAAAGGAGTGTAATAGACCAGTCGGTCTAATGCAATAGCGCTTGCGAGAAATTCAGTTAACGTCTTCAATAGGTATATCAATCTTACGAAAGGAGGGGATGTGGCCGAACAGCTGGAGTTTTTCCCCGTCCAGAGCCCATGCCGTGGAATATGTCAGTCTGACGAGCGCGGTTTTTGCCGCGGCTGTTTTCGCAGTCGGGATGAGCGTTTTAACTGGCAAAAGATGACCGATGCCGAAAAGCAGGAAGTGCTACGGCTTTGTCGTCAGCGCCTGATGCGTAAATTACGAGCAAACAAAGCCAACCCTTCGGAAGAACCGCAACAACCTTCACTCTTTTAAAAGCGTAATTGCGTATACTCGATGCACATTCACTTATAAGGAAGCTGCTATGGTTCAGCGTATTACTATTGCGCCGCAAGGTCCGGAATTTTCTCGCTTTGTAATGGGGTATTGGCGCCTGATGGACTGGAATATGTCCGCGCGCCAGCTAGTCAGCTTTATTGAAGAACATCTGGATCTGGGTGTTACCACCGTCGATCACGCCGATATTTACGGCGGATACCAGTGTGAAGCGGCGTTTGGTGAGGCACTGAGGCTGGCTCCGCATCTGCGTGAAAAAATGCAGATTGTTACCAAGTGCGGGATCGCCACGACGGCACGCACGGAAAATGCGCTGGGTCATTACATTACCGACAGCGCGCATATCATTGCCAGTGCGGAAGCATCGTTGAAGTTACTGGCGACCGATCATATTGATTTGCTGCTCATCCACCGTCCCGATCCGCTCATGGATGCGGACGACGTAGCCGACGCGTTCAAAAAATTGCACCATAGCGGAAAAGTGCGTCACTTTGGCGTATCTAACTTCACCCCGGCACAGTTCTCACTGCTGCAATCGCGTCTGCCGTTCACGCTGGCGACTAACCAGGTTGAGATCTCACCGGTACATCAGCCGCTCCTGCTGGATGGTACTTTAGATCAACTGCAACAACTGCGCATTCGTCCGATGGCCTGGTCCTGCCTCGGCGGTGGTCGTCTGTTTAATGACGATGCGTTCCAGCCATTACGTAATGAACTTGCCACAATCGCAGAAGAGTTAAACGCGCAGTCCATTGAGCAGGTGGTGTACGCCTGGATTTTACGTCTGCCGTCTCAGCCGCTGCCGATTATTGGCTCAGGGAAGATAGAGCGTGTACGCGCCGCCGTTGAGTCTGAGTCATTGAACATGTCTCGCCAGCAGTGGTTCCGTATTCGCAAAGCCGCGCTGGGTTACGACGTACCGTAATCGCGTTTTTGACGCTTCTCCGTTCAAATTTGTGTCACTGGTTTACACTTATCAATCAGACACCTTTTGGACGGAGGTCTTATGAAGCGTTTGAGTTTGGCCATTATTACTCTACTCGCCTGTGCAGGTGCGCAGGCTGCCAGTGAAGAAAAAGTGATGATGAATCTGGTAACGTCGCAAGGCGTCGGCCAGGCGATTGGTACGGTCACTATTGCTGAAACCGGGAAAGGGCTGGAGTTTACGCCCGATCTGAAAGCGCTGCCGCCGGGTGAACATGGCTTCCATGTCCATGCGAATGGCAGTTGCCAACCGGCGATTAAAGAAGGAAAAGCCTCAGCCGCGGAATCGGCTGGAGGCCATTATGATCCGCACCAAACCGGCAAGCACGAAGGTCCGGAAGGCGCAGGCCACATGGGCGACCTGCCTCTGCTGGTGGTGAATAACGACGGTAACGCCACAACACCGGTCATTGCGCCGCGGCTGAAAACGCTCGATGAGGTTAAAGGCAAAGCGCTGATGATCCATGTCGGTGGCGATAATATGTCCGATCAACCAAAACCGCTTGGCGGTGGTGGAGCGCGCTACGCCTGTGGCGTTATTAAATAATCAATTGCCTAGCGTACCCGGCGGAGGCGCCTGTTCGAGCTGAGAAAGCGAGCAGTGTAGTCGCCAGATAAGCGCCGACAGTTCTTGCGCCGCAGGTTGATGATGGTGGGCGAGCGTGTCGCAAATACGCTGTAGCTCACTCAGCGTGGCATTCAGCGGCCGTTGCTGAACGCCGCGCTCACTCATTACGTCGCGAAGCAGCGATATACACACGTCTCTGACGCGAGCCAGAGGATCTGAACGCACCTCCCAGGTGCGCAGTTGCCACACCACGTGCGAGCAGTTCAGCAAGACAACCCCCCAACGCAATAGCCAGCGTCGCGCCAGGGCATCCTGACTGTTGCTGAGCTGGCTGACGTGATGATAGGTCAGCGACTCAAATTCGTTTTCACTGAGCGAGGGATGTCGGCTGAGCTGATCGACAAAATCCCGGCGCAGGGCGCGAATATGGCGGCGACCTTTCCGCGCATCCGATCCAGGCCGCAGAATGGCGAATGCCAGCCACGATAGCGCCACGCCGGTGATTTTCGCCATATTGTCATTCAGGAAATCAGCAAAATCATAAACCGGTGGATTAGTCACCGCGATAAACGATCCCATAAACACGATTAGCTGTCCCCAAAGACCCGCCAGCGCGGGCATTTGCAGCTTCAGGAGTTGCATGGTAGCGAGCAGCGGGAAGAGAAACAGAATGAATTGCCAGAGGTCAGAGATTTGCACCATCAGGCCAAACTTAACCACAAAGCTAAACAGCGACAGCAGAACCAGCGTGCGCATCAGCAAAGAAAGCGACTTAAACGGCGTGGCTACGGCGGAATACAGCACGCTGCTGATGGCCGCGAGCGTTAGTGCGCCAGAGCCTGATTCCCATTGCGCGCCAATGCTCCATGCGCCGATAAGCATCAGGGTACAGAACGTACGCAATCCGCTCCAGAGGGCTTCCGCATTATCGGTATGACGGGCAAGTCCTGGCGTGCGGGCGATAGTAATACGCTCGGCGGTAACGCCATTTTCCAGTAAATGCAGATAATGACTGCTGCGTAAGTACAGCCGACAAAAATAACGCAGTCGTTGCCAGAAGGCGACGTGCCGATAGTCGCGCGCATCAAGGGGACGCAGGGGGGCGATAATACGCGCGACGGTGTAGGTGTCGGTATTGGATTTGACCAGCTCGCTGAGCAGTTGTTCGATGATTTCCCGGGTATTAGCCGGGGGATTGGGCCAGTTCAGTAGCATCCTGCGCAGACTGGAGATCACGCTGGTCATACGTAACTGCTGATGCAACAGCGAATTGAGCAACGCATTTTGACGGCGAAAACGGTAGTGACTCCAGAACGCCTGAATACGCAGCAGGTTCATGGTCAGAATCTGACCGATAACACCTTCATGGGCTGTGCGAATTGCATCCGTTGTCTCCGGTTGCCAGAGTAAGCTGGCATGCTCCAGTAAACGCGAATGCATGTTTTTCAGCGCGGTAAGCAATGTGGTGCCATCGGAGGTGCTGGGGAGGATCATCATCATCATGCCGCCGCACAGGATACCGACGATGACCTCGCATACGCGGGCCTGAGCGATATCCCACAACTGCGTAATCTCTATGGTATTGACCATGGGAAAAGCAATGATCGCCGCCGTATAACCGGCCAGTTGAAAGGCGTAGGCGACGTTATTGGTGAAGTGCGCGCAGGCCCAGGTACAAAAACCGATCCACACTGACATGCTCAGCAAAAACAACCACGGCTCATTGAGGGTATGACCGGCAATAATCAACGCGGCGGTGGCACCCAGCAAGCTACCCGCAACACGACCCAGACTTTTGCTGATAACCCCGCCGACGGTGGGAAAGCTGACCACTGCCGCCGAGGTCATCGCCCAGTAGGGCTCATCCAGATTCAGGTAATAGGCGAACGTTAACGCCAGACACATCGCAATGGTATTTCGCAACGCATAACGCCACTGCGCTACCGTGGCTTTAAACCACGGCCAATGGCCTGGCATCAGGTGGGACAGTTTCATTTACGCTGGCCGATAGACACGCTGCAGGTCGTACCAGAAACCAGGGTGACATTCTGCGGCAGAGCGTCGAATTCGATGCGGACCGGAACGCGTTGGGCCAGACGCACCCACGGCACATTGGGTTTGATGTCGGGAATCAGGCCGGAATCGCTTTCCACACTTTGGTCGTAGATGGCGCGACCAATACTGGATACGTGACCCTGTAACTTTATGTTGCCGCTGTAGAGCGTGATAACCGCAGGAGCACCTTCACGAATGTGGCGCAACTTGGTTTCTTCAAAATACCCCATCACATAGAAAGAGTGGCTGTCGACAAGGGCAAACAGGGGCTTACCGGTTGAGGCGTAGTCTCCAGTACGAGTTGAAAGGTTGGTGACCCAGCCCGCTACGGGCGCTTTGACCACCGTCTGCGTCAGTTGCCACTGTGCCTGGCGCAGACTGGCCTCGGCTGCTTCAACGCTGGCCTGCATGGCTTTCACGTTGAGGTTAGCAGTATCCAGATCTTCGGCTGAGATATAATTTTGCGATAAATGACGGCGGCGGTTGGCTTCGTTATTGGCTTTCGCCAGATCGGACTGTGCCTTCGCCAGCTGCGCTTGCGCATTCAGTTCAGCAATGTGAAACGGCGTCTTGTCGATGATAAAAAGGACATCGCCTTTGTTCACAAACTGGTTATCTTTTATATTGAGTTCGCTAATGCTGCCTGAGACCTGCGGCGTGATGCTGACCTGCTCAGCACGCACTTTGCCATCACGTGTCCAGGGCGATTGCATATAGTAATTCCACATCCACCATCCGGCGAAAACTGCGATGGCAGCGACTATAATGGTGGAGAAGTATTTAATGGTTTTAAGCGACATAATCACCACACAATCAGCATTACAAAGGCCAGACATACGCAAAGCGTAAAGAGTGACAGATCCATTAACAGGGGATGCCAGATTTCGCCGGAGTAAATCCAGTCGCGCAGGAGGCGATGAACAACCAGCCAGAGAATAAATCCTGCTACAAACGCCTTGAAAACAGGAGGGAAGTAGACAGATGCTCCGATCATTAAATCTTGTAGGGGCAATCCTGTTGCATTAAACATAAACTTCACGGGCAAAATCCTTGGCGGAAGAGAGCATTGCTATAGGTTTAGCAAAAAAGAGACAATGAGTCTCTGTAACGCATAATGTCTGAAAAAATGTCAGCCGGTAAGCAAATTTGGCAATACATTTGTTTTGGGAATACAAATGCTGCACACTATTCTAAAATCAGCATAATAACTTAGCAAGCTAATTATAAGGAGATGAAATTGGAATCGCCATTAGGTTCTGATCTGGCACGGTTGGTGCGCATTTGGCGTGCTCTGATTGACCATCGCCTGAAACCTCTGGAGTTGACGCAGACGCATTGGGTTACGCTGCACAACATTCATCAATTGCCGCCTGATCAATCGCAGATTCAGTTGGCTAAAGCGATTGGCATCGAGCAGCCTTCGTTGGTACGCACGCTTGACCAGCTGGAAGAAAAGGGACTCATTTCACGACAGACTTGCGCCAGCGATCGTCGGGCTAAGAGAATTAAACTGACAGAAAAAGCAGAGCCGCTGATTGCAGATATGGAAGCGGTTATCAACAAGACGCGTGGAGAAATTTTGGAAGGGATTTCAGCTGAGGAAATTGATCTGCTGATTAAACTGGTCGCCAGACTGGAACACAATATTATTGAACTACAGTCACAGGGCTGAAACGATAAGATGACGTGTGGCCAGAGCCTGACCACACGTGAATTCGATTAGCGTGGAGACACGGTAACCTGGCTGCCGTTGTTAGCCATAACAACGCGCTGGCCAGCTGAGAACTTGGTCGCACCCTGTTTCTGAACCACCATGATGGTATTACCGTCGTCCTTACGGATTTCCAGTTCTACACCCTGGGTTTTATTCATCGCACCTTGTACGCCTTGACCCGCTACGCCACCGGCAACTGCGCCAGCCGCTGTGGCTAATGAACGACCCGTACCGCCGCCGACGGTGTTACCCAGGAACCCGCCGAGTACCGCACCACCAATGGCGCCAATCACGTTTGCGTCATCGCCACCCTGGATTTGCACCGGACGAACATGAACAATTGTACCGTAGGTAACGTTCTGAACTTGTTTCGCTTCGGATGCCGTGTATACGTCGCCTGAAAGGCTATCATTGTTAACGCAGCCCGCCAAAGATACACCCATTAATGCAACAGTCAGCACACGTTTAATCATTTACAAATCTCCTTTAACACCACGAAACGCTAATAAAGCACCCTTCATGGCTAAATTATATGGCACTTGTGAGCCTAAGGTCACATGTTCTACTGGAACAATATGAAAATCTTAACCGAAATCGGATATACCGAGTATAAACGAATCATTCATATAATTGATGTAATAAAGCGTCCATTGTAATGATTAGCCCTCAAAAATCATTAAGGAAGCATGGCATTAGTCGGCACTTTATGGTTGAGTGTCAAGGCTAATTTGCTTAAAAGGATGACATATGAAATCGGGCCGTTTTATCGGTGTAATGTCTGGAACCAGCCTTGATGGTGTCGATGTTGTGCTGGCGACAATAGATGAAACGATGGTTGCGCAACAGGCGAGTCTGACCTGGCCTATTCCTCTCCATATAAAGCAGGCGATCCTGGATATCTGCCAGGGGCAGCAGCTTACGCTATCGCAGTTTGGCCAACTTGACGCACAGCTCGGTTATCTGTTTGCCGAGGCTGTGAATGCGCTGTTGGCACAGGAAAAATTGAAACCGCATGAGATCGTTGCGATTGGCTGTCATGGGCAAACCGTGTGGCATGAACCGACGGGAATCGCGCCGCACACGCTGCAAATTGGCGACAACAATCAAATCGTCGCGCGTACCGGGATAACGGTGATCGGCGATTTTCGTCGCCGCGATATCGCTCTCGGCGGACAGGGCGCGCCGTTGGTTCCCGCTTTTCATCAGGCGCTGTTGGCTCATCCAACGGAGCGGCGGATGGTGCTAAACATTGGCGGAATTGCCAATCTGTCTCTGCTTACCCCACAGCAACCCGTTCGCGGTTACGATACCGGGCCGGGCAATATGCTGATGGATGCCTGGATCTGGCGGCAATGCGGCCAACCCTATGACAAAGATGCGCAGTGGGCCACATCGGGAACGGTGATCCTGCCTTTACTGCAAAATATGCTTAACGATCCTTATTTTTCTGCGCCTGCGCCGAAAAGCACTGGCCGCGAGTATTTCAATTATGGCTGGATAGAACGTCATATGGCGCAGTTCCCGGGAATAAGCCCGCGGGATGTGCAGGCGACGCTTGCCGAACTGACGGCCGTGACCATTTCCGAGCAGGTCTTGCTAAGCGGAGGCTGTGAACGGCTAATGGTATGCGGCGGCGGCAGCCGTAATCCGCTGCTGATGATGCGTCTGGCGGCGTTATTGCCAGGGACAGAGGTCACTTCAACCGATGAGGCTGGGATCAGCGGCGATGATATGGAGGCCCTGGCTTTTGCCTGGCTGGCGTGGCGAACGCTGGCGGGATTACCGGGAAATCTGCCTTCCGTGACCGGCGCATCAGAACCGAGCGTTTTAGGGGCGATTTATCCCGCTAACCCACGAACTCAGAGTTAACTGAAATTATTCAGCGCCATATGTCGATAAACTAGGGATATTAGGGAGGGTGCCATTACCCTCCAGGACCAGGAAAGTCTTCAGGATATGGCTATGAAAAAACTGTTGTTAGTGTGTCTGCCGGTACTGCTTAGCGGGTGCAGCGTGTACAACCAATTTGTCGAGCGTATGCAAACGGATACCCTCGAATACCGCTGTGACGAAAAACCGCTTACCGTGAAGCTGAACAATACCCGTCAGATGGCGAGTTTTGTTTATGATAATCAGCTATTGAACCTCAAACAGGGCGTGTCGGCATCAGGTGCTCGCTATACCGATGGTATTTACGTCTTCTGGTCTAAAGGCGATGAGGCAACGGTCTATAAACGAGACAGAATTGTGCTAAATAACTGTCAGTTACAGAACCCGAAGCGTTGAGATTTTCACCTGGGCGGCGCACAATAGCGTCACCCACTGACAATCCGTAGCCAACATCATGTCTGATAACGACGAATTGCAGCAAATCGCGCATTTGCGCCGTGAATACACGAAAGGCGGTCTCCGCCGCCGCGATCTTCCCGCCGAGCCCCTTGCGCTGTTCGAGCGCTGGCTGGGGCAAGCCTGTGACGCCAAACTGGCCGATCCCACAGCGATGGTCGTTGCTACCGTCGATGAAAACGGTCAGCCTTATCAGCGTATCGTGTTGCTCAAACATTATGATGACAAAGGGCTGGTGTTCTATACCAACCTCGGTAGCCGTAAGGCACATCAGATTGAGAAAAACCCACGCATCAGCCTCCTGTTTCCCTGGCATACGCTGGAACGGCAGGTGATGGTGATCGGCAAGGCTGAGCGCCTATCCACGCTGGAAGTGGTGAAATACTTCCACAGTCGCCCACGTGATAGCCAGATTGGTGCCTGGGTCTCTAAGCAATCCAGTCGGATCTCCGCGCGCGGTATTCTGGAAAGCAAATTCCTCGAACTGAAGCAGAAGTTTCAACAAGGGGACGTCCCACTGCCCAGTTTCTGGGGAGGCTTTCGCGTGAGCATTGAGCAGATGGAGTTCTGGCAGGGTGGCGAAAACCGTCTGCACGATCGTTTTTTATACCAACGCGAAGATAACGCGTGGAAAATTGATCGCCTGGCCCCCTAAAGATGCAAAATTCTTGTTTTAAGCGCTGGTGCTGAACAATCCGGCGCTTTATTCTATGTTTCTTTCGCATCAGGCGAAAAGTCGTGTACCGGCTAAGGTGCAGTCGTTTTATACATGGAGATTTTGATGGCAAGCAGTAACTTGATTAAACAATTGCAAGAGCGGGGGCTGGTGGCCCAGGTGACGGACGAGGAAGCGTTAGCAGAGCGACTGGCGCAAGGCCCGATCGCGCTCTATTGCGGCTTCGATCCTACCGCTGACAGCTTGCATTTGGGGCATCTGGTTCCATTGTTATGCCTGAAACGCTTCCAGCAGGCAGGCCATAAACCTGTCGCACTGGTGGGCGGCGCAACCGGTCTGATTGGTGACCCGAGCTTTAAAGCCGCTGAGCGTAAACTGAATACCGAAGACACCGTGCAGGAGTGGGTGGATAAAATCCGCAAACAGGTTGCGCCGTTCCTCGATTTCGACTGTGGCGACAACTCGGCGATTGCTGCGAACAACTATGACTGGTTTGGCAGTATGAATGTACTGACTTTCCTGCGTGATATCGGCAAACACTTCTCCGTTAACCAGATGATCAACAAAGAAGCGGTGAAGCAGCGTCTGAACCGTGACGATCAGGGGATCTCTTTTACCGAGTTTTCTTACAACCTGCTGCAGGGTTATGACTTTGCCTGCCTGAACAAACTGCACGGTGTTGCGCTGCAGATTGGCGGTTCTGACCAGTGGGGCAACATTACTTCGGGTATCGATTTGACCCGTCGCCTGCACCAGAACCAGGTGTTTGGTCTGACCGTTCCGTTGATCACTAAAGCTGACGGTACGAAATTCGGTAAGACGGAAGGCGGCGCTGTGTGGCTGGATCCGAAGAAAACCAGTCCGTACAAATTCTACCAGTTCTGGATTAACACCGCCGATGCGGATGTTTATCGCTTCCTGAAATTCTTCACCTTCATGGACATTGAAGAGATCAATGCGCTGGAAGAAGAAGATAAAAATAGCGGTAAAGCGCCGCGCGCCCAGTATGTTCTGGCTGAGCAAGTAACGCGTCTGGTTCACGGCGAAGAAGGTCTGGTAGCGGCAAAACGTATTACCGAAAGCTTGTTCAACGGTAATCTGAGCGATTTGAGCGAAGCGGATTTCGAACAGCTGGCGCAGGATGGCGTGCCGATGATCGAGATGGACAAAGGTGCCGATCTGATGCAGGCGCTGGTGGACTCCGAGCTGCAACCTTCTCGCGGCCAGGCACGTAAGACTATCGCGTCTAATGCCGTGACCATCAATGGTGAGAAGCAATCCGATCCGGAATATTTCTTCCAGGAGAGTGATATCCTGTTCGGGCGCTACACCTTACTGCGCCGTGGCAAGAAGAACTATTGTCTGATTTGCTGGAAGTAAGATTTAGTTAGCAGGGGCGTGGGAAACTACGCCCCTTTATTTTTTCAGGGTTGTGGTAAGTAAAATGAAGAATATCCTCGCCATCCAGTCCCACGTTGTTTTTGGTCATGCGGGCAACAGTGCAGCAGAATTTCCAATGCGTCGTCTTGGCGCAAATGTCTGGCCGCTGAATACCGTTCAGTTTTCTAACCACACACAGTACGGCAAATGGACCGGTTGCGTTATGCCGCCGAGTCATCTGACTGACATTGTCCAGGGCATTGCCGATATCGATAAACTCCAGACTTGTGACGCAGTACTGAGCGGCTATCTTGGCTCGGCTGAACAGGGCGAGCATATTCTGGGTATTGTACGCAAAGTAAAAGCGGCCAATCCGCAGGCGAAATATTTTTGTGACCCGGTGATGGGCCATCCGGAAAAAGGGTGTATCGTCGCGCCGGGCGTAGCGGAGTTTCATGTGCGCCATGCGCTTCCGGCCAGCGATATTATCGCCCCGAATTTAGTTGAGCTCGAAATTCTGTGCGAGCATCCGGTGAACAATGTCAATGAGGCCGTGGCGGCAGCGCGTGAGCTCATCGCTCAGGGACCAGAAATTGTGCTGGTGAAGCATCTGGCTCGCGCGGGTATCAGCGCAGATCGTTTCGAGATGCTGTTAGTTACTGCTGAACAGGCGTGGCATATCAGCCGACCGTTAGTCGATTTTGGCGCCCGTCAACCGGTTGGCGTGGGGGATGTCACCAGCGGCTTGTTGTTGGTTAAACTGCTGCAGGGCGCGTCTTTACAGCAGGCGTTGGAGCACGTGACAGCTGCGGTGTACGAAGTGATGATTGCCACCAAAAAAATGCACGAGTATGAGCTGCAGGTCGTGGCTGCGCAGGATTGTATCGCGACGCCTGAACACTACTTCAGCGCGACGCAGCTATAACCAATGCCCGATGGCGCTCACGCTTATCGGGCCTGCGTTTGGCTGTAGGCCGGGTAAGCGCAAGCGCTACCCGGCAACAACAATTAATTTAACCCTTCTGCTTTCAACGCCGCGGCAACCGCCGGACGTTCCGCCATACGCGCCATATACGCATCGATATTGCTTAATCCTGCCATATTCAGCTTAACCGCATACGCCCAACGCAGCACGGTGAACAGATAGGCGTCCGCAATGCTGAAGCGCGAACCGCAGATCCATTGGTTATCTTGCAGCGCGTCGTTCACATACTGCATTTTTTTCTCCAGCAGCGCGCGAACGGTTGGCTTGAAGTCTTCCGGCGTATCGGGACGGAACAGTGGGGTAAAGCCTTTATGCAGTTCTGTCGCGATGTAGTTAAGCCATTCAATGGTTTTGTAACGGGAGAGGCTGCTGGTCGGGGCAAGGAGTTGACGGTCTGGAACGGTGTCCGCCAGGTATTGCATGATGGCGACGCCTTCGGTCAGTAGCGTACCGTCATCCAGCAGCAGCGCGGGAACTTGCCCTTTTGGGTTTACCGCGAAAAAATCATCGCCGTTTTCCAGACGCTTCTTCATCAGATCAACACCATCCAGCGTGAAATCTTTACCGCTCTCACGAAGTGTGATGTGGGAAGCAAGAGAACAAGCGCCCGGTTTGTAGAACAGTTTCATCGGTAACTCCTTTTGGCTGAGGTATATCGTATGGTAGTGCTAGCTCAGGCAAAAAAAAAGCCGCTAACACCAGTTAGCGGCCTGAAAAAGAGTTTCCCTGAGAATTACGCTGTCGCGGCCTTAGAGGCTTTCTCATTGACGTCATCGTCCTGAGTCATACGATTCAGCTTCGGTGCCGTCAGCAGCATCAGAACAGCGATAACAGCCGTAGCAACACCAATCTGCAGGAACACACGACCGTAGACTTCAAGGGACATCAGCGGGTCAGTGACGTTCTCTGGTACAGCCATCATGTTGGCTACGTAACCACCGATGATGTTTGCACCGGCAGTGGTCAGGAACCAGCTACCCATGATGAAGCCCATCAGGCGTTGCGGAACCAGCTGAGCCACCATTGCCAGACCCAGACCGGAGATCATCAGTTCACCGATACTTTGCAGACCGTAGCAGATGATCAGCCAGTTAACGGAAACGATGCCCGCATCGGTAGCGAATTTAGCACCCAGAGGCAGGATCAGGAACGCACCGGAACACAGCACCATACCAATCGCAAACTTGGTTGGCATCGGCAGGGTATCGCCCATCTTGTTATAGATAGCGGCGAGGATTGGGCTACCAATGATGATCCAGAACGGGTTCAGTGCCTGGTACTGCTCAGGTTCGAAAGCAATGCCAAGAATAGAGTGCTCAACGTTACGAATCGCGAAGAAGTTCAGTGAGGTCGGCATCTGGCTGTACAGCACGAAGAAGATAATCGCTTCCAGCATCAGAATGAAGGCGACGATCATTTTACGACGCGCAGCACCGTGCATGGTGAATGCTTCTTTACCGAAGATAAACACGATACCCAGAGCAATGACGCCCAGAACCATACGTGCGATCTGCTGGTTGTGCAGCAACCAGGTTGCAATCGCGATCAGTACCACGACGCCAACAATAGTCAGCAACAGGTTACGGAAGTTGATCGGCTCAAAGTCAGGTTTAGAACCGTACTGTTTAACCCAGCGCTGACAGAATGCGAAGTTAACAACGGTAATCAGCATACCCACGACGCTCAGAGCGAACGCGGTGCTCCAGCCGTAATGCGCAGCCAACCACGGTGTTGCCAGCATAGAGAAGAATGAACCGATGTTGACGGACATGTAGTACATGGTAAATGCACCATCAAGACGCGGGTCATCTTTGGCATAGCAGGTAGAGAGCAGGGATGATGGGTTTGCTTTAAACAGGCCGTTACCGACCGCGATGGCCGCCATGCCCATATAAACGATACCCGCATCGTGACCAGACCATGCTACCAACGCATAACCGATGGCCAGGACAACGGCACCCAGCATAATGACACGTTTTGTACCCAGAACTTTATCACCTAACCAGCCGCCAATGGCAACCAGACCGTACACCAGGGCGCTAAAGGACGAGAAAAGGGTGATGGAATCCGCTTCTGACATACCCAGTTGTTTAACCAGGTAGACGGCCATAATTCCTTGCAGGCCGTAATAACCAAAACGCTCCCACAGCTCAATAGAGAAAATGAGATAGAACGCTTTTGGTTGTTTGAAGGCGTTTAAACTCACGCTTTCTGTTGGTTTATTGTTTGCAGTAGACACTTTTACCTCTTTTTTTACATCCCATATCAACGGGGGTGTTCAGGCACGTGATGAGTCAAGTTCATCCGTCCGATTGTTATAGTGGGAGGGGAAACGGCAAGTAATGTTCACTATCTTGACCATTCAGACAAGTGGTTTGTAATAATCTGTTACATATATCATGACTGGTGAAATCGTCGGGACTGTGAAATGTTATCTAGCGTTAAATTTCTTCATTTGAAAAATGGCAGATTTTTACACGTTTAATCAGGGTAAAAACCGCAATGTGGCGATATGTTCTGCTATTTGCGCTTGAATCCAGTGATATAGGCCATTATCTGAAAAATAGCCAGTGTAATGTTTTGTTTAGAAACTGTTCAGTTAGGTCATCTGATTGTCACTTTAACTAAAAAATAAATATTTTTTAACATTGTGTTATCTGGATGATCTGGATCACGTATAGATAGAAATTTCTTTTACTAAAAAAACGATTAACCTGCTCAGGTGTTAATTAACAAGAATATTGCATTAGATATGCGCGGTTGAACGGCATCATTGTCGGGAAAATAAACTCAGGGGAGTGCATAACTAATCGTTATGTTAGCGAGGGGCGAGCAGTATGCCCCGGCAGCATCAGATATCGACTTTCTCTTTGAATTCGCAAAGATCTTCGATAATGCAGGAACCGCAGCGCGGCTTTCTGGCTATACAGGTGTAGCGGCCATGAAGAATTAACCAGTGATGGCAATCGACTTTAAATTCACTGGGTACGACTTTCAGCAGCTTCTCTTCAACCTGCTCTACGTTTTTACCCGGGGCGAACTGGGTACGATTACAAACGCGAAAAATATGGGTGTCTACGGCAATAGTGGGCCAGCCAAAGGCGGTATTTAACACCACATTAGCCGTCTTTCGCCCAACCCCGGGCAGGGCTTCTAATGCGGCCCGGTCTTCAGGCACTTCGCCATTATGTTGCTCCAGCAGAATGCGGCAGGTTTTAATCACGTTCTCCGCTTTGCTGTTAAACAAACCGATTGTCTTGATGTAGGACTTAACCCCTTCAACGCCAAGCTCCAGCATCGCGGCTGGCGTATTGGCGATGGGGTAGAGCTTAGCCGTCGCTTTATTGACGCTGACATCGGTGGCCTGCGCGGAGAGCAAGACTGAAATCAGCAGTTCGAACGGCGATGTAAAATTTAGCTCGGTTGTCGGATGCGGATTGTTCTCACGCAGGCGCGTCAGTATTTCCAGCCGTTTTGCTTTGTTCATTACACATTCCCTGTTTCACCGGCCGGACTGTCCGTGACAGCCGCCTCGGCACGACGTTTCTTCATTTTCTCATCAATCAGATACTTAACAGCCAGCATCAGACCCAGGCCAATAAACGCGCCTGGTGGCAGCATGGCCAGCAGAAACGGCGTATCGGTATGGAAGATCTCAACGCGCAATACTTTGGCCCAGCTACCCAACAAACCGTCTGCGCCATCAAAGAGTGTACCGTTACCAATTATTTCACGTAGCGAGCCCAGAACAAACATGGCGCCAGTTGCGCCCATGCCGATGGAAAAACCATCGAGTGCGGATAGCGCAGGGCCCTTTTTGGCTGCGAAGGCTTCAGCGCGGCCAACAACAATACAGTTGGTCACAATCAGTGGGATAAAGATGCCCAGAGACTGATACAGGCCAAAAGCGTAGGCATTGATCAACATTTGCACCGCGCTCACCACGGAGGCGATGATCATGACATAAATCGGAATACGAATTTCAGGCGGTGTCCAGCGACGAAGGGCTGAAATCGTCAGGTTCGTCAGCGTCAGGACGAGCGTAGTCGCGAGTCCCAGGCCCAGCGCGTTAGTGGCGGTCGAGGTGACGGCCAACAGCGGACACATCCCGAGTAACTGCACAAGCGCGGAGTTATTTTTCCATAACCCTTGGACAATAACGTCTTTAATTTCGCTCATGGTTTATTCTCCACAGGCGCTAAGTTGAGGAAGTTGCGCGGGCAGCGTCTGCGCATACAAACCGGCGCGTTTTACTGCATTAACTACCGCACGCGGCGTAATGGTTGCGCCAGTAAACTGGTCAAAGTCGCCGCCGTCTTTTTTCACCGCCCAGTGAGCGTCGTTACCCGCAGCGATCGTTTTGCCGCTAAAGTGGGTGATCCAGTCGGACAGTCGCAGTTCGATTTTATCACCCAGCCCTGGCGTTTCATGATGTTCGGTCACCCGCGTACCCAACACGGTACCCGAAAAATCGACACCAACCAGCAGTTGAATAGCCCCGGAATAACCATCTGGCGCCGTAGCTTCAAGAATTGCTGCAACGGGACGATCGTCCTGGCGGGCAATATACACTCGGTGAGTGCCTTTGCCCAACGCCTGCGCATCGACCAGATAACAACTTTCGGACAAGTTATTATTGTAGCGATCGCCTGGCAGAACCTGATCGAACAGCGTTTTTTGCTGCAGCGCGGCTTGTTCATCAATGGTGGACTTGGTTAATTGATTGATTGCCGCGGTTAACCCCGTCGAGCCCGCTGCAAACAGCGCCAGAGTAATACCGTGTTTACGAATCGTTTTCAGCATAGGGAGTCCTTAGCGATGTCCGTACACGCGAGGGCGGGTGTAATAATCAATCAGGGGAACCGTGATATTTGCCAGCAATACGGCAAAAGCCACGCCATCAGGATAACCGCCAAAACTGCGAATCAACCACACTAACAGGCCCGCAAGTGCGCCAAAAATCAGGCGACCACGGTTGGTTGTTGATGCTGTAACGGGATCGGTAAGAATAAAAAATGCACCCAGCATGGTCGCGCCGGAAAGTAGGTGCAACTGAGGCGAGGCCAGCGAATCTGGCGAGAAAATCCAGCCTAAAGTGGCACAAACGGCGAGCGACAGCAGGAAGCTAACCGGGATATGCCAGCGAATCGCTTTCTGCCATAGCAACACGACGCCGCCCACCAGCCAGGCAAGGTTAACCCACTGCCAGCCAGCACCTGCAAGCATGCCGTTGTAGATTGGGTATTGCATCACCTGCTCAACAGTACGTCCCGCATGCAGCGAAGTCTTAAAGGTATCGAGAGGTGTTGCCTGACTGATACCATCAATACCCATACGCAGCGTGTTCATATCCCCGCCGCTGGCGGTATGTCCGCTAAAGATAACGTTCAGGGCGTCAAAAAAACCAGGCACAGTCGCCGCAATTTCATGCGGCGGCAGCCAGCTTGTCATCTGTACCGGGAATGAGATAAGCAGCACCACGTAACCAATCATGGCGGGGTTAAACGGGTTCTGACCGAGGCCGCCATACAGCTGTTTAGCAATGATAACGGCGAATACCGTGCCTAAAACTACCATCCACCAGGGGGCGAGCGGGGGAATACTCACGGCCAGCAGTAACCCGGTGAGCAACGCGGAGTTGTCTTTTAAAATCGCGGCAATGGGTTGTTTGCGCAGTTTAAGCACGCCCGCTTCGGCGGCGATAGCGCTGATGGCGGCCAGAACTATCTGGAACAACGTACCCCAGCCAAAGAACCACAGCTGAGCGGCGATCCCCGGCAATGCAGCCAGTAATACCAGCATCATGATACGCGATGTCTGGCGCTGGTTATGGGTATAAGGGGAGCTTGCTATTCTGAATACCATTTATTCCTCGTTTACAACCTGCTGCTGGGCGGCTTTCTTTGCCTGAGCGCGTGCAATAGCGGCCGCGACGGCGGCTTTACGCGGATCCACCGGTTCGACTGTTTCCGTAACCGTCTGCTGCTCGAGCTTGCGAGCTTTGGCGCGGGCGATAGCCGCTTCCACGGCGGCTTTACGCGGATCCACCGGTTCGGCTGTTTCCGTTACGGTTTCCTGTTCAAGCTTGCGGGCTTTGGCGCGGGCGATAGCCGCTTCCACGGCGGCTTTACGCGGATCCANCGGTTCGGCTGTTTCCGTTACGGTTTCCTGTTCAAGCTTGCGGGCTTTGGCGCGGGCGATAGCCGCTTCCACGGCGGCTTTACGCGGATCCACCGATTCGGCTGTTTCCGTTACGGTTTCCTGTTCAAGCTTGCGGGCTTTGGCGCGGGCGATAGCCGCTTCCACGGCGGCTTTACGCGGATCCACCGGTTCGGCTGTTTCCGTTACGGTTTCCTGCTCAAGCTTGCGGGCTTTGGCACGAGCGATTGCCGCTTCCACTGCAGCTTTACGCGGGTCGACCTCTGTGCTGTTGCCTCCAGTTTGGGGAGGGTTTTCCATCCGGGTTGCGCGAGCTTGCGCCTTACGCGCCTCGCGTGCGGCAATCACGGCACTATTGTCAGGTTTTTCGCCAGCCTGAATGACTACCGGCTGCATTGCCTGAGCCTGCTTTTCTTTTACGCGAGCCAGCGCGGCGGCAATGGCATCATGATCTTTAGCCGCAGGCTGAACGGCAGCGCTTTTGTGACGTTCAAGACGGGCTGCTTTTTCACGTTCGAGTCGCGCCTGTCGGGCTTCAAATCGCGCTTTCGCTTCAGCGGCACGTTTTTCTTCCTGACTAATGGCATAAATCTCGGCTTTTTCCTGACGGAAATACTGCACCAGTGGAATATTGCTTGGGCAT
The DNA here is from genome assembly GCF_002850715.1 of Citrobacter sp. L55. NCBI lineage: Bacteria > Pseudomonadati > Pseudomonadota > Gammaproteobacteria > Enterobacterales > Enterobacteriaceae > Citrobacter > Citrobacter sp. L55. Next base: position 159,472 of record NZ_KZ559406.1, on the reverse strand, counting down.
ACCCAGGCGCAGGCACCGCATTCAATGCAGTCCGCGATATTGTGTGCCGTTGCTTTGTCGTGCTGCTGCCCTTTACTGAACCAATAAAGCTGTTGCGGCAGGAGATCGGCCGGACAGGCATCGGCGCATGCGCTACAGCGAATGCAGCCTTTCTCTTCCGGCGTTTCTCCCATTTCACTGGCAGAGGGCGCCAGAAGACAGTTGGTTATCTTCACCACCGGTACATCCAGCCACGGCAGCGTAAAGCCCATCAGCGGCCCGCCCATAATCACCATCTGGTCGGCGGAAGGGCAGAAGCCTGCGTCGTTGAGCAGATGACGAACCGGCGTGCCTAAACGCGCCCAGACGTTGCCCGGACGGCTGACGGCTTCGCCGGTCAGCGTCACGACACGCTCGGTAATCGGTTCTCCGTCAATCACCGCACGTTTAATCGCGTAGGCGGTTCCAACGTTTTGCATCAGCACGCCGATATCTGAAGAGCGTCCCCCGTGCGGAACCTGCTTGCCGGTCAGGATTTGCGTTAACTGCTTGGCCCCGCCTGACGGGTACTTGGTGGGGATCACGCGTAAGCTGATATCGTGTGAATCAGCCAGCACCGCGCGCAGCATGGAAATTGCCTGTGGCTTGTTATCTTCAATGCCCAGTAGAATTTCGCGTGGCTGAAGAATATGCGCCAGGATGCGGATACCTTCGACGACCTGCGCCGCGCAGTCCTGCATCAGGCGGTCATCAGCCGTAATGTACGGCTCGCATTCAGCAGCGTTAATGATCAGCGTTTCAATTTTATCTCCGCCGCCCTGCAGCTTAACGCCGGTGGGAAAACCCGCGCCACCCAGTCCGGCGACGCCGAACTGGTGAATACGTGCGATCAGCTCTTCCCGGCTGCGGGAACGGTAATCGGCCCAGCCGTCTTGCTCAATCCAGCGATCTTCACCATCGGCGTCAATAATAACGCTCAGCTCAGCTAATGCCGATGGATGTGCAGTAGAATGCGGCGCAATAGCAACAACGGTGCCTGACGTTGGCGCATGTACCGGAAGCATTTTACCACGCCCAAGGGTTAACGCCTGACCACGCAGCACGGTGTCGCCTACGTTTACGCACAGCTCACCCTCCGCGCCAATATGTTGTTTCAGCGGAATAACAAAGCGTGGCGCCAGCGGAACCTGTCGCAGCGGCGTACCGTTCGACTGGGTCTTCATTTCTGGTGGATGAATGCCGCCATCAAAGTCCCAGATTTTGTTTTTTCTGAATGCAGAGAATAACTTAAACATGTTGTTCCACGGGAATGATGCGCACAGGGATGGTGTTTAAATCCCATTTCCAGCTATCAGGTGTCTCGGCCACCGGGCGTAATTCGATACATTGCGTCGGGCACGGGTCAACGCACAGGTTGCACCCGGTGCAGAGATCGCTCATCACCGTGTGCATGGCGCGGGTCGCGCCCACGATCGCATCAACCGGGCAGGCCTGAATGCACTTTGTACAACCGATACAGTTATTTTCATCAATGACCGCCAGCATACGCACGGGGGTAACATCGTGTTCATCACCATCAATCGGCTGCGGGTCGACGTTCAGCAGGGCGGCAATTTTTAACATCACCGCTTCGCCTCCGGGTGCGCAACGGTTGATTTTTTCGCCCTGGGAGCCGATCGCTTCAGCGTAAGGATGACAGCCCGGATAGCCGCATTGTCCACACTGGCTTTGCGGGAGAATTTCATCAATTTTCTCCACGACAGGATCATCTTCGACGGCAAAACGTCGTGAGGCGTAACCCAAAATAGCGCCGAACGCCAGACCCAGTAGACTCACTGCGGCAACGGCAATCCAGATAGCATTCATTACAACTTCACCAAACCACTAAAGCCCATAAAGGCCAATGACATTAAACCAGCGGTAATCAGCGCAATCGCATTACCGCGAAACGGAGCAGGCACGTCCGCCACGGCGAGGCGTTCGCGGATCGCGGCGAACAGTACCATCACCAGTGAGAAGCCGACGGCGGCGGAAAAACCGTATAGCGCCGACTGTAAAAAGTTATGACCGAGGTTGATGTTCAGTAACGCCACGCCTAATACCGCGCAGTTAGTGGTGATCAGCGGTAGGAAGATCCCCAGCAGGCGGTAAAGTGCAGGGCTGGTCTTGCGTACAACCATCTCGGTAAATTGCACGACGACGGCGATGACCAGAATAAAAGCCAGCGTGCGCAGATAGATGAGATTGAGTGGAATGAGGATCCAGGTGTCAATCAGCCATGCGCAGATGGATGCCAGTGTCATGACAAACGTCGTGGCAAGGCCCATACCCATTGCGGTTTCCAGTTTTTTGGAAACGCCCATAAACGGGCAGAGCCCCAGAAACTTGACCAGTACAAAGTTATTGACCAGTACAGTTCCGACAAACAGCAGCAGGTAATCAGTCATTTTTCGGCCTGAAATAAAAAAGCCGCCTATTATCTGACAATCTACAACAGGCGACAACAGGTTAACTGTAGGGTTATTACGGATTCACAAACGTCGATTTAACGCGTTGCGAGCGTTTGAAATAGGGCACCAGCAGTGCCGCAGCCAGCAATGGGAACAGCAGTTGGCGCACGGCAAAGGCGTCCGGAACCGGTGAAAACGCAAACGCTTTAACCGCCAGTAACACGGAGATCAGCAGCCATAGAATATAATGCTTAGGCACACAGGCTCTGCGTTTGAAAAACGCAATCGTCAGCCACAGCGTGTAATACCACATGGCAATCGCGGTAATAAAAGAGACGCCCCATAACAGCAAATTTGCTGTACTTTGCGCACCCAGCGTTTGGAAGGTTTGCGGTGTAGCCAGCGCAGTGACATAAAGTAATAACGCCAGCGAAGCGCTCAACAATGCGACTAACAGCCAGGCCAGTGGCCCAAGTAGCCAGCCCCCGATACGTTGTGCCGGTGTGGTAGTCATCTCTTCTCCAGGTTTACGCGCGCAATCAAACATGCCATTCATTTTGGGGCAATTATTATAAAGCTTTTAACGTTGAGCGCTACTTTCTTCTTTATTGCACGTAATGCCAGACTGATTTGGGTACCTGACCAACATCAAACAGACGACCTCCTGAGATAAGCTCCGCACGGCGATGGTCTGCAGCGCGATACATATTGATAATGTCGCTATCGTCGGTGAGTGTGTAGTTAAGATGGTCGAACAGTTTTTCCAGACTTTCGAGTGAACTGATTTTGCGGAATTTTAATAAGTAATCCTGAACAGTCATAAATGGAAATCCATATTAATAAAATAATACCAACGGAGTAGTAAATATAAATAATAAACAACATGCACAGGTAAAAGCGGATTGACGCGCAAATGTGAGAAGAGTGTTCATACCTGTGGAAAAGCAGGCGCTATGCGCACCTGCGGTAAGGGTAACGCGCTTCGCTACAGCAGGCAATATGCACCGGAGTGGGATGCGGCATTATTCTCTTTTTTTGACAAAATTCGATCTTTTGCAGCCAAACCCTGCCGTTACTCGATGTTAATTGCCGGGTTATAAGGGACTGCAGATGCTTATTTCTTCTGCACAGCAGCAACGGGCTCCGGTGGCTGGTAATTGTCAATATGATTGGCAACACCCAGCAGGATCACAGAGACGGTGAGAACAATCCAACCTGCTAATTCAATAAGACGATTCATTACTGATGACATTTGCTTTGATTTATCCATAAACACAGGCTGCAAATGTTACTAATCTCTCAATAATACAGCAAGATAATTGGGAACGTTTTCTCCCTCTTTTTCGCTGCAAGTTAAGCATAAGTGGCATATGTTTGACTTAAGTTAATAAACAACCTTTGTAGCGCAATGGTTATTAAACTATTGAGACGTTGCAGGGTATGGTGTGAAATAGGTCAGTCCTGAATTGAGAGGCTATAACATGAGTGACAACATCCGCGTTGGGCTAATTGGCTATGGTTACGCCAGTAAAACCTTCCATGCCCCCCTGATTGTGGGCACACCGGGCCTCGAACTGGCTGCGGTTTCCAGTAGTGATGAAGCAAAAGTGAAGGCAGACTGGCCAACGGTGGCGGTTGTTGCTGAGCCTAAACACCTTTTTAACGATCCGAATATCGACCTGATTGTGATCCCCACGCCTAATGACACTCACTTCCCGTTAGCGAAGGCTGCGCTGGAAGCGGGCAAACATGTGGTTGTTGATAAGCCTTTTACCGTGACACTGTCACAAGCACGCGAACTGGATGCGTTGGCGCGTAGCCTTGGCCGTGTGCTGTCCGTTTTCCATAACCGCCGTTGGGACAGTGATTTTCTGACGTTGAAAGCCCTGCTGGCGGATGGCGTTTTGGGGGAGGTGGCGTATTTCGAATCCCATTTCGATCGATTCCGCCCGCAGGTTCGTGACCGCTGGCGTGAACAGGGGGGGCCGGGAAGCGGCATCTGGTATGATTTAGCACCGCATCTTCTGGATCAGGCGATTAACCTGTTTGGTTTGCCCGTCAGCATGACGGTAGACCTGGCTCAGCTTCGCCCAGGTGCGCAAGCGACGGATTACTTCCATGCCATCCTGACTTATCCGCAGCGTCGTGTGATTCTGCACGGCACCATGCTTGCTGCCGCAGAATCGGCCCGTTATATTGTGCACGGATCGCGTGGCAGCTATGTGAAGTATGGTCTTGACCCGCAGGAAGAGCGCCTGAAAAATGGCGAGCGACTGCCTCAGGAAGACTGGGGTTACGACATGCGCGATGGCGTGTTGACGCGAATAGAAGGTGAAGAGCAGGTTGAAGAGACCTGGCTGACTGTACCGGGTAATTACCCGGCGTACTATGCTGGCATTCGTGATGCGCTAAATGGTCATGGTGAAAACCCGGTACCGGCGAGACAAGCTATTCAAATCATGGAGCTGATTGAGCTGGGTCTTGAATCGGCGAAACATCGCTCGACGTTGTGCCTTGCCTGACTAGGCAAATGCCGGATGGCGATGCTCAGCATCGCATCCGGCACTCTAACCGTCACGCTGCGGCGACTTTCTCGCGCAGGGCACGTTTTTCTTCGTTACTCAGAAATGCCATTTCCAGGCCGTTGATTTGCGCCTGACGGATCTGTTCGCGCGTGAGTCCTGCCGCTGGCGCGGCAATGGTGTACTCGTGAATAATATCCACACCCTGTACCGCCGGATCGTCCGTATTCAAGCTGGCTAAAACGCCATGCTCAAGGAATGTTTTTAGCGGGTGGGTTGCCAGAGAGGCGACGGTGCTGGTCTGAATGTTCGATGTCAGGCAGGATTCGATGCCGATACGGTGTTCGGCGAGGTAATCCATCAATGCACGATCTTCAACGGCTTTTACGCCGTGACCAATACGTTCTGCGCCCAGCTCTTTAATAGCCTGCCAGATACTTTCTGCTCCCGCGGCTTCGCCCGCATGCACAGTAATACGCCAACCGGCGTCGCGCGCCTGATTGAAATGCGACAGGAACAGACTGCCCGGGAAACCCAGTTCGTCACCCGCCAGATCCAGCGCCGTAATATGGTCACGGTGGGCTAACAGCGCATCCAGTTCCTGCAGGCAGGCGGCTTCGCCGAAGGTACGGCTCATAATGCCAATTAAGCGAGCTTCGACGCCAAAGGTCTTGCAGCCCTCACGTACGCCGGCAATGACGGCTTCTACCACGCCCGCAACCGGGAGCTGATGCGCCATCGCCATATAGCCGGGTGAAAAACGTAATTCTACATAGTGCAGACCGTTACGTGCTGCATCCTCAATATTCTCAAATGCCACGCGGCGACACGCATCCAGCGAGGCCAGTACCTTCACGCCCCAGTCGAGCTTGGATAAAAAGCTCACTAAATCCGGCTCAGTTGATGTGACTTGCACATGAGGGATCAGCGTTTCCAGCGTTTGTGCCGGAAGCGTTAAATTGAACTGACGACCCAGATCCAGGATCGTTTGGGCACGGATGTTACCATCAAGGTGGCGATGGACGTCGGTCAGGGGGAGGGAAGTATCAATCATGGTCGCACTCGTGTATTTAGGTAAAGTGCGTCGTATTATATGAAAAAATCGGGATAAAAAGCTATGTTGCGCAATGAATAATTTCATTGCGCAAACTTAATTAACGTACAGAACGGATGGCGTTAATCAGCCCCTGAACGCCTTTTTCAAGCTTGGATCTTGGGCATCCGGCATTGAGGCGTACAAAACCTCGACCTTCTTCTCCGTAGGTATATCCCGGCATGATAGCGACTTTCTGCTGGTGGATGAGAACATCCTGCAAGGCATGGTCATCAATATTGAGCGGACGCAGGTCAATCCATGCCAGATAGGTGGATTGCGGAATCTGCCAGTTGAGTTCGGGGAATGCGGCATTAAGCTCACGCGCAACGTAATGCAGATTGCTGGCAAGATAATCGCGCAGCGCATCAAGCCAGCTTGCACCCTGTTGATAAGCGGCAATATGTGCGCTAAGCGCCAGCACCGCAGGCGAGGAAAGACCATCGCGGCCTTTTAACGCGCTGAGGTAATCGTTGCGGCTTTGAGCATCTTCAATGAGTCCGTAAGCCCCGGTTAGTGCCGGAATATTAAAACTCTTTGAGCCGGAAGTGAGCAGTGCCCAACTGCCACGCGCGACGTTACTCCACGGGATGTGCGGCCGGTCTGACCATACCATATCCATATGAATCTCATCGGAGATGACTTTTACACCATGGCGCTGACACAGTTCCGCCATGGCTTCCAGCTCGTCGCGCGTCCACACTTTACCCGTTGGGTTTTGTGGGCTGCAAAGCAGAAGAATTTTGCTTTCAGGTCGAGACAGGGCTTTCTCCAGCGCAACCATGTCACAAAACCAGCCGTCGGCGCGTTTTTCTAGTCCGACTGCGCACACCTGGCGCTGATTACCTTCAATCGCTTTGTAAAACGCATCGTAAGCCGGAGTATGGATAACCACCGCATCGCCCACGGATGACCACTGGCGGATCAACTCCGACACCATATAGATGACTGAGGGGCCATATACCAGCGACTGAGGATCTATTTGAGTGTTATGCCGCGAAAGAAACCAGTGGCTTATCGCCGCCAGAAACTCATCGTTTTTCCAGCGGCTGTAACCCAACACGCCATGTGACAGGCGCTGAGTCAGCGCCTCCAGAATGCAAGGTGCGGTGGCAAAATCCATATCGGAGATGGTGAATGGCAGCAGGTCGGCTGAACCAAAACGGTCGGCAACGTAATCCCACTGAGTACACCAGGTACCGTGCCTGTCCACAACCTTTGAAAAATCAAACATATTGTTGTCCTTAAGCCTGTACGGTGTTCATCAGAACCGCGATCTCGTCTTTCACTGACTGGACCTGCGGACCGATAACGACCTGAAGGTTATGCTGATTGAGTTGTACTACGCCAATGGCACGATTGTCCTTCAGAGCCTGTACGTTAACAAGCGACATATCTTTCACTGACAAGCGCAGACGGGTGATGCAATTATCCAGGCTGACAATGTTTTCTGCGCCGCCCAGCGCCGCCAGAATAGCAGGGACGTTATAACCTGATTTACCAGGCGCTCCGGCCATTACTTTTTCGATATTGCTGGCAATTTCGACTTCACGGCCCGGCGTCTTCAAATTGAAACGCGTGATGGCGAAGCGGAAGATCACGTAGTACACCGCAAACCAGATAGCCGCGACAACAGGGACCAGGTACCACTTGGTGGACAATCCGTGCAGGATGCCGAACACCACGAAGTCAATCAGGTTACCGTCAGTGTTACCGATAGTGACGCCAAGCACCGCCATCACGGTGAAGCCAAGACCGGTTAGCAGGGCGTGGATTACATACAGAACCGGAGCGACGAACAGGAATAAGAACTCAAGTGGTTCAGTTGTACCGCCGATGACACAGGCAATCAGACCAGAAATTAATAACCCTTTAATTTTATGACGATTTTCAGGGCGTGCGCAGTGGTACATGGCTAATGCCGCACCCGGTAAACCGCCGAGGAACGCCGGCATTTTACCCTGGGACAGGAAGCGTGTTGCGCTTTCAGAGAAACCTTGCGTTGTCGGGCAGCTCAGTTGAGCCTGGAAAATAGTCAGTGCGCCGCTCACGCTATGGCCGCAGACTTCCTGTGTGCCGCCAGCTTCGGTGAAGCGAATGAGTGCCACCAGAATATGGTGCAGGCCAAAAGGCAGCAACAGACGCTCACCGGTACCAAACAGCATAGGACCAAATTCCCCCGCGCTATTGATGATGTGACCGAGTCCGGTAATGCCCATGGCGAAAACTGGCCAAATCAGGGGGATGACCAGCCCGACTAATCCCATCACCACCGAGGAGATGATAGGCACAAAGCGCGTACCACCGAAAAACGCCAGCGCATCCGGCAGACGAATGTTGTGGAAGCGTTCATGCAGCATCCAGACAATGATCCCGGCAATAACGGCACCGAGGATCCCGGTGTCGATCGACTGGATCCCCAGAATGTTTTGCACGTTGTTGGCTTTCAGGATCGCCGCATCTGTGGTGGGTAAGATACCTTTGGCGGTTAACCAGAAATTGACGGCGAGGTTCATGACCGCATAACCGACAAAACCGGCAAACGCCGCAACGCCTTTGTTCTCGCGCGCCAGGCCCAGAGGAATGGCAATACAGAACATGACTGGCAGGAAGCTAAACGCAAATGAGCCAACTTTACTCATCCAGGTAAAGATGGCCTGAAGCACCGGATTCCCCAACGCCGGGATCAGCGTTAAGACATCATGGCTGCTCAACGAGCTGCCGATCCCCAACATGATCCCGCAAAATGAAAGCAGCGCTACAGGCAGCATAAAGGTTTTGCCCAACTGCTGGAAAAATTCCCATAACGTTATTTTTGGTGTGGTTCTCGCCGTCATCAAACGACTCCTTGTAAAGGCTAGCTGACTAATGATGGCGAGAAGATAAAACGTTTTACCTAATTTTAGTGCGGTATAAATCACATTATCGAACGATAATAGGGGGTATAAATATAAGTGATTGATAAAACGTTTTATCCGTCACGTTATCAGGGAGTTTTCTGTTTTTATGGCTATAGCCAAAAAAATAACCATCCATGATGTTGCGCTGGCTGCGGGGGTTTCGGTCAGCACCGTCTCATTGGTGCTCAGTGGAAAAGGGCGAATTTCATCAGCGACTGGGGAACGGGTGAATGCTGCTATTGAGCAACTGGGGTTTGTGCGTAACCGCCAGGCATCAGCGCTGCGCGGCGGGCAGAGCGGAGTAGTTGGTTTGATTGTACGCGATCTTTCAACGCCGTTTTACGCCGAGCTGACGGCGGGTCTGACGGAAGCGTTGGAAGCGCAGGGGCGCATGGTCTTCTTACTGCACGGCGGTAAAGATGGGGAGCAGCTGGCGCAGCGTTTCGCGATGTTACTCAACCAAGGGGTGGATGGCGTGGTCATTGCCGGGGCCGCTGGCAGCAGTGATGCGCTGCAACAGTTGGCCGCTGATAAAGGGATCCCGGTGGTATTTGCATCACGCGCCAGCTACATGGATGACGCAGACACAGTCAGGCCCGATAACATGCAGGCTGCACAGTTACTGGTTGAACATCTTATCCGCCACGGACACCAGCGTATTGCCTGGCTGGGCGGGCAGAGTTCTTCATTGACTCGCGCCGAGCGCGTCGGCGGTTATTGTGCAACGTTACTAAAATATGGTTTACCGTTTCATAGCGACTGGGTGTTGGAGTGCTCATCCAGCCAGAAGCAGGCCGCAGAAGAGGTAACGGCACTGTTACGCCGCAATCCCACGATCAGCGCGGTGGTGTGCTACAACGAAATAATCGCCATAGGCGCCTGGTTTGGCCTGATGAGAGCAGGACGTCAGAGTGGTGAAATTGGTGTCGATCGCTATTTCGAACAGCAAATATCGTTGGCCGGATTCGCTGATGTGGCGGAAAACGCGTTGGACGATATCCCGATTACCTGGGCCTGTTCGCCCGCGCGTGAAATGGGATACACCCTTGCTGAACGTATGCTACAACGCATTGCCCACGATGAAGGTCATTCACGCAATCTGACGCTTTCCGCTCGTCTGGTGGCGGCGAAATAAAAAAGCCCGATAAACACTGTTATCGGGCCTGTCACCGACGAGTGATTATTGTTGCGGGATGGCAGGGGCATCCGGCTGTGTAAGAGAAGGCATACCGAACATACCAACAAACTCATCCAGCGGCATTTTTTGTCCGTTCAGCGTCACCTGGCCGTTTGCGTATTGCAGGCTGGTGCCGATAACGTTGTCCTGCAAAGTCGTAATGCGGAACATCTGCCCCATCGCCGCCAGGCCATTAACCTGTTGCTTCGCCAGACCAGCCGCTTCTTCCTGCTGATATCCTTCCAGTTTGGCAATTTGCGTCATGAACTCAGTCGCCATATCGACAGGGATGGTCAGTTTCGCATCCAGCGATTTGACGGAACGATCCACTTCCTGGGCCAGCGTTTGCGGCTCCACCGTGTTTGCTGTCGGATCTTTTAGCAGCAGTGACAGATTAAATGTGGTTTCACCTTTTGCATTCTTCCAGCTCAGTGGAGCAATGGTGACAACCGGTTCGCCTTTCATCAAAATCGGTAGCGCATTAAAGAAGGCTTCGGTGACTTTCTGCTGATAAAGCTCAGGATTTTGGACCACATCAATCTGCGCCATCAGCGCTTTGGTTTGGGCGCTGTACTGCTGGCTGAACTGGTGCAGTGCTTCACCGTCAATCTGGCCAACTTTTAACGTCAGCTTACCGCTCCCCATATCCTGGCCCTGCAATTTAAGGCTGTTCAGGGTGTAATCCAACTGGCTGTTGACGGTTTTGCCATCGTTAATCAGATCGGATTTGCCATCGATACCCATGCCTTCCAGCACCGCCAGCTCTTTGCCCTCGACTGAAATCGACAGTTTTTCGAGGGACAATTTCTGATCGCCGATGCGCTCACCAAAGCTTGCGATACTGCTGGAACCTTCAGTTTTCAGGTTATTGAAAGTAACTTGTACTTTCTGATCATACTCATTGACGGCATTAACCAGGCCACTTTGCGCCTCGCCAGTCAGCGACACCGCATTACCATCCTTATCTGCCGTAAACTGGAACTCCCCGCCGCTAAAGGCCACTTTTTCGTCGCCTTTCTCGTAGTTCAGCGGTTTGAGGGAGAGATCGGAACGGGTATCCCCACTGTAGCCAATACGGGAATTAATGATGAATGGCGTCTCACCTTTGGCAATATCAAACAGCGGTTTCGTCACGTCGTTATTGACCAGCGTCGTTTTCACGGAGGCCATTGCCGGAACAAGATTCAGTGATTTCAGCTGAGCCAGCGGGAAAGGACCGTGATCCACGGTTTCATTCAGGACGATGCTTTGTCCCGGTTTCAGCCAGGAATCTGCCTGACCGGCGACAGGTTTCACCACCAACTGCAGTTGGCTATTGAACACGCCGCGCTGGTAGTTTTGATAACTCAGTTCAATGCCCGCCTCTGGGGAGTAGCGTTTTAACTGATCGTTTGCCTGCGTCACCATCTCGGCGAGATGCGTTTCGAGTTTCTTTCCTGTGTACCAGGCGCCGCCCGTCCAGACGATACCCAGTGCAACCACCACACCCGCAGCTACCAGCGATTTTTTCATTTTGATATCCATAAAATAAAACCAGGCGTTTGAAGACGCCTGGAGGAGTGACATGTCTTTAACTCACTACAGCTTAGCAAGAGTTGTTAAAAATATCAGTATCTTGCTACAGCTTGTTATAAACCCGAGCTAAACGGCCCGTGCCGCTGACGTTTACCGGCGATTCATTCGCGCTAATAAAGGCCGACTCACCCGGCTGCAGCACCAGACGCTGCTCGCCCTTGCTCAGCACAGCTTCACCTTCGATGCAGAACAAAATGGCCGCACTTTGCTGGTTGATATCTGCGCCATTGGCGGTCAGTTCATGCAAGGAGAACGCGAAATCGTCGACCGGAATGGGGAAGTCCAGTTCGCTGTCAGTCTTAACTGGCGTGGTCAGCAGTTGATTGGCTGGCTTGGCGACAAACTTAACGTTGGCGACCAGCTCCGGGATATCAATGTATTTTGGCGTCAGTCCGGCGCGCAGCACGTTGTCCGAGTTAGCCATTACCTCCAGCGCCACACCTTGCAGGTAGGCGTGTGGGGTTTCGGCAAATAAGAACATCGCTTCGCCAGGATTGAGCTTCACCACATTGAGCAGCAGCGGGGAGAAGAGCCCGCTGTCATTCGGATAGAAATCGGCGATCAGGCGAATGGTTTGCCACGGTTCACCCTGCTGGCTGTTCAGCGCCGATTTCAGGATCGCCAGCGCATGGGATTTCTCCTCATCCTGCATATTCAGCAAGCTGGCGAAAAGATAGCTCAGACGTTCCGCACTCGGTTCCTGCAGGAAATGCGCAATAGCCGGATGCGCGGCGGACACCGGTTGTAACAATGCGACAATGTCAGAGAACTCGCGGAATGCGTTCATCGCCAGGAACGGTGTCAAAGCAAAAACCAGTTCCGGTTTGTGGTTAGGATCTTTGTAATTGCGCTCGGCGGCATCCATCGGGATCCCCGCCGCGTTTTCTTTGGCAAATCCGATTTCAGAGTTGTGCTTGTTAGGATGAACCTGAATCGAAAGAGGTTGCGCGGCGCACAGCACTTTAAACAGGAAAGGCAGTTCACCAAAGCGTTTCGCAACAGCATCGCCTAACAGTGCGGATTTATCGTGTTCGATGACATCACGCAGAGCGACCGTCTGGCCGTCAGCGTTCAGAACCTGCGAACTGCTTTTCGGATGCGCGCCCATCCACAGCTCAGCCATCGGTTGCTGAGTGGGGTTGGCAATCCCATAAAGTTCCGTTAACGCAGTTTTACTTCCCCAGGCGTAGTTCTGCACTGAGTTGATGAGTTTTTGCATTCTCAAGCCCTGTTTCAATGTGGAATTTTCTACGGCTATTAAACCAAGAAACCCTGAGCGAAGTAACCTGCACATGTAAAAAGTCGTACTTGTCTCAGTTTTTGTTAAAAAATTGTGTAGGATATGGTGACTCGCTTTTAATACCCTGAGTAATTCCGGTTGCAGAAAGCCTTTCCTTCTACAACCCGACCTGCGGCAGGGAAGCAGGGCAATGGAACATCTGCCCAGAGAATAACCAGACCGAGCAGTAAGTGAGAGCACAATGTCAAATAAACCCTTTCATTATCAGCATCCTTTCCCCCTCAAAAAGGATGATACCGAATACTATCTGCTGACCAGCGACCATGTCTCCGTTGCCGAATTTGAAGGGCAGGAGATTGTTAAAGTCGCGCCGCAAGCCTTAACGCTGCTGGCTCGTCAGGCCTTCCATGATGCATCGTTTATGCTGCGTCCTGCGCATCAGCAGCAGGTGGCCGACATTCTGCGTGACCCGGAGGCCAGCGAAAACGACAAATATGTGGCCCTGCAATTCCTGCGGAATTCTGATATTGCGGCAAAAGGTATTTTGCCGACCTGTCAGGACACCGGCACCGCGATTATCGTGGGTAAAAAAGGTCAGCGCGTCTGGACCGGCGGCGGTGATGAAGCTGCGCTGGCGCGCGGTGTGTATAACACCTACATCGAAGATAACCTGCGCTATTCACAAAACGCCGCGCTGGATATGTATAAAGAGGTGAACACCGGTACCAACCTGCCGGCACAGATAGATTTGTATACCGTCGATGGCGATGAATACAAATTCCTGTGTATTGCCAAAGGCGGTGGTTCGGCGAACAAAACCTATCTGTACCAGGAGACCAAAGCGCTGCTCACGCCGGGCAAATTAAAAAATTACCTGGTTGAGAAGATGCGAACGCTGGGAACAGCGGCCTGTCCGCCGTATCACATCGCGTTTGTGATCGGTGGAACGTCAGCGGAAGCCACGCTGAAAACGGTGAAACTGGCGTCGGCTAAATATTACGATGAGCTGCCGACCGAAGGTAACGAACATGGTCAGGCATTCCGCGATGTGGAGCTGGAAAAAGAGCTGCTGATTGAGGCACAGAATTTGGGGCTGGGCGCGCAGTTCGGCGGGAAGTACTTCGCTCATGATATCCGCGTGATCCGCCTGCCGCGTCACGGTGCGTCGTGTCCGGTTGGTATGGGCGTTTCTTGCTCAGCCGATCGAAATATCAAAGCTAAGATCAACCGTGAAGGTATCTGGATCGAAAAACTGGAGCATAATCCAGGCAAATATATACCAGAAGAGTTGCGCCAGGCGGGAGAAGGCGAAGCGGTACGCGTTGACCTCAATCGTCCGATGAAAGAGATCCTGGCTCAGCTGTCGCAGTACCCGGTTTCTACACGTCTGTCGCTTAACGGTACCATTATTGTTGGCCGTGATATTGCGCATGCGAAACTGAAAGAACGGCTGGATAACGGCGAAAGTTTGCCGCAGTATGTTAAAGATCATCCGATCTATTACGCTGGCCCGGCAAAAACGCCGGAAGGCTATGCCTCTGGTTCGCTTGGACCAACCACGGCAGGGCGTATGGATTCGTATGTTGACCAGCTTCAGTCCGCAGGTGGCAGCATGATCATGCTGGCAAAAGGCAACCGCAGCCAGCAGGTGACCGATGCCTGTCATAAGCATGGCGGCTTCTACTTAGGCAGCATCGGCGGCCCGGCAGCGGTGCTGGCCCAGGGCAGTATCAAGAGTCTGGAGTGTGTGGAATACCCTGAACTGGGGATGGAAGCCATCTGGAAAATCGAAGTGGAAGATTTCCCGGCGTTTATCCTGGTGGATGACAAAGGCAACGATTTCTTCAAGCAGATTCAGACGTCGCAGTGCGCACGCTGCGTTAAGTAACGTCAGCCGCCCTTCGGGGCGGTTTTTTTTTTACCGCACGAACCACCAAACGACAGATTAATCCTCGTTAATACTCATAAGACCAATGCAAATGGGCAATGTCGAAACATAACCTAATCAATTGTTAATGTAAGGAGCAGGTAATGGTAACGGTACGCCGCGAGAATGATTCAATGGGGGCGATTGATGTTCCAGCCGATAAGCTTTGGGGCGCGCAAACTCAACGTTCGCTGGAGCATTTTCGTATCTCTACGGAGAAAATGCCGGTCTCGCTGATCCATGCGCTGGCGCTGACGAAACGCGCTGCAGCAAAGGTTAACCAGGATCTCGGGCTACTGGCGGAGGATAAAGCCAGGGCTATTATGCAGGCCGCAGATGAGGTGTTGGCGGATAAACACCGCGATGAGTTTCCGCTGGCCATCTGGCAAACCGGGTCAGGAACACAAAGCAATATGAACATGAACGAGGTGCTGGCAAACCGGGCCAGCGAGTTGCTGGGCGGCGTGCGGGGGATGGAACGGAAAGTTCACCCCAACGATGATGTTAATAAAAGCCAAAGCTCGAATGATGTGTTCCCGACCGCAATGCACGTTGCCGCGCTGCTGGCACTGCGTAACTCACTGATCCCGCAGTTAAATGTGTTAACCAAAACGCTCAGTGATAAATCACACGCTTTCGCGGATATCGTCAAAATTGGTCGTACACATCTGCAAGATGCAACCCCGCTTACGCTCGGCCAGGAGATTTCCGGCTGGGTGGCAATGCTTGAACATAACCTCAGACACATTGAAAACAGCTTACCCCACGTGGCGGAACTGGCGCTGGGAGGAACCGCGGTAGGGACCGGACTGAACACGCATCCGGAATATGCCCGTCGGGTCGCGGATGAATTGCGGGACATTACCTGTGCGCCGTTCGTTACCGCACCGAATAAATTTGAAGCGCTAGCTACCTGCGATGCACTGGTTCACGCCCACGGCGCGCTAAAAGGGCTGGCGGCATCGCTGATGAAAATCGCCAACGATGTGCGCTGGCTGGCATCCGGTCCACGTTGCGGGATTGGCGAAATTTCGATTCCTGAAAATGAACCGGGCAGCTCCATTATGCCGGGTAAGGTCAATCCTACCCAGTGTGAAGCGCTGACCATGCTTTGCTGTCAGGTAATGGGCAACGATGTCGCCATCAACATGGGCGGAGCGTCAGGTAATTTTGAGCTCAACGTTTACCGACCAATGGTCATCCACAATTTCCTGCAGTCGGTGCGTCTGCTGGCTGACGGTATGGAAAGCTTTAACGAGCACTGCGCGACAGGAATCGAGCCTAATCGTGAACGAATCGATCAACTGCTCAACGAGTCGCTAATGCTGGTGACCGCGCTCAATACCCATATCGGTTATGATAAAGCCGCTGAAATTGCCAAAAAGGCGCACAAAGAGGGGCTGACGTTAAAAGCTTCCGCCCTGGCGCTGGGGTATCTAACCGAAGCGGAGTTTGACAGCTGGGTACGCCCGGAACTGATGGTTGGCAGTATGCGGCCAGGCAGTTAATCCGCAACGTACAGGTGCAGCCGGGGAATAATCAATCTCAACGGCTGCGCCTGAGGTTTAAAACGATGCTGAACATTATCGGCATCATAATTCAGTAACTCGCCGATATCTGGTACGGTCATGCCGTTTTCATTGTTGAGCAACGCGATCAAGGGCGTCGGGCAGGCATATTGCACCTGCTTTTGTTCTCCTTTGTACCAGACGCGGGCGATGGGCTGCACTTTTACCGGCCGTTTAATCTTCAGGCGCGCCTGCTGGCCCAGGGCGGCGACATCCTGATATTCCCGTTCAAGCTTCGCCTGCCACTCTTCCCGCGTCCAGGGATGTACGCTGCGCGGCGACGTCAGGCTTTTTTCCAGTTGCTGTAGTACTTCATCGCGTTTCAGATTTTTAATAATGTGTTTGTTGGCCCAGCCAAATCGCAGGGTGGCAGGCTCTCTGACAAGGGTGAGCGTACGATAGGCATTCAGCGTAATCAGTCCCGGCAGGTGGCGATGCACCCATTCAAAACGCGCTGCCGGTGCCAGCCCTGATTCCACCGTGACAATGCGCTCGAAGGTGGTTTTTAGCTGGTTAATACGCTGTATTTGCTCTTCCAGAGCGCGCTGAGCTGCGTTATCTACCTGATAACACAGTACGCCTGGCAGGCGGACGGCCGCTTTGCTGCTACGATTCTCGGACTGTTGCTGGATAAACAGATGACGATAGTGGCGTAGCGCCAGCGTTTCAGCCTCTTTACCTAAATGCTGCTTAACATCAATGTTCTGCAGTGGGGCATGTTCTGCCTCTTTGGCCACTTCCGGTAACGAGAAGACGCGCGCAATCAGCAGCGTCTGCTGCAAAAGATTGTCGTTCAGAAGCGCCAGCTCTTGCTCCATCTGGCGGAAGGTGCCGTTCAGGCGGTCGACGAGATCGTAACGGGCCATAGATTTACCATTTTAGTTACAACATACTTTTTTATAGCACAACCTCCACCATTTGACCACCGAGCCGAATGGGTCAGGCAGCTGAAATTTCAGGAATGTTATGCCAGACGGGCCAACTGAAACAAAAGCGAGCGCCGCCGAGTTCACTTTCATCACAAACGACCGTACCGCCCATAGCCAATGCGATCGAGTGAACAATGGCTAGCCCAAGCCCGCAACCACCAGTCGCCCGGTCACGGCTGGGGTCAAGGCGTACAAACGGTTCAAAAACCTGTTCGCGGGCGTCTGGAGCAATACCGGGACCGTCATCTTCCACAACCAGCGTCGCCTGATTGCCATTCAATAACAGACTCGCTTGCACCGTAGACTGGCAATAGCGCAGGGCGTTATTCAGTAGATTATCCAGTACGCGCTCCATCAGGCGCATATCCAGCGCGCCGTAGTCGCCAATATTAAGATGGCGTAAGCGCACCGCACGCTCAGGGTTTACACTTTGCACATCCTCCAGATGGGTTGTCAGCCAAACGGCCAGGTCTGGTACGCTGAGCTTCAGTTCATTTTGCGGGCGGTCCAGCCGGGCATAGGTCAGTAATTCTTCGATTAACCCTTCCAGTTGGCCAATATCGCGATTCAGCGCCTGGGATTCCTGCGCGGTGAGGTTATCACTCATTTCCAGCCGGTAACGTAAGCGTACCAGTGGGGTACGAAGCTCATGGGCAATGCCATCAATAAGATGTTTCTTACTGGCGATTAGCGCATTGATATTGTCTGCCATCTGGTTAAACGCGATACCCAATCGCTCAAAGCTGGAACCGCTGTCAAAATGGAGGCGTTCGCCCAGATGTCCTTCCCCAAAACGCTGTGCAGCAGCTTCCAGTCGCAGCATTTCCTGCCAGTGCGGACGCATCCAGATAAGTACCGGAAAGGCCAGCGAGATAGCAATAAACGCCATCAACGCGATGTCCAGCAAACGCATTTGATGGAGAAAATAGAGATAGGGAAGCGGGCCGACGGCCAGCACGTAATGGCTGCGTGGGATCCGTTGAATAAATGTGTACTGATCGTCAAGCGCCACGATATCGCCTTCGCGCAAACGTTGCATTGTTTGAACGTCCAGCGTGTACTTATTTAGCGGTTCAACGCGCAGGTCAAAGGAGAGGTTCAAATCCATCTCCTTCAGCGTTTTACCCCAGTCACGTGGCGGGATCTCGCGAAGCTCGCTGCGCATCAGATATAACGAGCTTTTCATTAAATCGTCGAGCGATTGTCTGCCTGCGCGCTCTGCGGTGAATTTATAGACCAGGCCGACCAGCAGGGTCATCACCAGAAAGCAGACAAACAGCAGGAGATAAAACTGTACAAACAGCTTCTTCATAAAAAATCACCGAATACATAATATAATGCTCACCGATACTCTCAAAATTGCTGTGATATAAAAATATGAATTTCAATCGCTGTTGTTATTTACTACTTATTTTCGCAGCGTTAGGCTGCATTTTCACCTCGCATCCCTTTGTTATATGGTTTTTGCTCGCCAACATACTGACGTTGGCAATGTACGGTGCGGATAAAATGGCAGCGCGCAGGGCCTGGTGCCGAGTGCCGGAGTCCACTTTGCTGCTATTTGGCGTTGTTGGCGGGTGGGGGGGCGCGATAGCCGCTCAACAAATCTTTCGCCATAAAACACAAAAACAGCCATTCAAAACCTACTTTATTATCAGTGTGATAGTTAATGTGTCTGTCATCGGAGCGGCCTATCATTTCTATCCCATTTCATCCTGGTGAACATCAGTGACAGGCAGCCTGCTTACTTGAGACAGGAAACGTACTTTTCACCTGAGCGCTGCACGATGTCATCGGCATTTTTCGTTATGTCTTTCCCTTCAAACGCGCCATAGAGTTGCTTAAATTTCACCGTACTCAGGCGGTGGGTAATGTCGCTGACCGTTGCGGCTGGCAGTGGCAACATATTGGGGTAGCTCCACATAAAGGAGACGGCATGCGCCCCAGGGGTGACCTGAACGATATCGCCGGAAAGCACCACGCCTTCATCTCGCGCCCAGTGCAGAACGCAGCCGCCAGCAAAGTGTCCGCCGAGGCATATCACACTGACGTCGCGTGTCAGTTCCAGGGTGTCGCCATCCCAAAATTTAATCCACGGGCTGTCGCGCATTACCCACTTGCGGTCATTGGCATGGAGATAAATGGGAGCGTTAAATTCGTCAGCCCAGTCTTGCATGGTGGTGTAGTAATGAGGATGCGAAATCGCGATGGCCTTAAGCCCGCCCAGGGACGTTATTAGCATTTTTGTGGCGTCGTCGAGCGTGGCAATGCAGTCCCATAAAATATTGCCTTCTGGAGTACGCAGAATAAACGCCTTTTGATCAATTGCAAAACCAGGAACGGTGCTGATGCTGAGGAGGGTGCTGTCATGTTGCCGCCACTTATTTGTGTGCGAAGCACAAAGTGCGGCAAAATCGACCCATTCCTGTCCGGTCGCGGGGACATACTGACGTTCGTCCTGGCAGATATCGCAATGTTCAGGAAGGGCGTCTGCCACCTCATAGGATGTTCCACAGGCTTTGCATAACGTGATCATCGTGTCTTCCTCTATTGAAAAAACACAGTCAGCATGGCACACCGATACGCAAGGGTGTGCCCTTTAGTGCTCTACACGATAAGCCAGTGATGGTGGGCGTGGGTCGTTGTGGCCCAACCAGCAGAAAGCAGGAATAATGTCTACACCGTCCCTGTCGAGGGTCATTTCCGGCGAAAAAAATGAGGATAATGTTTGGAAAATAGTCTGTTCAACACTTGGCTCAGCCATTGGGGACTTACTCCTGATGGCCAACCGCTTGAGACGCACACATCACAGCTTTTGCCCGTGGTGACCAAAGATGGTCAGAAAGCCATACTCAAACTCACCGACGATGACAGTGAACGAAACGGCTGCGAACTAATGGTCTGGTGGAACGGGAATGGTGCTGCGAAAGTGCTTGCTCATGCAGCAGGGGCGATTCTGTTAGAACGTGCAACCGGGGCGGGGTCTTTAGCGGACATGTCCTGGTCCGGCAATGATGCGCAGGCCTGTCGCATTATTTGCCATGCAGCCAGTCGACTCCATCTCCCCCGGAATGCGTCAACGCCTGCGTTAACACCGCTACTTTATTGGTTTCGCTGTCTGGCTCCTGCCGCGAAAAAGCATGGCGGCATCCTGACTCATTGTGCAGAGGTGGCAAACGTATTGCTCTCCTCTCCCCAGAATGAAGTCGTATTGCACGGTGACTTACACCACGGCAATATTCTTGATTTCGGAACGAAAGGATGGCTGGCTATCGATCCTAAAGGGCTGGTGGGCGAGCGTGGCTTTGATTACGCCAATATTTTTACTAATCCCGATCTTGCCGATCCCACCAAACCTGTCGCCATTGAGCCAGAAAGATTCGCACAACGGGTAAATATTGTGTCTGAAATCGCGAGGATTGAACGGCAACGTTTGCTGATGTGGATTATTGCCTGGTGTGGGTTGTCGTCTGCCTGGTTTTTGCAAGAAGGAGACTGCGCCACGATACCCCTGCGCATCGCAGAGTTAGCGAGCGCGGAACTCGCTTTTGGGGGTAATCAATTTTGATCTACGACACTGGGCTGGTAATTCTTTAGAGTTATCATTAGCCTGGTAAATGTTTTATTAATCAATCAGTGAACGGCGGTGTAGTGTGTTTTTTAGCGCAAATTTGACAGGCTGTGAGCAATGAACGCATTGTTTTTATTATTAAAAAAACGCCCGAACATTATTTTGTTGATGGTCTTACTCATCGGGGCAAACATCGTGGCGTGGCTGTGGGCTTTCACCGCGTTTAGCAACAACACGTCGTTACTGGCGCTTAGTCTGATCGCATGGTGCTATGGTTTGCGCCATGCTGTTGATGCCGATCATATCGCCGCGATAGATAGCGCTACGCGCAAACTTATGCAGCAGAAAAAACGCGCCCTGACGACGGGAGCCTGGTTTTCCCTGGGGCATTCCACCATTGTGGTACTGGCAAGCATTGGCATTGCGTTGACCACCAGCGTGTTTA
The DNA here is from genome assembly GCF_002850715.1 of Citrobacter sp. L55. Lineage (NCBI taxonomy): Bacteria > Pseudomonadati > Pseudomonadota > Gammaproteobacteria > Enterobacterales > Enterobacteriaceae > Citrobacter > Citrobacter sp. L55. The sequence continues at coordinate 138,096 of NZ_KZ559406.1, read as the reverse complement.
AGCAACACATGGCATGGTTTCAGAATGTCGGCGGTCTGATAGGTACCACGGTCTCTGCCGTATTTCTGCTGATTCTGGCTACCATTAATCTCGTTATTTTCTGTCATGTCTGGAAGGCTTTTCGTCATCTAAAACGCACCGGTACTTACGATGGCACCACAGAGGATATGACAGTTTCAGGCCCGCTGAACTGGCTTTTCCGCTCGGCGTTTCGGCTGGTAGGCAAAGACTGGCATATGTATTTTGTCGGCTTTTTGTTTGGCCTGGGTTTTGATACCGCTACTGAAATTTCTCTGCTCGGAATTTCTGCTTCAAGCGCGTCCAGTGGCATGTCGGTGTGGTCAATTCTCGTGTTCCCGGCGCTGTTTACCTGCGGCATGGCGCTGATTGACTGCCTTGACAGTATCCTGATGGTTGAGGCCTACGGATGGGCATTCAATAAGCCGCAGCGTAAGCTCTATTACAATATGACCATCACCGGGACCTCGGTAATTGTTGCGCTATTTATTGGCGGGCTGGAGGCGCTGGGGCTTCTCTCTGACGCATTTTCGCTCCAGGGAGGTTTGTGGGATACCGTCAGCGAGTTGAGTGACCATATGGGGAATGTCGGGTTTGCGATTATTGGCGTCTTTATCGGCTGCTGGATTATTTCTGCAGTAAATTACCGTTGGAAAAAATACGACGGGCTGACGTTTAGTTAACACAAAAGAAAGCCTTCCGTGAAAGGGAAGGCTCGGATCTTACTTGAGGGCTGACTAATTCGCGGTGATGATACACACCATCTTCATCACCCAAATCTGGGTGATATTATAAGTGACGGTGTAACGTATAATGGTCGGCCCGATGGGATTACATTTGAGGTTCATCGTCCCAGGCGTGCGGTGCGAACAGATAACCTTTGTTGCGCACCGTTTTGATTCGATAGGGTTCAGTCGCGTTATCGAGCAGTTTTTTGCGTAACCGGGAAATCGCGACATCAACGCTGCGATCCATGCCGTCATAACTTACGCCGCGCAGGTTCTTCAGCAGCGCATCGCGGTCCATAATTTGCCCGGCATGGGTTGCCAGCTCCCACAGTAATTCAAAATCTGCGGTGGAAAGAGAGACTTGCTCGCCGCCGAGCAGCACGGAACGATTTGTTGGGTCGATAGTGAGTGTGCCAAAGCGCAGCGTCGTGTGCGGCGTGATGGTTGCCGCCTGAATGCCTTTAGACTGGACTGAATGTTCATTCTGGCGCAGATGCAGACGCAGGCGAGCAAGCAGCACTGCTGGCGGCGTTGTCTTCAGAATATAGTCACAGGCACCCATTTCCAGCGCCAGGATATGGTTCATATCGCTGTCCAGCGAGGTGAGCAGGACAATTGGACCCTGCCAGCGTCCGCGCAAATCGCGGCAGATAGTCATCCCATCTTTGCCCGGCAGCATGATATCTAATAACACCAAATCGGGTTGAACTTGCAGGATTTTCTCCTCGGCCAAATCACCTCGAGGCTCAACGATAACCTCAATATCATGCCGGGCCAGATAGGCTGCAATCAGCGAGCCAACTTCGGGATCATCTTCAACAAATACGATGGTGTTCATATCATTCATTTTGAATATAAAACGCCAACATACACCGCCCCGGTTTTTCCTTCCATTAATCTTTTCTAAACAAGAACGCTTCCGTTATGCTAGGGGCTGATGTTATTGATGTGTTAAGGCAGAGTGATGGGACTCGTTATAAAAGCGGCGCTCGGTGCGCTGGTGGTGGTGTTAATTGGTGTGCTGGCGAAAACAAAGAACTACTATATTGCCGGATTAATTCCGTTGTTCCCGACCTTTGCGTTGATTGCCCACTATATCGTGGCCAGTGAACGTGGGATCGAAGCGTTGCGTACAACCATTGTCTTCAGCATGTGGTCGATTATTCCCTATTTTGTCTACCTCGTTTCGCTGTGGTATTTCACCGGATTTATGCGCTTACCCGTTGCGCTCGGCGGTTCAGTGGTGTGCTGGGGCCTGAGCGCATGGTTGCTTATTTTTTGTTGGATTAAATTGCACTAACGCAGATGACGCCCGCCATCAAGGGCAAAACTACGCCCGGTGACAAAACAGCTGGTCAACAGATAGTCAATTAAATCAATGACCTCTTTTTCACCCGGCGCTGTTTTCATCAGTGATTTGTTCAATGCCTGCTGACGATACTCTGCATCGTCACCCTCGTTAAACAGGATTAGCGAGGGGGCAATCGCGTTCACTTTCACTTCCGGTGCCAGTTTGCGCGCGAACGAGCGGGTCATGTTGTCCAGCGCCGCTTTGCTGGCTGCATAAGCAATGTGCTTATCGCTGCCACGCTCTACAACATAATCCGTAAAATGGATAATATCGCTGGCCGCGTGTCCATGCCCGCGCAGCAATCCTTCCAGCGCGTGGTTGAGCAGGTAGGGGGTATTGACGTGAATCTGCATCATGGCCGACAGCACTTTGGTTAACGGCGCACCGGGCTTTTCTGCAAGCCAGGCACTGGCATTATGCACAATACCGCGCAGGCCATCCGTCTGTGCTTTGACCTCATCCGCAAAGGCCAGTACGCCTTCATCGGTGGAAAAATCAGCCTGGATACACAGCGCGCCCGCATCTCGCAGGCCATCAATAGCCGGATAATGCGTGCGGTAGCTGACAATAACTGGCTGTTTTTGATTAATAAAGTGCCATGCGACGGCGAGGCCGATACGTCGACCTCCTCCGGTGATAAGAATTGGCAAAGGGGGTTTTTTACCCATCGTAATCTCCATGTGTCGCGAACGATGGGGACAATGTTACCCCATCAACATCCAGGTCGCCGGAACAGCAGCAACAAGCAGCAGGCCGATCAGCGCCATTTCCTGGCGTTTTAATACGTTTTCATGCGCGTGTGTTTTACGGGCATAAAGGAAGACCAGCAGCCCTGGCGCATACAGCACCACAGACAGCAGCAGGTGCATCGGACCTGACGCATACAATAACCATATGCCATAAATACTCGCTCCGATACCGACAGCCTTATGAATTGGACGAGTGGCAATTTTCAGCAGAAATGCGCCGACCAGTAAATAGGGCACCAGAATCATTTCTGAGGCGATGGTTAATAACGTATTGTAGTCGGAACCTGTGAGCCAGATCAGCACCAGGCAAATCTGTACGCAGATGTTGGTCAGCCACAGCGACGCCGATGGCGCGCCTTGCGCGTTCTGCCGCGCAAAAATGCGTGGAAACGCTTTGTGCGTGGAGGCGAGGAACGGCACTTCCGCCGCCATAATCGTCCAGCTTAAATAAGCACCGCACACGGAGACAATCAGACCTGCGGCAATAATAATTTCACCCCATGGCCCCATCATTTTCACCATCAGACCGGCCATTGACGGGTTGCGGATCTCCGCCAGTTCGGGACGCGCGACAACGCCCAGAGACAGCAGGGTGACAAGCAGGTAAACGCCCAGCGCGGCGAGTACCGCCAGCAGCGTAGCGCGTCCGACGTCGCGTTTGTTTCTGGCACGAGCTGAAACCACCACCGCGCCTTCCACACCGATGAAAACCCACAGGGTGATGAGCATGGTGTTTTTTACCTGCTCCCAGACGGGAACGCCCAACGCTACGCCGGTAAAATCGAGGGTAAAGGTGTCGAGCTTAAACAGCATAAACGCCAGCACGATAAACAGACCAAGCGGCAGTAATTTCGCCAGCGTCGCCACCAGGTTAATACTGGCTGCCGTTTGCACACCACGCAGCACCAGAAAATGGACCACCCACAACAGCACCGATGCGCCAACAATCGACTGCCAGGTATTACCGTCGCCAAACAGACGTAACTCCGGCGTGTCGGTAAAGAAGCTGAGCGCAGAGAAAACAATCACCAGATACGAAACGTTAGCGATAACAGCACACAGCCAGTATCCCCACGCGGAGCAAAAGCCAATCAGCTCACCGAAACCTTCACGTGCATAGGTAAATATGCCACCATCCAGTTCAGGACGGATACGCGTCAGAATCAGCATGGCAAAGGCGAGCAAAAGGATACCCGCACCGGTAATCGCCCAACCAATCAGTAATGCAGCCGGGCTTGCTACCGCCGCCATATTTTGTGGCAGGCTGAAAACACCAGCGCCGAGCATTGAGCTTAAAACCAGCGCGGTGAGTGCGCTCAGACCCAATTTCTTTTCCATTTGTATCCAGTGACAAAAACGAGAGTGAGAGAATAATTATTTTGGCAAACCGCATAAAAATGGTGAAAGCCACTAAGGCGCGGGATTTTACGGAGAGAAGAGAACGCATGCAATGGGGATAGAGAGATTTGTGACTAATAGTGTGAAAAGTAGTCTTAATACTGCTGTTTTTGTTTTGCCTGAGGGGAGGATGGCGGGAAATTATCAGGTCTACAAGGCTGTAGACCTGATAAGGTACTGAGTATTACTTATACAGGTCAGCGCTGATGGTCATGTTATTACCACGTTCAGACCACTGGCGGGTGATGTGATAATACTTAGCGCCTTTCTTCGCTGCGCGTTTGGCTACCTGGTAAGAGATTTCAGTCATGTTGCCATAGTTACCGGTGAACTTGATGCTGTCGAACGGCACCATCATAGCGGCGGTTGCTTTGTTCAGTTCTTCAACTTTGGTTCCATCCGGCAGCGTGACAGTGTAACGCCCACCTTTGGTGGATTGCGTTTCGAAGAAACGACCGACTTCAGCGCTCGGAGACGCGGTAGTCGCAACGCCTGGGATCTCAACTTTCTTCGCGGCTTCGCCACCGGCGGCTAATGCGGCACGTCCGGCATCTGAATCTGCTGGGATCGCATCAGGGCTTTGTACTACGCGTTTTTTCGCATCAGCTTTATAGATGAATGCGGTAATACGCTGGTTGCCGCCCTGGTTGGCATCGACCTGGCGCACGATGTAGAAGGAGTAAGCGCCTTTCTCTTTCGCTGCTTTGGTGATGGCATCGTTCACTTCAGGCTGGCTGCGGTAGAAACCCTGCACCGTAACGGTATCGAATGGTTCTATCAGAACGGCCTGATCTTTCGGTAATTCCATAACGCCGTTAATGACACGGTTTTTGGACGCTTCCGCTTTTTCAGCATCGGCTTTATAGATGTCGGCTACAACGCGCCAGTTACCGCCGCTGCCAAAATCTGAGGTATCAACAACATAAAAGGAGGCTGCACCGTCTTTATCTGCACGGCGTGATACGGCGGTCACCGCGTCACCGATAGCATTAAAACGACCGGTAACCACAATGCGGTCATAGGGTTTCAGGGCAGCCGCTTGCTCCGGCGTCAATTCTGTCGCTGCATTTACAGAAAAAGCAGTCGCAGAAATAAGTGCGGACGCCAGGAGAGTGTTCTTAAGCTTCATAAAAATAATCCTTCGCCTTGCGCAAACCAGGTACTGGTATTGTTATTGACTAGAAACGTCGCTGATTATTGCATTTAAATTGTGTCAGTGTCTGCGTCATTTTTCACTCATCGTGCCACGTGACGTAACAACACAGATAACATTTTGTGATATGTCGAAAATTTCGGCATTTGGCGACCAAAACTGATAAAGCGGTTGAATTTCATAAGTTAATTTAATGTTAATCAATTGTTTTTGGCAGGCACGTAATCATGTTTTGCCGCTTCGCTTGAGCGAATTATCGGCCTTTGTGGGCTATTTTTAGGGTATTTTATCTGCCAGCGCTCCGATTCATCTCTATTTCGCGAATTTCATAATAAATACTGTTTTTTGGCGCTAGATCACAGGCGTCATTTTCAGTAGGTTATACAGAGTTTGTTACTGTTTTATTTTATTGGGGTAACACTGACCTCTTTCGAGAGTGCGCGCATGCCTCGTGCGAACATTGATAAACCATCATCACAAATACAGATGGAAGGGAACATTATGCGAATTGGCATACCAAGAGAACGGTTAACCAATGAAACCCGCGTCGCAGCTACGCCGAAGACGGTTGAGCAGCTGCTTAAGTTGGGTTTCAGCGTCGCGGTTGAAAGCGGTGCAGGTCAACTGGCAAGTTTTGACGATAAGGCGTTTGTACAAGCAGGCGCAGAAATTGTTGACGGAAATGCCGTCTGGCAGTCAGAGATCATCCTGAAGGTCAACGCGCCGGAAGAGGCGGAAATCCCGTTGCTCAACCCGGGCACGACGCTGGTGAGTTTTCTTTGGCCCGCGCAAAACCCTGAGCTATTGCAAAAGCTGGCAGAGCGCAACGTGACGGTTATGGCGATGGACTCCGTGCCGCGTATTTCGCGCGCGCAGTCGCTGGATGCCTTAAGCTCGATGGCGAATATCGCCGGGTATCGGGCCATTGTTGAAGCCGCACATGAATTTGGCCGCTTCTTCACCGGCCAGATCACCGCCGCGGGCAAGGTTCCACCTGCCAAGGTCATGGTGATTGGTGCGGGTGTGGCTGGTCTGGCAGCTATCGGTGCGGCAAACAGCCTGGGCGCTATTGTTCGTGCTTTTGACACCCGTCCGGAAGTGAAAGAGCAAGTTCAGAGTATGGGCGCTGAATTCCTCGAACTGGACTTTAAAGAAGAGGCCGGCAGCGGCGACGGTTACGCCAAGGTGATGTCCGAAGCGTTCATCAAAGCTGAAATGGCGCTCTTCGCCGCTCAGGCGAAAGACGTTGATATTATCGTTACCACCGCGTTGATTCCGGGCAAACCGGCACCGAAACTGATCACCCGTGAAATGGTCGATTCGATGAAGGCGGGCAGCGTGATTGTCGATCTCGCCGCGCAAAACGGCGGTAACTGCGAATACACCGTGCCTAACCAAGTGACCACCACCGAGAACGGGGTGAAGGTTATCGGTTATACCGATCTGCCAGGCCGACTGCCGACGCAGTCTTCCCAGCTTTATGGCACGAACCTCGTTAACCTGCTCAAGCTGTTGTGCAAAGAGAAAGACGGCAATATCACCGTCGATTTTGACGACGTGGTCGTACGTGGCGTTACGGTGGTTCGCGAGGGTGAAATCACCTGGCCTGCGCCGCCGATCCAGGTTTCTGCTCAGCCGCAGGCTGCGCCAAAAGCCGCGCCCGGCCGAAAGAAGAGAAAAAACCGGCCTCACCGTGGCGCAAATATGCGTTGATGGCGCTGGTCGTCATACTGTTTGGCTGGCTCGCTGATGTCGCGCCGAAAGAGTTCCTGGGTCACTTTACGGTGTTTGCGCTTTCCTGTGTAGTGGGTTACTACGTGGTCTGGAATGTGTCGCACGCGCTACACACTCCGCTGATGTCCGTGACGAACGCTATCTCCGGGATCATCGTTGTCGGGGCGTTATTGCAAATTGGCCAGGGTGGCTGGGTGAGTTTCCTGAGCTTTATCGCGGTGCTTATTGCCAGCATTAATATTTTCGGTGGCTTCACCGTGACTCAGCGCATGCTGAAAATGTTCCGGAAAAACTAAGGGGTAACATATGTCTGGAGGATTAGTTACAGCTGCATACATTGTTGCCGCGATCCTGTTTATTTTCAGCCTGGCGGGGCTTTCGAAACACGAAACCTCTCAACAGGGTAACAACTACGGTATCGCCGGGATGGCGATTGCGCTGATTGCCACGATTTTTGGCCCGGAGACCGGCAACGTTGCGTGGATCCTGGTGGCGATGATCATCGGCGGCGCGATTGGTATTCGTCTGGCGAAGAAAGTCGAGATGACCGAGATGCCGGAGCTGGTGGCGATTCTGCACAGCTTCGTCGGTCTGGCGGCGGTGCTGGTGGGTTTCAACAGCTACCTGTATCACGACACGGGCCTGGAACCGATTCTGGTGAACATTCACCTGACGGAAGTGTTCCTTGGTATCTTCATCGGTGCGGTGACCTTTACCGGTTCCGTGGTGGCGTTTGGCAAACTGCGCGGTAAGATCTCCTCTAAACCGCTGATGCTGCCGAATCGTCACAAAATGAACCTGGCGGCGCTGGTTGTTTCTTTCCTGCTGCTGGTGGTGTTTGTTCGTACCGAAAGCGTGGGTCTGCAGGTTCTGGCGCTGCTGGTGATGACCATTATTGCGTTAGCTTTTGGCTGGCATCTGGTGGCGTCCATCGGCGGTGCGGATATGCCGGTCGTCGTTTCAATGCTTAACTCCTATTCAGGATGGGCGGCGGCGGCGGCGGGCTTTATGCTCAGCAACGATCTGCTGATCGTCACCGGTGCGCTGGTCGGTTCTTCCGGTGCGATCCTGTCTTACATCATGTGTAAGGCGATGAACCGTTCGTTTATCAGCGTGATTGCCGGTGGCTTTGGTTCTGACGGTTCTTCTACGGGGTCTGATGAAGAAGTCGGTGAGCATCGTGAGATTAATGCGGAAGACACGGCAGAAATGCTGAAGAACTCGCACTCCGTGATAATCACCCCGGGCTATGGCATGGCCGTGGCACAGGCGCAATATCCGGTTGCTGAAATCACCGAGAAACTGCGCGCCCGCGGCATCAAGGTACGCTTTGGTATTCACCCGGTAGCAGGGCGCTTGCCAGGTCATATGAACGTACTGCTGGCGGAAGCCAAAGTACCCTATGACATCGTGCTGGAAATGGATGAAATCAATGATGATTTCGCCGATACCGATACCGTGCTGGTGATTGGCGCCAACGATACGGTAAACCCGGCGGCGCAGGACGATCCGCGTAGCCCAATCGCCGGTATGCCGGTGCTGGAAGTATGGAAAGCGCAGAACGTTATCGTGTTCAAACGTTCTATGAACACCGGCTATGCTGGCGTGCAGAACCCGCTGTTCTTTAAAGAAAACACCCATATGCTGTTTGGCGATGCCAAAGCCAGCGTGGATGCGATCCTGAAAGCGCTGTAATCGTCAGCGCAAACCAAGACGGCCTCTGCGGAGGCCGTCTTTTTAATACTCCGCTATTCATGATTACCGCTCATAAACCCATACGGTTTTAACCGTCTAATCACCGTAAAACGCCGTGTATATACTGCTTCCTGACTTTTTAGAACATAACAGGGCGCTATGAGTACACGTAAACATGCCTCGTCGGCGGCTATAGCAAGCCAGACTGGTCTTACTTTTATTCTGATCCTCAGTGGCCTGATGGCCTTTGCCTCGCTTTCCACCGACATTTATCTTCCGGCAATGCCGACAATGGCAGAGGATTTACATGGCAATGTAGAACTGACGATCACCGGTTTTTTGGTAGGTTTCGCCATTGCGCAATTGATTTGGGGGCCGATAAGCGATCATCTGGGACGGCGTAAACCGCTGTTAATTGGCATGGTGCTTTTTATCATCGGCTCCGCAGGATGTGCGATGTCCACGAGTATTACGCAAATTGTTTTCTGGCGAGTTTTTCAGGCGCTTGGAGCCTGTACCGGACCTATGCTGGCGCGGGCGATGATCCGCGATCTCTTTGCACGTACTCGCGCGGCGCAAATGCTTTCAACTCTGGTGCTGGTCATGGCGATTGCGCCAATAGCAGGACCGTTGATTGGCGGACAAATTATTCGCCTGAGCACCTGGCACTCTGTTTTTTGGCTGCTGGCGGTGATAGGGGCGCTGATGTTTATCTCCTTAAACTGGCTGCCGGAAACATTGCCGGAAGAGAAACGGGTGAAAGCTTCTTTAGCTGGCGCATTTCGTAATTATCGTTCGTTATTCGCCAATGGACGTTTTATGCGCTACACCCTGAGCCTGACGTGTTATTACGTTGCCGCGTATGCGTTTATTACCGGTTCGCCGTTTGTTTATATTAGCTATTACCATGTTGAACCACAGCAATACGGCTGGCTGTTTGCGCTCAATATTGTCGGAGTCATGGTCATGAGCGTAGTAAACCGTCGTCTGGTGCAACGGCATTCTCTGGAGCAACTGCTAAAGTATGCGACGATGCTGGCGGCGCTGGCTGCAGTGGCGCTTGCGGTGCTGGTTAAGCTGGAGTCAGGTGGCGTTGAAGCCATTATCATCACCGTTTTTCTGTTTTTCTCAATGAATGGCATTATCGCTGCTACTTCAACCGCTGCTGCGCTGGACGCAGTACCGAGCATCGCCGGTTCAGCCTCCGCGCTGATTGGCGCGTTACAATACGGTAGCGGCATTATCTCGTCATTGCTGCTGGCCGCCTTCAGCGACGGAACGCCATGGACTATGGCCTGGATAATTGCGTTATTTACGTTGTGTAGCGCCGTTCTGGCGCTACGGGCTAAACGATAAAAATGCCCGCAATGGCGGGGCGAATTCACTCTTTATTGAGATCGCTCAGCAACACGGCAATGCTTTGACCGCCGTTGGTTTGCTCAAGCGCGATTTTCACGATGATGGTCAGCGGTACAGAAAGCAGCATCCCGACAGGCCCCAGTAACCAGCCCCAGAAGATTAACGACAGAAACACCACCAGCGTAGACAACCCAAGTCCACGTCCCATAATCCGCGGTTCGAGGATATTCCCGAACACCAGGTTAATGACCAGATAACCTGCGAAAACCACCAGGGCGTCATAAAGGCCGCTAAATACCAGCACCTGAGCAATAGGGGGAATGGCGGCCAGCACCGAACCGATATTAGGAATATAGTTGAGCGCAAAGGCCAGCAGTCCCCAGACAAAAGCGAAACGCACGTCGAGTGCGGCGAGCATGCCCCAGGCCACCAACCCGGTCACAATGCTGATCGCCGTTTTGAGCACCAGATAGTGGGAAACGCTGTCTATGGCGCGTTGAATCGCCGCCATTCCCTCAATGGGACGACTCATCATTTGTTTGAGTTTGTTGGGTAACTGCGGTACTTCCAGCAGCATAAAAACCACCGTCAACAGCAGTAAAAATATCGATGACATGGCATTAGACAACTGCGCCAGTAAATTGGTCACCAGCGTCATTGCTGCATTCGGGTCGATATATTTGACGAGTTCATCTACGGAAACGCCGATCCCTGCGCGCTGTAACCACGGCTCAAGGTTTTTGAGTGGGATAACCAGTGAAGAGCGATACTGCGGCAGCGTTCGCGCAAGCTCATTTAAGGATGTACCTAAATACGCTAATAGCAACACCATTAGCATCACAATAATAACAATGAGCAATGATACCGCTATTACGCGCGGTATGCGAAGTTTGACCATCCGCTGCACCACGGGGTTAAGCACGACGGCAATAAATAACGCCAGAATAAATGGGACGATGATATCTGCGGCAACGCGGATGCCGCTCAGAATGATAACCAGCATGCCCAGCATAATGACTATTTTTAGGCCGTTAAGCGTGATGATCGGTTTCGCCATGTGTATTCCTGCATTTTTCATTTTTGAATCTGAATAATAATGTGATTTGCGTCGAGCCGTTATAACAAAAATCAAATGGGGCAGGTAAAGAAGTGAAAAGACTTTGAGTTCGCATTGAAGCTATGGTACAAATCATCTGTGTTTAACTACCGAGGACAATTATCATCCGCGATGATGAGAAGCAACACTGCGGATAATTGTAATATTATGGACAATATGTTCAGGATGTTTTTGCGTTTACCTTCACTTCTTCGTACCTCCTCCACTTTCTTGCTTGCGGGTGAGCAACACTGGCGCAACGCGCTTTAGTCCTTTCTTCTGCCTGAGCTGGCGCTGTGCGCTGAGCTAACTAATTTTATTTTTTGGTTTACTGCATGCAGTAGGCCCAAAGGACTATATTCTCAAGCAGGAGAAGCATTATGTTTTACTGGATATTATTAGGTCTGGCCATCGCGGCTGAAATTACTGGTACGCTGTCAATGAAATGGGCAAGCGTCGGCCATGGTAATTCGGGCTTTATTTTAATGCTGGTAATGATTGCCTTATCGTATATTTTTCTCAGTTTTGCCGTTAAAAAAATTGCCCTTGGTGTGGCCTATGCCTTATGGGAAGGTATCGGTATTTTATTTATTACGCTGTTCAGCGTGCTGTTATTTGACGAAACCTTGTCCACGATGAAGGTGGCTGGACTGGTCTCGCTGGTGTTAGGTATTGTGCTGATTAAATCCGGTACACGAAAACCGACAAAGGCGGGCAGAGAGGTGAGCCATGCAGCAGTTTGAGTGGGTTCACGGCGCATGGCTTGGCATAGCCATTGTGCTCGAAATCGTCGCTAACGTCTTTTTGAAATTTTCAGATGGGTTTCGCCGCAAGACTTATGGCGTGCTGTCGCTGGCAGCGGTGTTAGCGGCCTTTAGCGCGCTGTCCCAGGCGGTAAAAGGTATCGACCTTTCTGTTGCCTACGCCTTGTGGGGCGGCTTTGGGATTGCCGCGACGTTAGCGGCAGGTTGGGTATTGTTTGGTCAGCGCCTGAATCATAAAGGCTGGATCGGTTTGGCGCTGCTGCTTGCCGGAATGGTGATGATTAAACTTGCCTGATCTCAGTGCTGCCCGTTACTACGGGCAGCATAAGTTATTTGTTCGCCAACTCATCCAGCTTATCGCGAAAACCGGTCACGGATATGGCGCGATTATCGGCCCGCCAGCGATCTTTCGCCGCCGGAGCGGAGCTTTGTACACCAATCAACTGCCAGCCAGTATCTGTCTTCAACATCAATGGTGAACCGCTGTCGCCCGGGAGTGTGTCGCACTGGTGCGACAAAACGGTATTCTGCGCCCAACCGGTCACCACGCAATCCTGATGCGTGTACAAGTCATCGAGATGATCTTCCGGGTAACCCGACTGCGTAACTTTACGATCTGCGGTTTTCAGCGCCGCGGTTAATGCCGTTTTATCACCTTCAAATAATGGCAGCGGTGTGATGCCAGAAGGTGGGTAACGCAGCACCACCAGACCAAAATCCCACGGGGCCGCGGAAGGCGGCACAATCCAGCCATCGCCATCGGCTTTTAAACGTTTTCCGAGCGAGGGATCAACCCGTCCTTCAATGCCGTGGATCTCGTAGCGCCAGACACCCTTTTTCGACACGAAGCGTAATGCCACGGCTTTATCCGGCTTGCCTTTCGGGGGGGTGAGTAAGCAGTGTCCGGCAGTCAGTGCCAGACGTGGTGATATGAGCGTGGCGGTACACAGGTTACCGCTGGCGGTTTCCAGTTGCCCGATAGCGTCCCAAGGAGATTGCGTTGGGTCAGTCACTTTTATGCGATCGTCATGACCAAAAAACAGCGTTTTTACGTTTTCTGCTTCAGCGCTGGCCGTTGCAGGCTGGTCCGCATGCGCAACGACAGGAAGTAAACAAATTGAACCCAGTAACACAGCAATGGTTTTATGCATATCACACTCTGGTGGGGAATTATGATTTTTAACAGCAAACCCTCAGTTAATACTATAGACGGGACGGCGGGAAAGTGGGAGTAAAATCAGATAACTACACTCAGGAAAGATAAAAATGCATGGCAATGAGGGCGCAAATTATCAGGGTAATAAGAATGAACTCAAAGCGATAATGTGACACCATTTTACCCTCCAAAAGGCGGCGCTAAATCAGGTCGATTTAGCGCCGTATGCTATGGCGTGGGGGACGCCATAGTAACTATAAATGTGTTATGCAGCTGGTTGAGCAGCGGGTTTAGCGGTGTCGTGTTTTACGGCTTTTTTGGTGTGTTTTTTTGCTGCCTGAGCTTTCTGCTCTGGTGCTTTTTGTTCTGCAGCGGGTTTGGTCGCTGCTTTTTTGGTGTGTTTCTTAGCTGCCTGCGCTTTCTGTTCTACAGCCGGTTTTGTGGTGGATTTTTTAGCGTGTTTCTTGGCAGCCTGCGCTTTCTGCGGTGCTGCTTTGTGCTGTTTTTTATGATGAGTGGTTTTTGCCGGAGCTGCTTTGGTGGTTGCAGCAGCAGCCGGAGCGGTGGTAGCAGTTGTTTCAGCAGCAAATGCAGCAGAAGACAGACCCATAGCAGCGGCAACAACCAGAGCTAATACTTTTTTCATTCTCATACCCTCGATTTGGTTTTTCATTCAACCCCACTGCGGGGCCGTTGAAATAACTATATCGCTGTAATCACAGGGCTTCCGTGAGTCATTGGTTTCGGCGTGTAACGATATGTACAATGACTCACGGTATGAGATTACAAATAGCGGGCTTCCAGGTGAGCGCGGAAATAACGGCTGCTGAGCGGCTCTCCGGTGGCCTGGGTAATAAGCTGTTCAGTGGTAAAACGGCTGCCATGCTGCCAGATATTCTGACGTAACCAGTCAAACAGGGCACCAAACTCACCTTGCGCAATAGACTGCTCTAAATCAGGCAATGCGCGGTTAGCGGCACTGAATAACTGCGCCGCATACATGGCGCCTAAAGTATAGGAAGGGAAGTAGCCAAAGCCGCCATCGGTCCAGTGAATATCCTGCATACAACCGTTACGATAGTTACCGATGGTTGACAGCCCAAGCCAGGACTGCATTTTCTCATTCCACAATGCCGGGATATCATCTACTTCAATATCGCCATTAATGAGCGCGCGTTCGATTTCATAACGCAGGATAACGTGAGCAGGATAGCTCACCTCGTCGGCATCAACACGGATAAAACCGGGTTTAACCTGCTGGTTCCAGGCGATGAAATTGCTTTCTTCAAACGCAGCCTGATCGCCAAAGTGGCGCGTCACAGCAGGAATTAACCGCGTCAGAAATGCTTTACTGCGCCCCAGTTGCATCTCAAAGAACAGACTCTGGGACTCATGAATGGCGGTTGAGCGTGCCAGGGCGATAGGTTGCCCTGACCAACTGTGCGGCAGATTTTGCTCATAGCGGGCGTGACCGGTTTCATGGATCACGCCAAACAGCGCGCTAAGTAATTCGTTTTCATCATAGCGGGTGGTGATACGCACATCTTCAGGTACGCCACCACAGAAGGGGTGCGCACTGATATCCAGTCGACCAGCAGTAAAATCGAATCCCAACTGCGCCATCGTTTCAAGGCCCAACTCTCGCTGGATTGCGGTTGGGAAAGGCCCAACCGGGGCGATGAGCGACTGCTGAGACTGCTTTGCCACCACCTTGTTGAGCAGATCCGGTAACCAGCTCTTAACGTCTGCAAACAAGACATCCAATTGGGCACTGGTCATCCCTGGTTCGAATATGTCCAGTAGCGCGTCATACGGCGAACAGCCTGTGGCTTCGGCACGCAGCCGGGCTTCTTCACGACTGTGCTTCACGACCTCTTTCAGGTTTTCGGAAAATCCCTCCCAGTCATTGGCTGGTCGCTGGCTGCGCCAGGCATGCTCACAGCGGCTACCCGCGAGTGATTTCGCTTCTACCAACGATTCAGGTAGTAAGGATGCCTGATGATGCAGTCGCGACATTTCGCGCAGGTTGGCTTGCTCAACATCGTTAAGGTCTTCCTGTTGGGCTGCGGCGATCCACGTTGCCACTTTCGGGTCGGTTAACAACTGGTGCTCAAGCACGCTCAGCTCGGCCAGTGCTTCGCCGCGAGCTTTGCTGCCGCCAGATGGCATCATGGTAAACATGTCCCAACTGGCGATTGCCGAGAGGTGGGAGAAGCGAGAGAGCCGCTGGAACGTGCGGGTGAGCTGATGGTAATTATCATTGTTACTCATTTTTTGTTCTCGTTCTGTTTAGGTGTGATGAGAAGTTTACCGTGATTCATTCACTTTTCATAAACACACCTTTGTACCCGACTTTGCGTAACAGCTTTTTATAGCGAAAAGCCAGTAGCACGAGAAAACAGAGGGCATAAATAATGGGGAGCGGTGATAATACTTTTACCGACCACAGATAATGCAGCGGAAGTAAAACGGCCGCCAGGTAGACGTAGTTGTGCAATGTTTGCCAGCGTTTGCCCATTTTACGTTGCGCGGCTTGCGTGGAGGTCAGCGTCAGCAGGAATAAGATTATCCAACCAGTCATGCCCAACGTTAGCCATGGGCGTGAAACCAGTTCACGTCCCAATAATCCCAGATTTTGTATACCCAACTCCAGCAGCGCATAGCTGGTCATATGCAGCGTGGCCCATGCAAAACACCATAACCCTAATACTCGACGGGTGCGATACAACAACGGCTGCTTTGCGTAGCGTGCAAGCGGTGACACCAGCAGGGTAGCAAGCAGAAACTTCAGCGCGGTGATGCCCGTAAAGTGCTGGATATCTTTACCCGGGTCGGCCCCCAACTCACCACGCTGCGCGGCCCAGAAGAGCCATAGCAGGGGTAAAAAACCGGCGAGATGCAGCAGTACTTTCAGGCCGGTTATCTGTTTTGCGGTTAACCTCACTTAAAAATACTCCCGTAGATCCATGCCCTGATATAAAGAAGCCACCTCATCGGCATAACCATTAAAAGGCAACGTGGGCTGTCGCTGAACATCGAGAATGCCACCCGAACCGATAAAACGCTCTGTGGCCTGAGACCAGCGGGGGTGATCGACTTGCGGATTTACGTTGGCGTAAAAACCGTATTCGTTAGGTGCCGACATATTCCAGGTCGTCGGCGGCTGTTCACGCGTCAGCTTAATACTGACTATCGATTTAATGCCCTTGAAGCCGTACTTCCAGGGTACGGTCAGGCGTATTGGCGCTCCGTTTTGCGGCGGCAACGCTTTGCCATACACGCCCACGGTCAGAAGGGTAAGCGGGTGCATGGCCTCATCCAGACGTAAACCTTCAACATAGGGATACTTCAACCCGCCACCAATGAAGCGATCTTTCTGGCCGGGCATTTCATCAGGCGCGTAGCGTGTTTCAAAGGCGACATATTTGGCGTGGCTGGTGGGCTCAACCAGCGCCAATAATTTATGCAAAGGAAAGCCGACCCACGGTACAACCATCGACCACGCCTCAACGCAGCGCATCCGGTAAATACGCTCTTCTAATGGAAAACGAGTCGTCAGCGCATCATGATCCAACGTTAAAGGTTTGTTCACTTCACCGCTGATGGTTAACGTCCAGGGATCGGTTTTCAGGCTACCGGCATTCGCGGCAGGATCGGCTTTATCCAGACCAAATTCGTAGAAATTGTTGTAGCCCGTTACCTTGTCTTCCGGCGTCAAGGGCAGATTGTTTTGCCAGATCTCGGGTTTTGTGAACTCGAGCGGTTTGCCCGCTGGTGCAGACGGGCGATCGTTGCCTTTAAACCAATTCAGCAGACCGGCCTGTGTCGGGGAAGAGAACGAAGCCGCCGCCGCGCCTATCCCAAGAGCTTTGAGGATCTGTCGTCGTTGCATAAAAAAAACGGACTCGGCGGTAACATCAGCTTCCCGAAGTGGATGTTTTTTCTGCATAACTTTTCCTTTTTATTTTCATGTTAAGGAAAACAAATCGACGTTTCCCTGTTGATGCCTGACCTATCTATAACGACATACTGGACGCATGCGTATCCCTGATTCCTCACGAAAAGTTAAAAATTTTGTGATAACTTCCGCCCCTTGCCTGAGGTAAGCTTTCAGCATGACGAGAGGGGGATGACACTGATGGCAGGCGCAAAAAAGATATTTTTGGTGGAAGATGACAGCGATATTGCCTCACTTTTGCAACTTAGCCTGAAGGATGAGGGGTACGAAATTATTCATGAGGCTGATGGGGCACGTGCGGTCGAGCTACTGGAGAAGCATGTCTGGGATGCCGTTATCCTCGATTTAATGCTGCCGGGCGTGGACGGTCTGGAAATTTGTCGTCGCATTCGGCAAATGAGCTTCTATCTACCTGTCATTATTATCAGCGCTCGCACCAGTGAAACTCACCGCGTATTGGGGCTGGAAATGGGCGCCGATGATTATTTAGCCAAACCTTTCTCGGTGCTGGAGTTGATGGCCCGGGTGAAGGCGTTGTTTCGCCGTCAGGAGGCGATGAGTCAGAACCTGCGTATGGAGGCGGGGATTATCACCGTCCATGGTGTGGAGATTGATCCATTAGCCCGGGAAGTCCGCCTGCAGGGTAAATCCCTCGATTTAACGCCGCGTGAATTCGATCTGCTCTATTTTTTCGCCCGCCATCCCGGCGAGGTCTTTTCGCGTCAGGCGTTGTTAGACCAGGTGTGGGGCTACCAGCACGAAGGATATGAGCATACGGTGAACAGTCATATTAATCGCCTGCGCACCAAAATTGAAAAAGATGCTGCGGAGCCGGAAATTATTCTTACCGTTTGGGGACGAGGCTATAAGCTTGCTGCGGTTAACGCGGAGCATCAACCATGATTTATCGATTGTCGCTGAGCCAGCGTCTGACCCTGGTCTTTACCGCTATTATGTTGATTTGCGCGGTTGCGGTCAGCGTTGTCCAGATCCGCAGCAGTAAACAGTATGGCGACGCCATGGTGCAAAGGCTCTCGCTGGAATTGGCGAGCAAGATTGTCAAAAGTGAGTCGCTTATTGATGCCAGCGGGCAGGTTGATCGGCAGACCTTAAAAGGACTGTTTAATCACCTGATGACGCTCAACCCTAGCGTGGAGCTGTATCTGGTTTCACCGTCAGGCGAGATACTTGCTGATGCCGCTCCGCCTGGGCATATTCAGCGCCAGAACATTAGCGTACAGCCGATCCAGGTTTTCCTTAATTCGGACGAGCTGCCCGTTTATGGCAATGATCCGCGCAGCAGCCAGCAAAAGGTATTCAGCGCCGCGCCAGTTTTATTTAATGGCAAGCTGCATGGCTATTTGTACATTATTCTCCAGGGCGAAGATCTCAATATGCTGGCGAATACCGCCTGGCAAAAAACGCTTTGGAACACCGTGACCGGGACGTTAATACTGGTTTTATTAGCCGGTGCAATCGCGGGGTACCTGGTGTGGAGATGGGTGACGAATCCGGTGAAAAGGCTGACCGGACAGGTGGTTAATCTGGAGCAGGACAGCATTAGCGTCATAAAACAGCTGGCGCAGAAAAAGCCCGATTTAGCTCCGGCGAATGAAATTGCGTTGCTGAACAATGCATTTATTGAGTTAGCACAGAAAATTGCCCACCAATGGGATTTATTAGCTGACAGCGATCGTCAGCGCAGAGAGTTTATCGCCAATATTTCGCACGATTTACGTACGCCGCTCACTTCACTGCTGGGGTATCTGGAAATGCTGTCGCTGAAAGCCGATACGATGACGCCGGAGGAAAACCGGCATTATCTAAGCATTGCACTGCGCCAGGGGCATAAGGTTCGCCATCTGTCACAACAGCTTTTTGAGCTGGCGAGACTTGAGCATGGCGGCATAAAACCACAGCGTGAACGTTTTGCTATTGGCGAGCTGATCCAGGATGTGGCACAGAAATTTGATCTACCCGTTGCCACGCGTCATTTGCAGTTGCACCTTGACGTAATTGGTCCGTTACCGCTGGTGAATGCCGATTTATCGATGATGGAAAGAATCGTCACGAATTTGCTGGATAACGCTATCCGTCATACGCCTGACGGGGGCGAAGTGTGGCTAAAAGTCTGGCGTGATGAAGACCGCTTGTTAGCAGAAGTGCAGGACAGCGGGCCTGGCGTCGAAGAGGCTGTTCGCGAAGTATTATTTCAGCGCCCGACGGCGTTACTACCCCGTGAGCAGCGGGCTGAGCGTGGTGGTCTGGGCTTAGTGATCGTGCGCAGAATGCTCGAACTGCATGGGGGAGATATCCGCCTGATTAATTCAACGGCAGGGGCCTGTTTCCGTTTTTCGTTGCCGCTGGCGGATTCCCCACTGAGTAGCTGATGAGAATGTTCCGCTGAAAAGAGTCTGTAACGCTATACGCGTTGTAAACCGTGGGCATTGCGTAAAAGTTGGTAGGTTGCCAGTGATAATGAGAATTTTTATCATATATTGATAATTCATCAAGTTATCTTAGATAAGCGCAAGGAGATCGTATGTCACTGGATGCCGACAACCTGTATATCGTCAGGACCAAAGCGGTTGCTGGCTGTTTTACCATGTTTTTGCTGATGCTTGGCCTCACGTTTCTTCCGTTGTTTTTCCCCGCCAGCCAGGTTCTGCTTGCCAAAGGGCTACTTTTTCCGCTGCTGTTTGCGCTGGAATTTGTTGTGCTGGTCCCGCTGTATTACTTCTTCTTCAGAAAAAGAGAGGGGCTGGGAAAGGGAATTTTCAACGCCAGATGGTTTGCCATTTTGTTCGTGGCGCTGCTGTTTATTCAGCTTATCCTGCCATGGTTTCTGGGCCTCAGACAAACCGAAGCGTGGGTGACCAGCCAGATATCCCTAAACAGCTACGCGCTGTGGTTATCCACTCTGACCCTGATATTTATTGCGCCAGTGTATGAAGAGATTGTTTTCAGGGGCTGTTTATTCAACGCATTCCAGTATTGGTTCAATAATAAAACCTGGCTGTCGTCGGTGGTGGTATCGGTCATTTTTGCCATCATGCATACCCAGTATGTGGATCTGCGCACGTTGCTGATGCTGTTTCTTGTATCGCAGGTTTTGATCATCGCCAGACTGAAAAGCAACGGCCTGTTGATGCCGGTTATACTCCATATAGCGATGAACGGGACGGTTATTGCCCTGCAAATGGGGGCTCAGACGTTACAGCCTGGTTGATGAAGGTGATGCCCGGAACCCGGGCATCGTGGATTATACGTGCAGACGATGGTGCAGACGTGCACCGACCAGCAACGCCAGCACCAGCATCAGAGCGATAAATCCGCCCACGCCGTTCCAGCCGTAGCTGTGCCAGAATACGCCACCCAGCGTACCGGCAATACTGGAACCCAGATAATAGCTGAACAGATACAGGGAAGATGCCTGGCCTTTAGCGCGTTTTGCCCGTGGTCCAATCCAACTGCTTGCCACGGAGTGCGCGGCAAAGAACCCGGCTGAAAAGAGCAGCATCCCGGCGAAGATCAGCCACAGTGATGTGAACAGGGTCATCAACAGTCCAACCAGCATCACGCCGGTTGAAAAGAGCATTACCGGACCACGTCCATAGCGGGTGGTCATCGACCCCGCTTTCGGTGAGCTCCAGGTCCCGGTCAGATAGGCCACGGACAACAGACCGACAACCGCCTGGCTGAGTTCCCACGGCGAGAGCATCAGACGGTAGCCGATGTAATTAAACAGCGTGACAAACGACCCCATCAGTAAAAAACCTTCCGCAAACAGCAGCGGCAACCCTCTGTCGCGCCAGTGCAAACGAAAGTTGATAAACAACGTTTTCGGTCGCAGCGACGTTGGTCTGAAATGACGAGATTCCGGCAAGATTTTCCAGAACATCAGCGCGGAGGCGAGGGCAAAACAACCGATCGCCGCCAGCGCGATACGCCAGTTAAAAAAGTCGGTAAACACGCCGCTTATCAAACGGCCACTCATACCACCAATCGAGTTACCGCTGATATATAAGCCCATTGAGAAGGCGACGAAGCTGGGATGTATTTCCTCGCTCAGATAGGTCATTCCCACTGCCGCCACGCCGCTGAGCGAAAGACCTATCAGCGCACGCATGATTAAAATACCGTGCCAACTGGTCATCATCGTCGAAAGCAACGTACAACAGGACGCGAGCAGCAGGGCGGTAACCATCACCGGCTTACGGCCTATCGCATCGGAAAGTGGACCGGTAAACAGTAAACCGATCGCGAGCATTGCCGTTGAGATGGAAAGCGAAATACTGCTGCTGGCGGGAGAGACCCCAAACTCGTGCGAGAGCACTGGCAGTATGGGTTGCACGCAATAGAGGAGAGCAAATGTCGCCAGTCCGGCCGAAAACAGCGCCAGCGTGACGCGCATAAATGGGGATGTTCCGCGTTTGATAAAACTATCCGGCGGGGTAACTCTCTGTTCATCAACATCGCTTGTCGGCGCGGTATCGACAGTGGTTGTACGGCTCACTTGAAATCCTTGCTCAATCAATTACCTCTACATGACTAGCTTTAAGAGTATGAAAATCGCATTATTCTGTCTAATATATTAATAATCTCAAATGATATCTTAAAAATATGAATATCGAGCTGCGTCATTTACGTTACTTTGTAGCGGTTGCCGAAGAATTGCATTTTGGCCGGGCGGCTGCACGGTTGAATATTTCGCAACCGCCGCTGAGCCAGCAAATCCAGATCCTCGAGCAGCAGGTCGGCGCCCGACTTCTGGCGCGCACTAACCGCAGCGTGGCGCTGACCTCTGCCGGAAAGCAGTTTCTGGCAGACAGTCGGCAGATCCTGGGGCTGGTTAATGAAGCCGCTGCCAGGGCTGAGCGTCTGCATCTGGGAGAAGCGGGGGAATTGCGTATCGGCTTTACGTCATCGGCACCGTTTATCAAAGCGGTTTCAGATACGTTATCCCTCTTTCGCCAGAGCTACCCCGCTGTACATATGCAAACCCGTGAAATGAACACGCGCGAGCAAATTGCTCCGCTCAATGAAGGAACGCTGGATTTGGGACTTCTGCGCAACACGCAGCTTCCGGAAACGCTGGAGCGTGAAATCATTCTGCATGAGCCGCTGATGGCGATGATCCCGCGCGCGCATCCGTTGGCGCAAAAGCCCGTGGTCACATTGGCGGAGTTGGCCAATGAGCCATTTGTCTTTTTTGATCCGCATGTGGGGACGGGGTTGTATGACGATATTCTTGGCCTCATGCGTCGCTATGGACTGAAGCCGACTATCACTCAGGAGGTTGGTGAGGCGATGACTATCATCGGGCTGGTGGCCGCAGGATTAGGTGTTTCCATTCTTCCCGCTTCCTTTAAACGGGTGCAATTGTATGAAATGTGTTGGATCCCGATAGCGGAAGACGATGCCGTTTCGGAAATGTGGCTGGTGTGGCCAAAACATCATGAGCAAAGTCACGCCGCGCAACGCTTTCGCGAGCAACTGTTGGCGGCCGTTCAGGCGATTAATTTAGTTTAAAAATGGGCGAAAATGTGCAGTAAATCACAAGGCTAAGTAAAAAGTTGACGGAAGCCATTGAAGTGCTTCACCATAGCCCGCAGATTATTTCGGAGCGCGAAAATAAAGGGAGTAAGTGGTGGTTGCTGATAGTCAGCCTGGGCATATCGATCAAATTAAGCAGACCAATGCGGGCGCGGTTTATCGCCTGATTGATCAGCTGGGTCCGGTATCGCGTATTGATCTCTCTCGCCTGGCACAATTGGCGCCTGCCAGTATTACTAAAATTGTCCGCGAAATGCTCGAAGCGCACCTGGTGCAAGAGTTGGAAATCAAGGAAGCGGGCAGCCGTGGACGTCCGGCCGTTGGGCTGGTTGTGGAAACGGAAGCCTGGCACTATTTATCCATTCGTATCAGTCGCGGCGAGATCTTTCTGGCGCTGCGCGATCTGAGCAGCAAACTGGTGGTTGAAGATTGTCTTGAAATGGCGCTGGTCAGTGAAACACCATTGCTGGAACGCGTTATTACCCAGGTCGATCAGTTTTTCATCCGCCACCAGCAAAAGCTGGAGCGCTTAACCTCCATCGCCATTACCTTACCCGGCATTATTGATACTGAAAACGGTATCGTTCATCGCATGCCATTCTACGACGATGTCAAAGAGATGCCGCTGGGTGAAGCGCTTGAAAATCATACCGGCGTGCCGGTCTATATTCAGCATGATATCAGCGCCTGGACTATGGCCGAGGCGCTTTTTGGCGCATCGCGCGGCGCACGCGACGTCATTCAGGTGGTTATCGATCATAACGTGGGGGCCGGAGTAATCACCGACGGTCATCTACTGCATGCCGGCAGCAGTAGCCTGGTGGAAATTGGTCATACCCAGGTGGACCCCTACGGCAAACGCTGCTATTGCGGCAACCATGGTTGCCTGGAAACGATCGCCAGCGTCGACAGCGTGCTCGAACTGGCACAGGTACGCTTGAAGCAATCAATGAGTTCTTCTCTACACGGGCAACCGTTAACGGTAGACGCGCTGTGTCTGGCGGCGATGCAGGGGGATTTATTGGCGAAAGATATCATTAGCGGCGTTGGGACCCATGTCGGACGGATTCTTGCCATCATGGTGAATTTGTTCAACCCGCAAAAGATATTGATTGGTTCTCCGCTCAGTAAAGCGGCGGATATTTTGTTTCCCACTATTGCTGACAGCATTCGTCAGCAAGCGCTCCCGGCCTACAGTCAGCATATTGTCGTCGAAAGTACGCAGTTCACCAATCAAGGGACGATGGCAGGGGCGGCGCTCGTGAAGGACGCGATGTATAACGGTTCTTTGTTGATTCGTCTATTACAGGGTTAACATTTTTTAACTGTTGTACGAAAAATTGCGCTATCTCAAGCCGATTCTCGTCGTCATACCTTAGACTTTCTCCACTGTATTATTTTCCTGACTTATATTTTCAAAGCATAACGGTGGAGTTAGTGATGCTGAAGCGTTTCTTTATTACAGGTACAGACACTTCTGTTGGGAAGACCGTGGTTTCCCGCGCATTACTACAAGCGTTAGCGTCAGGGGGTAAAAGCGTTGCGGGCTACAAACCCGTGGCTAAAGGAAGCAAAGAGACACCTGAAGGTCTGCGCAACAAAGATGCGCTGGTGCTGCAAAGCGTGTCCACTATCGAACTGCCCTACGAGGCGATCAACCCGATTGCGTTGAGTGAGGATGAAAGCAGCGTAGCGCATAGTGGTCCGGTCAATTACACCCTGTTATCCAACGGCCTCGCAAGCCTCAGCGAAAAAGTGGATCACGTTGTCGTGGAAGGCACCGGAGGCTGGCGGAGCCTGATGAACGATCTGCGTCCGTTATCTGAATGGGTGGTGCAGGAACAACTGCCGGTGCTGATGGTGGTGGGTATCCAGGAAGGCTGTATTAATCATGCCATTCTCACCGCGCAGGCGATTGCCAGTGACGGACTGCCTTTGATTGGCTGGGTCGCGAACCGAATCAACCCGGGGCTAGCGCATTATGCGGAAATCATTGATGTGCTGGGCAAAAAATTACCCGCACCGCTGATCGGTGAACTGCCTTATCTGCCTCGCGCAGAGCAGCGCGAGCTGTCTCAGTACATCCGTCTGTCAATGCTCGGCAGCGTGTTGTCGGTAGATAGAGTCCTGGCGTAACGTTCGCGACAGCACAGACGCCACCACACAGGCAATCAGCAATCCGGGGAGCAGACGATACTCCCCGGTCATTTCACAAACCATCAGTGTCGACATTATTGGCGCATGCGTGGTCGCTGCCAGCAGCGTGGCCATCCCCGTTAATCCCAGCAGAATGGCAATCTCATCCGGACCCGGAAGCCATAATCCCCACACTCGTCCCAGCAGCATACCCACCGAAAGACCGACAAACAGCGTTGGCGTAAATACACCGCCAGGCGCACCGGAACCACTGCTGGCAAGCACCGCCAGTAATTTGCAGATGAAGATCCCGCTCACCACGGCCAGCAGCGGTGGGGAGAGTAAATATGACTGCACCACGCTGTAGCCGTTACCCCAGACCGCAGGCGTGAGCAATGACAGCAGGCCAACGATCAGCCCGCCGAGCGCCAGTTGCCACGGGGGCGAGAGTTTTAAGCGCAAAAACCCATTATGGCTGGCGGTCATCAACCACATGAATAGCGGTCCGCAAACGCCGGCAGCCAGACCGGTGCTGATGATCATGACGTATTCCAGCGCATGCAGTTCCCGTGTGAAGTGCACGGCATACAG
Source organism: Citrobacter sp. L55 (assembly GCF_002850715.1). Taxonomy (NCBI): domain Bacteria; kingdom Pseudomonadati; phylum Pseudomonadota; class Gammaproteobacteria; order Enterobacterales; family Enterobacteriaceae; genus Citrobacter; species Citrobacter sp. L55. The sequence goes on along the minus strand of NZ_KZ559406.1, from coordinate 112,654 downwards.
CAGCGCATTGCTGGCGCTCAACATATTGGTGGTGAGCAAGGCGACGACGGCGGATACCACCACCGGTCCCAGTGAAGCGAGGATCAGCGTGCCAAACAACACTTCAGCAATAAATAGACTGCCCGCCAGTGGGGCATGATACGCTCCGGCCATACCCGCAGCGGCTCCGCAGGCAATCCATAACTTCCATTCCGTGCGCGGGGTGAAGCGTTGAGCAAAGCTGGAGGCTGCCAGCGCTGCCAGTAAAATCATGGCACCTTCGCGCCCGATGGCGCTCCCGCTGGCGACGACCAGTAACGAGGCCAGCGATTTCACCAGGCTTGCACTGACGTCAAATTGTCCGTTAGTTTGCAAGGCTTCCATGTAATCAGTGGGAGCCTGCGGGCGTAACCGGTTGAACGTTTGCCATCCCCAAAGCAGCAAACCCGCCGCCAGCCCTCCTAACGCAGGTGTCAGCATGCGTCTTACAGGGGAAAGGTTTGTTGCCGCGTTGACCAGACTCCCTGTGTCATTGCTCAGGAACAACCATTCAAGAAGGAGCATGGCGTGGCGAAATCCTGCGACGGCCAACGCAGCAAGGATACCAATCACCGCAGCAATCAGCAGGCGGCGGAACATGGCGCGCAGGTCAGGATAAGCATGTAAATGATGCATGAGTGGCCAGACAGGAAATTTCAGACGCTTTATTTTGCGGCTATTTGGCAACAGAAGCAAAAGCTCAGCGTGCGCAACGGAATGCTACACAGGCAGGACACATCCTGCCTGTGGTGAAACTAACGAAAAAGTGGCTTATCGGCTATCGGGATCAGTAACTGCGACTGCCATTGCGCCAGCGTCATACGGGCCAGCTCCCCCAGCGCCTGGTAAAACGGATGATCAGCTTTTTCGATAAACACATCAAGGAAGCGGGATGACCACGGGAACAGATGCCAGGCCAGCAGCTGTTCGCACTCGGTGTGGCGTTCATTTTCAGCAAGCCAGGCCGTCAGCAACAGCAGTGAACCAAAGTGATCTTCTGGCTCATTTTGCTGCATGGCAAACTGGATGCCGTTGTCCCGCATCCACTGACGAAGTGCCAGCGTAGAGTCGCCAAACAACACGTTTTCGCGATCCAGCCAGACAGATCCCCAGGGCGGAGAGGGTAGCGCATATGGACCGACAAACAGGCGTTGCCAGGCCTGCGGGAGAGGCTCATCGACCTCGGCTTGTAGCCGTGCTGCCAGCGGGAAAAGCATTGCCTGATCGAGCGGCCACTGCGCCTGCCAGCCATCGGCTCTTAACGCACTGACTAATGCAGAGGTTTCCGCGCTATCTGGCGCATAGTAAAACAGTGCGCCGAGTACGCGCGCCGCGGTAGAAAAGTTGTCAACTTGCGAAAAATGGGTCATGCAAACAATCCTGAACAGTGCGGGTTGCCCCGCACCCGAAAGTTAACCTGCAACAGCCATTCCGACTGTCATATGTAAACCATAAAACAATCCGCGGCCAATGATTTCACCGGCGAGGACTAACACTAAGCCCAGCGCCAGGCCGCCGACGGATGGTGCTTTACGACGGATCAGCGGGCATATCCAGCAGCCCAGACCGGCGGCCAGCAGAATGATGCGCCAGACCTGCAAGCTTCCGTAGTCGGGAACCAGCGCGCTGGCGGATTGTACCGAACTGTGGATCCCGCCGAGCGACAGTCCCTGCAGAACAATAACCGCCACGATCACCAGTAGGGCCAAAACGCTCACGTAGGCGAATCTGGCGGTGCCAGAGGAAACACCCGCAGCACGCAGCAGCAGGGCGGCAAACAGCGGTCCGCTCAGCAACATCGTCATAAAAAATGCCACCGTAGTGTAGCCGTTATACCAGGTCGGGACAGTGTCTATCTGGTAGACGCTGGTCATCGCCAGCACAAATACCAGACCCAGCAGCATGCCCACCAGCAGCCAGATTTTACCTAACGCTGCGGGCATTTTACCGAGAAACGCCACCAGCCACCACAGGCCACCGACGGCGAAAAACAGTGAACCACTGGCGATTTCGTTACTCAGCGCAGATGCGCCAACTCTGTTCAGCGAGTTAAAGGCGCGCAGTGGCGAACCCAGGTGCATTACCGAGGCGAGAAAGGCGATGCCCATTACCAGCCACAGAAAAAACATGCTGCGCACGATACGTTGTTTTGCCACCTCGTCTTTAGCGGTCAGCCAGCCATAGCCACTCACTATCAGCGCTCCGGCCACGCACTGGCCCAGCACCGTAAACAGGACCAGCGGCCATTCATGCCATCCATTGCCCATGTTACACCTCCTGCGGATTCGCCAGATAACCCGTGGTATCCCCGGTCGGGCGGCTATTGGCGTTGGGTTTGATCACAATACTCGGTTTGGTGAAGTGCGCACCTGGCAGCGGAGCGACCGCCGCCAGTTCACCGTGCTTTTTGCGCAGCTCATCAATTGGACCAAAGTCCAGCGCGCGCAGCGGACAGGATTCGACGCAGATGGGCTTTTTGCCGTCGGCCACGCGGTCATGACAGCCATCGCACTTGGTCATATGACCTTTGGCGGCATTGTACTGCGGTGCGCCGTACGGGCAGGCCATGTGGCAGTAGCGACAGCCTATGCATATGTCTTCATCCACCACCACAAAACCATCTTCACGCTTATGCATAGCGCCGCTGGGGCAAACCTTGGTGCAGGCCGGATCTTCGCAGTGATTACAGGCAATGGAGAGGTAGTAGGCGAAGACATTCTGTTGCCAGACGCCGTTATCTTCCAGCCAGTCGCCTCCAGCGTATTCGTAAATACGCCGGAAACTGACGTCGGGAGTGAGATCCTTGTAATCTTTGCAGGCCAGCTCGCAGGTTTTACACCCCGTGCAACGGCTGGAATCAATAAAAAATCCATACTGAGTTGTCATGGGTTAGTCCTTATGCCTTCTCGATCTCGACCAGGTTAGTATGCTGTGGGTTGCCTTTTGCCAGCGGCGACGGGCGCTGAGTTGTCAGCGTATTGACGCAGGCGCCATGGTCAATCTTATCGCCAGCCATATCGGCATCGTGCCATGCACCCTGGCCCATTGCGCTTACTCCGGGCAAAATTCGTGGCGTGACTTTTGCCGGGATACGCAGTTCACCGCGATCGTTAAAGACTCGCACCATATCGCCATTTGCAATCCCCCGTTTTTGGGCATCGACGGGATTTATCCATACTTCCTGACGACAGGACGCCTGGAGAACATCGATATTGCCGTAGCTGGAGTGGGTGCGGGATTTGTAGTGGAAACCAAACATCTGCAGCGGGTATGAACTGCGTTTCGGGTCATCCCACCCTTCAAACGTGGATGCATAAACGGGAAGCGGACTGATTACCTCGTCCTTTTGCAGTACCCATGTACTGGCAATTTTCGCCAGTCGGCTGGAGTAAATTTCAATCTTGCCAGACGGCGTTTTGAGCGGGTTGGCCTGTGGATCCTCGCGGAATTTTCTATAGGCGACAAAGTGTCCGTTAGGATCTTTGCGCTTATAGATCCCCATGTTTTTCAGCTCGTCATAAGTCGGGAGCGCGGGGTCTTTAGCCAGCATTTTTGCATACAAATACTGAAGCCACTGCTCCTGGGTACGGCCTTCAGTAAACCGTTGATAGACATCATCGCCAAGACGTTTTGCGACTTCACTCATTATCCAGTAGATCGGTTTGCGCTCGAACTTAGGCGACGTCGCGGGTTGAATAAAAATGAGGTAACCCATGTTGCCTGCATAATCGTTAGGAATGATGTCTTCCTGTTCGACGGTCATTAAATCAGGCAGCAGAATATCGGCATATTTGGCCGAAGAGGTCATGAAGTTTTCAATGACCACAATCATTTCGCATTTCGTGTCGTCCTGAAGGATCTCATGCGTTTTATTGATATCTGAGTGCTGATTGGTGATGGTGTTGCCCGCGTAGTTCCAGATAAATTTAATCGGCACGTCGAGCTTATCTTTCCCACGTACGCCATCGCGGGTAGCGGTCATTTCCGGGCCCCGGACGATTGCGTCGGTCCAGCTAAAGCAGGATATCTGGGTCTTAATGGGATTTTCTGGCAGCGGCATACGCTCAATCGTGATGGTGTAGGTTGATTCTCGTGCACCGCTATTGCCGCCGTTGATGCCAACGTTGCCAGTCAGGATTGGCAGCATCGCGATTGCGCGTGAGGTCAGCTCGCCGTTAGCCTGGCGTTGCGGACCCCAGCCCTGACAAATATATGCGGGTTTTGTACTGCCGATTTCCCGAGCCAGTTTGATAATGCGCTCGGCTGGGATCCCGGTAACATGTGAGGCCCACTGGGGTGTTTTAGCGATACCGTCATCACCGTTGCCCAAAATATAGGCTTTGTAGTGCCCATTAGCGGGTGCGTCGGCGGGCAGGGTTTTCTCGTCGTAACCAATGCAGTATGTATCCAGAAACGTCTGGTCAACGAGATCTTCGTGAATCAGGACCCAGGCGATTCCGGATACTAATGCAGCATCGGTGCCTGGACGAATAGGGATCCATTCATCTTCACGACCCGCTGCGGTATCGGTATAACGCGGGTCGATGACGATCATCCGGGCATTAGAGCGCTCCCTGGCCTGTTCCAGGAAGTAAGTTATTCCACCTCCGCTCATACGCGTTTCGGCGGGATTATTGCCGAACATCACCACCAGCTTCGTGTTTTCGATATCGGAGGTGCTGTTGCCTTCGTTTGAACCGTAGGTATAAGGCATTGCCGCCGCGATTTGTGCGGTACTGTAGGTGCCGTAATGACTCAGGAATCCGCCATAGCAGTTCATCAGGCGAGCGACCAGCGAGGCATAAGGGGAGGAGCGAGTAATGTTGCCGCCTACAATGCCAGAGGTGTAGTTGATATACACGGCCTCGTTACCGTATTTGTGCACGGTATTTTTCAAACTGGCACTGATGGTGTCCAGTGCTTCCTGCCAGGTTATACGCTCAAATTTACCTTCACCACGTTTGCCCACGCGCTTCATGGGGTAATTCAGGCGATCCGGATGATTGATCCGTCGACGGATTGAGCGCCCACGCAAACAGGCGCGAACCTGGTGTTGACCATAAATATCGTCCCCGGTCGTATCGGACTCCACCCAAACGACTTCATTATCTTTAACGTGGAGTTGCAGGGCACAACGGCTGCCGCAGTTTACGGAACAAGCGCCCCAAACCACTTTTTCTTCAACGGGTTGTATCGCCTGCTGTACCGCTGCGGCGGCAGTGCGCATTCCGAAAGGTAACGACAGCCCACCCGCGGCAAGCGCCAGCGAACCGATTGCCGAGGATTTCACTAACGTCCTGCGGCTAATGCCTCCATATTGCTCAGTTTTTGACATTACTCACCCCATTATAGTTATCGCTATATATTAATTTCTATAACGAAATTAATAGCATGCTAATAATGGTTTGAGTTTACCCACTTATGGGTATGTCATCTTAATGCATATCAAACTGGAGTGACCCTCCGCGCACGGAGGGCGTGATTTATTGCGGTTCGGCGACGTGCCCGTCATGGGCAGGGGTGCTATTGGCAGGGGCGTTGCCACTGTTGGTTCGGGTATAGAGAATTTTGTGCGTATCGTTTGCACAATGTCCCACGACCAGTGAATCAGGCTGATCGGCCTGATCGTTGGGAACAATGTTCAGCGTAAAGCTGGATTCAGCAACGCCATTATTAATGATGCGCTGTTCGATATCACTTTTCACGCGTTCACATGACGCCGGTGCCGCCAAAACCTGCGGGGACGCGACGGCCAGTAAGAGCGCGGCAATTCCTGTTATGTATTTCATCATCAGCTCCTTTATGATCGACCTGGACTAAGATTAGCATTTCTGGTGTAAATAACTGTATTTGCTAATATGATTGAGAATTATCTTCTTATCCCGGTGAAAAATGTGAAGAAAAAGATCTTGTTAGGTTTCCTGTGCGTCGTGTTGGCCGGGTGTGATAACGCCAAAGGCCTGGATTCCTTTACGCCGGAAATGGCCAGTTTTTCCAATGAATTTGATTTCGATCCGCTGCGCGGGCCAGTAAAAGATTTCAGCCAGACGCTGCTTAATGACAAAGGTGAAGTCACCAAGCGCGTTGTCGGTACGCTCTCACAGGAAGGGTGCTTCGATACGCTTGAATTGCATGATATTGAAAGCAATACCGGCATGGCGCTGGTCCTGGATGCTAACTATTACCGGGACGCCAAAACGCTGGAAAAACGGATCCGCTTACAGGGTAAATGTCAGTTAGCAGAACTGCCTGCGGCGGGCGTGGTATGGGATACCGACGATAACGGTTTTGTCGTTTCCGCCACGGGAAAAGAGATGAAGGTGCAATATCGCTATGATGCGGAAGGCTACCCGCTGGGTAAAACCACCGTCAATAAGGACAATACCTTGCAGGTTGATGCCAAACCGTCGGTTGACCCGTTAAAGAAGCTGGATTACACCGCGGTAAGTCTGCTCAATAACCATCCGTTAGGTAATGTAAAACAAACGTGCAAGTATGATGACTATGCTAATCCGGTCAACTGCCAGCTTGTTATCGTTGACGAGAGCGTGAAGCCGGCAGTTGAACACCATTACTCGATTGAAAACACCATCGATTACTATTAGTCAGTCTTTACTGAGCGGTAGGTTGCAGCAGGTTAGGACCTGACGTTTTATGTTCTGCCAGATACTGCTGCTGGAAGATACACATGCGGATAGTGTTGCGGTATTGACCGTTGATAAAGAATTCATGAATCAGCTCGCCTTCGACCATAAAGCCGAGTTTACGGTAGATGTGGATGGCTTTTTCGTTCTCTTTATCAACGATCAGATACAGCTTATATAAGTTAAGTACGGTAAAGCCGTAATCCATCGCCAGCTTAGCAGCCCGGGAAGCCAAACCTTTGCCCTGATATTCCGGCGAAATAATGATCTGGAATTCTGCCCGGCGGTGCACATGGTTAATTTCAACCAGCTCCACCAGTCCGGCTTTTTCACCGTCGCATTCCACAACAAAGCGACGTTCGCTTTGGTCGTGGATATGCTTGTCATACAGATCTGACAGCTCAACAAATGCTTCGTAAGGTTCTTCAAACCAGTAACGCATTACGCTGGCGTTGTTATCAAGCTGATGGACAAATCGTAAATCTTCACGCTCCAGCGGGCGCAGCTTAACACTGAGGGCGCTAGTCATATCGTATCCTTTCAATATCTTTCAAAGTGCAATCATTATGGGGCAACGGTGCGGCCAGTGCGGCGGTCGAGGCAGCGCAGGGTGTTGGGCTCCCAGTACGCATTAATATTAGCGCTCTGTTCGCACTTATCACGGCTATCGAAAGCAGCGTCGGTTTTGTCCCACTCTTTCTCTGCACGCTTGTTGACCTTCTGGCGTAGCTGACGCGTATCGTTCCATTGTTCCTTTTCCATTGCTGCCTGTTGACGACTTTGCGCACTGTCCCCGGATTCAATGATCAGTTTACTGGTTTCAGCAAATGCGGAAGAGGTGTACACAGCCGCAGCCAGCGTCAGCATAGCCGTCAGGCACAGGCGTTTGGTCAGTGTCATATTCATGGCGAATTCCTTTTATGGGAAAGGGAAAAAACAATAAAACAGGGTTAAATTCTACACTATTCCGGCTTGCGGGCATACCCACTCAGCGGAGATGGATACGCTAACGACATTCTGTCGTATCATGGTTAAACCGAAAGTAACTGAATAACATCAATGCTTAAGACCACATTCCTTTTTTTCATCACCGCGTTATGCGAAATCATTGGCTGCTTTTTACCTTGGCTCTGGCTTAAGCGAGGGGCTACGGCCTGGCTGCTGATACCCGCCGGGATGTCACTGGCCTTATTCGTCTGGTTACTGACGCTACATCCGGCAGCAAGCGGGCGTGTGTACGCGGCCTATGGTGGAGTTTACGTGGTGACAGCGTTGCTTTGGCTACGTATTGTTGACGGCGTAAAACTTAGCCTGTACGACTGGTCAGGCGCGCTGGTGGCATTGTGCGGCATGCTGATTATTGTGGCTGGGTGGGGGCGCGCATAGCGCCTTTTTTGTGATCAATCAGCGTTTTTTTGATCTTCATACTTGTATGGTAGTAGCTCAGTTGGGTAAATTTCCTGCATCACAAGAACAAATGCAAGGAATAAGAGATGAAGATTGTTGGGGCTGAAGTGTTTGTCACCTGTCCGGGGCGTAATTTTGTCACGTTGAAAATTACCACAGACGATGGGATCACTGGGCTGGGAGATGCCACGTTAAACGGACGCGAGTTATCCGTAGCGTCCTATCTGAAAGATCATGTTTGTCCGCAACTGATTGGTCGCGATGCGCACCGAATTGAGGACATCTGGCAGTTTTTCTACAAAGGCGCGTACTGGCGTCGTGGTCCGGTCACCATGTCGGCGATTTCCGCGGTGGATATGGCATTGTGGGACATCAAAGCGAAAGCGGCGAATATGCCGTTGTACCAGTTGCTCGGCGGTGCATCTCGTGAAGGCGTTATGGTTTACTGTCACACCACAGGCCATACCGTTGATGACGTACTCGAAGATTATGCGCGTCATAAAGAGATGGGCTTTAAAGCAATTCGCGTGCAGTGCGGCGTGCCGGGTATGAAAACCACTTACGGTATGTCTAAAGGCAAAGGACTGGCCTACGAACCCGCTACCAAAGGGCAGTGGCCAGAAGAGCAGTTATGGTCAACGGAGAAGTACCTCGATTTCACACCAACACTGTTTGAAGCCGTGCGCGACAAGTTTGGTTTCAACGAACATCTTCTGCACGATATGCACCACCGTCTGACGCCAATTGAAGCGGCCCGTTTCGGCAAAAGCATCGAGCAATACCGTCTGTTCTGGATGGAAGACCCAACCCCGGCTGAAAACCAGGAATGCTTCCGCCTGATCCGCCAGCATACGGTCACGCCGATTGCGGTAGGGGAAGTTTTCAACAGCATCTGGGACTGCAAACAGCTTATCGAAGAGCAATTGATCGACTATATCCGCACCACCATCACCCATGCGGGCGGTATCACTGGCATGCGTCGAATTGCCGATTTCGCGTCGCTGTATCAGGTACGTACCGGTTCGCATGGACCTTCCGATCTGTCCCCAGTATGCATGGCCGCTGCGTTGCACTTTGATCTGTGGGTGCCGAACTTCGGCGTACAGGAATATATGGGGTATTCCGAGCAAATGTTGGAAGTGTTCCCGCACAACTGGACCTTTGATAACGGCTATATGCATCCTGGAGACAAACCAGGTCTTGGGATCGAGTTTGATGAAAAGCTGGCGGCGAAATATCCGTATGACCCTGCATATCTGCCTGTTGCTCGTCTGGAAGATGGCACGTTGTGGAACTGGTAAATATAAATTTTACGTACGAAAGATGTTGATTAACTCAATACCCTACAGAAGGTAAAACTTATGGTTAGTTCAGTCGATATTAAAAATAACGTAGATAATAAACCCATTATTCGCAGAGTGGCTTCAGCCTCCGCAATTGGTACTGCTGCCGAATACTATGACTTCTTTGCATATGGGACAGCAGCTGTACTCTTTTTTGGTCATTTATTTTTCCCAAGTGACGATCCGTTAATTAGTACGCTGGCTGCTTTTGCAACCTATGCCGTTGGTTTCCTGGCTAGACCATTAGGAGGAATTGTCTTTGGGCATATTGGCGATAAGGTCGGGCGCAAAAAAGCACTGGTTATTACTATATTAATCGTTGGCTTAGGGACATTCTGTATTGGGTTGTTACCTACATATGAAAAAATAGGTGTATGGGCTCCAGCTTTACTTATATTTATTCGTGTATTACAGGGCTTTGGTGTTGGAGGAGAACAAGCCGGTGCAGTATTGATGACTGCTGAATATTCTGAGCCCAAACATCGTGGATTTTTTTCGAGTTGGGTTCAAATCGGTGCCCCAGTTGGTTTTCTTCTGCCGTTAGCACTCTTTGCGTTGTTAAATGCCACACTTTCTCCAGAGGCAATGATGGATTACGGGTGGCGTATACCGTTCCTGTTAAGTCTGTTGCTGGTTATTGTTGGGTTATTTATCCGCTTAAAAATTGATGAATCACCAGTCTTTGCTCAGATTAGGGAGACAAAAGCAGAAGAATCACGTCCATTAGTTGAAGTTATCCGTGATTTTCCGGGAATTGTCGTTAAGGGAGTATGTGCGAAGCTGATTGAGGCCTGCACATTTGCAATGTTTACAGTGATTGTCCTTGCATACGGTAAGGCAAACAATCTCGATGCAAATATCTTGATGGAGACAATGATTGTTGCGGTGATTATAGAAATAATTGCAATACCGATGATGGGCTCGCTATGCGACAAAATTGGGCGTAAACCAGTTTATATTATCGGCGCATTGCTCCAGGTTGTTATGATTATTCCTTTCTTCCTTGCAATCAATCAGGATAGCTTTTGGCTTACGCAAATAGTAATGATCCTGGTACTGAGCGTTGGGCATAGTATGTGTTATGCACCTCAGGCATCTTATTTCCCAGAGCTTTTCCCGACTCATATTCGTTGTAGCGGAATAGCATTAATTTGGCAGTTGGGATCGCTAATTGGTAGTGGGATTCTTGGTTTAGTAGCAGTAAAAATTCTGCAAGTAACTGGTGGACATTATTATGGACTCGCAACCTATGTGATTGTACTTGGCGTCATCTCAGTTATTGGTTTGCTGATGATGCCGGAAACTGCACCGCAAAGGCTTAAACGTGAATACCAGCAGTGGCAGAAACATTAATATCCTTTGGCGGCAATATGCCGCCAAATTTACCTTTTATGGTACACAGCTTTAAGTGATGTCATACCAATCATTAAAAGCTTAATGCAAATCAAAACATACAACCATACAGGCGTTACTCTGAATCAATCCTGATTTCATTGATAAGTAGGTCATACCATGCAAAACAAGCTCTTAACGGCAAAGGCTGCAGTTCCCGACTACGATCGTACAAAACTGGTTCCGCGTATTGTTCATCTGGGGTTTGGCGCATTTCACCGCGCACATCAGGGGGTTTACGCTGACATTCTCGCTGCGGATCACGGCAGTGACTGGGGCTATTGCGAAGTGAACCTGATTGGCGGCGAGCAGCAGATTGCCGATCTGAAACAGCAAGATAACCTGTATACCGTTGCAGAAATGTCTGCGGATGCTTGGACTGCAAGAGTCGTGGGCGTGGTGAAAAATGCGCTGCATGCGCAGGTTGATGGTCTGGAAAGCGTACTGGCTGCGATGAGTGAACCGCAGGTTGCGATTGTTTCCCTGACCATTACCGAGAAAGGGTATTGCCATTCTCCGGCGACCGGTCAATTGATGTTAGACAACCCAATGATTGCCGCCGATCTACAAAACCCAAAACAGCCAAAAACTGCGCCAGGCGTTGTGGTTGAGGCGCTTGCACGCCGCAAAGCTGCGGGTTTAGCCGCCTTTACCGTGATGTCCTGCGACAACATGCCGGAAAACGGTCATGTGATACGCAATGTTGTCACCGCGTATGCCCGGGCGGTGGATGCGGAACTGGCTGCGTGGATCGAACAACATGTCACATTCCCGTCGACAATGGTTGACCGCATTGTCCCTGCAGTTACCCAGGATACGCTGGACAAAATTGAACACATTACCGGCGTACGCGATCCGGCAGGCGTGGCATGTGAACCGTTCCGTCAGTGGGTTATTGAAGATAACTTTGTCGCTGGCCGCCCTGAATGGGAGAAGGCGGGAGCGGAGCTGGTTGCTGATGTCATTCCGTTTGAAGAGATGAAACTGCGTATGCTCAACGGCAGCCACTCTTTCCTTGCTTATCTGGGGTATCTGGCGGGATATCAGCACATTAACGATTGCATGGGCGATGAAAATTATCGCCTCGCCGCTCGCGCGCTGATGTTGCAGGAACAAGCGCCCACGTTAAAAGTGAAAGGTGTGGATCTTCCGCACTATGCCGATCTGTTAATTGAGCGCTACAGCAACCCGGCACTGCGTCATCGCACCTGGCAGATCGCGATGGACGGCAGTCAAAAACTGCCGCAGCGTATGCTGGACTCCGTTCGCTGGCACATTGTGCACGGTAGCCACTTTGAACTGCTGGCGCTGGGCGTGGCTGGCTGGATGCGTTACGTCGGCGGTGTGGATGATCAGGGCCAGGCGATTGAAATCAGCGATCCGCTGTTACCGGTGATCCAGAAAGCGGTGCATAGCAGTAACGAGGGCGAAGATCGTGTCCAGGCGCTGCTGGCGATCGATGCTATTTTTGGTCGTGAACTGCCGCAGGTAGAATTGTTCAAGAATCAGGTCACACAAGCCTATCTTGCTTTACTGGCTAAAGGGGCGAAAGCAACCGTTGCGAAGTATGCAGCAAAACTGAAGTAACGAGAACATCATTTAAGTCGCCATCTGGCTATAAACGGGCCAGATGGCGCATTGTTTTTTGGCATTCACACCAATTAGTTCATGCCCAAACGAATCAGTTCGAGGGGGGCATATTTACCTTCACACCCTTCGATTTCCACTGTTTTCCCGCGGCGAATTTGCTCAGCGGTCAGGCCATCGGTATCTATCGCTGTAATGCGGCCTGTAAGTCCGGTGTCGCTAATCATGACGCGGCTGCCAGTGGTGATTGCGTTACGGTTACGATCGTATGTTTTCATGGTGTTTTCTCCTTTCCAACTTACCGTCAAAGCCCGTGGGCTCTAGTCCCACGTAACGGGCGCAATATAAATACGCTTCTCGTTAATGATTTTTTTTGTTTTCGATCAAAATCACAGCTTTTTTTATGCAGATGTGCGGGAGAGGGGAAGGCAGGAGAAACTCACCTCGGTGTGAGGTGAGCGTAATATTAATCTTCGCTGAACCAGTCGCTATTTTCCTGACGGATTAGCTGAACGGACTCACCAATTTCCTGGAGATGCAGCATCATTGCGCGCTCAACGGCATCGCCATCATGTTTCTCAAGTGCGGTAAAAATATCGTGATGCTGACGCAGCAGCATTTCAGGCGGAGAGATATGATCCAGGCTCATATAGCGAACGCGGTCAATCGCGGCCTTAATATTCTCAACGGTGTCCCAGGCGAGCTGGCACTCAGCGATTAAAGCCAGTTTCTGATGAAATTCGTCATCTAGCTGGAAGAAATCATTGATTTGTTTTCGATCAATCGCGATGCGCTGCTGATGCAGATTTTGTTCGAGCTGATAGCACTGTTTATCGGTGATCAGTGATGCGGCGCGGCGGACCACGGCACATTCAATTGCCTGGCGAACAAAACAGCCGTTCTGCACCTGCGACAGCGAAATTTTGTTTACGTAGCTGCCACGCTGCGGGCGGATCTGAATCAGACCGTTCTCTGCCAGTTTGATGAATGCTTCTCGTACCGGCTGGCGTGACACATTAAAGCGTACGGAAACCTCTTTTTCCGACAGCGGCGTACCGGGTGCAATCAGACAGTGCACGATATCACGACGAAGAATACGGTAAATCTGTTGATTTACCGGTTGTGTAGGGTTTAGCTGCGTTTCTACGGTCATTCATTCTTACTTTTTAGAGAGTTAACCCGGAGATCTTATCACTTATTTCAGGCTATCTATACCCGGCGCAAGGCCGGGCAGAGAAATTAGCTCCGATGAATACTCAGTCCGGCAAAAGACTGTGTGACAGGCATCATTTCAAGGGTGTTAATGTTGACATGAGCGGGTAAGGACGCCACCCACCATACCGCTTCTGTAACATCTTGCGGGGTCAGCGCAGTGGTATTTTCGTAGGCTTTTTCAGCTTTAGCATCATCGCCTTTGAAACGTACGTTAGAGAATTCCGTACCGCCAACCAGACCCGGTTCAATGTCGGTAACGCGAATCGCAGTGCCGTGTAAGTCAGTACGTAAATTCAGGCTAAACTGGCGAACAAACGCTTTGGTCGCACCGTAGACGTTCCCACCAGCGTATGGCCAACTTCCCGCGGTAGAACCGATATTGATAATATGACCGCGGTTGCGCTCAACCATGCCTGGCAGAACGGCACGGGTCATATAAACCAGGCCTTTGTTGTTGGTGTCGATCATATTTTCCCAGTCTTCAACGCTGGCCTTGTGGGCTGGCTCAAGGCCCAGCGCCAGACCCGCATTGTTGACCAGAACATCAATATCGCGCCATTCAGCGGGTAAGGCGTTCAGCATCTCTTCAATTGATGCACGATTACGTACGTCCAGTTGCGCGGTATAGAGGCGGTCACCCAGCTCATCTTTGAGTTCCTGCAGGCGCTCCTGGCGGCGTCCGGTGGCAATAACTTTATGCCCATTCTCAATAAAACGACGCGTAATGCACTCACCAAAACCTGCGGTTGCTCCGGTTACTAAAACGATCATTCACTGTTCCTCAACGCTTTTTATGTAGTACTACCATAGCACGTCATTTCCGTTCAGAGCTATTCCTGCTTAACGCGATTGCGGTCGATTCCCGGGAAGTCTACTCTGGTAAACAAATCGTTTTCAGGAGTGAAAGATGTCGTTAACGAATCCATTTTTACATCACAGCACATTGCCGTATCAGGCACCGCAGTTTGATCAGATCGACGTGCAGCATTATCGTCCAGCGTTTGATGAAGGCGTGCGGCAAAAACGCGCCGAGATCGACGCTATTGTGCAAAACTCACAGGTTCCTGATTTTGCTAATACGTTGTTGGCGCTTGAACAAAGCGGGGGGCTGCTCACGCGCGTGACCAGCGTTTTCTTCGCGATGACGGCGGCGCACACCAACGATGAACTACAGCGCCTTGACGAAGAGTTTTCCGCAGAGCTGGCGAACCTTGCCAATGATATTTATCTCAATGGCGCGCTTTTCGCCCGTGTCGAAGCTGTCTGGCAACGGCGTGGTACGTTAAGTCTGGATAGCGAATCAATACGTCTGCTGGAGGTCGTGTATCAGCGTTTTGTACTGGCCGGCGCCCGTCTGAACGAGACCGATAAAGCCAAACTTAAAGCGCTCAATACGGAGTCCGCCACGCTGACCAGCCAGTTCAATCAACGGTTGCTGGCAGCCAACACGTCAGGTGCTATGGTGGTGGATGATATCCGGCATCTGGAGGGGCTGAGCACAGAAGAAATTGCCGTTGCCGCCGAAGCTGCAAGGGCGAAAGGGCTTGAAGCGCGTTGGGTTATCCCGCTATTAAACACAACACAGCAACCGGCGCTTGCGGTTTTACGCGATCGTCAGACCCGCGAAAAACTGTTCACCCGCGCATGGACGCGGGCTGAAAATGATGATGCCAACGACACGCGAGCTATTATTCAGCGACTGGTAGCAATCCGGATGCAGCAGGCGCAACTGCTTGGTTTTGCCAATTACGCAGCCTGGAAAATTGCCGACCAGATGGCAAAAACGCCGGAAGCGGCACTGACATTTATGCGATCTATTGTTCCAGCCGCGCGGGCGCGGGCGTTGGATGAGCAGGCTGAAATCCAGAACGTTATCTTTCAAGAACACGAGTCGTTTAGCGCCGAGGCCTGGGACTGGTCGTTTTATGCCGAGCAGGTCCGTCGTGAGAAATATGACCTTGATGAGGCACAGCTCAAACCTTACTTTGCCCTGGATTCGGTGCTGAACGAGGGCGTTTTCTGGACGGCCAATCAACTCTTTGGCATCAAATTCGTTGAGCGATTCGACTTTCCGGTTTATCACCCGGATGTTCGGGTATGGGAAATATTCGATCATGATGGCGTAGGGTTAGCGCTATTTTACGGTGATTTCTTTGCCCGGGAATCAAAAAGCGGCGGAGCCTGGATGGGCAATTTTGTTGAGCAATCGCTGCTTAAAGAAACCAGACCGGTTATTTACAACGTCTGTAATTATCAAAAACCTGCGCAGGATCAGCCTGCATTGCTGCTGTGGGATGATGTTATTACGCTATTTCATGAATTTGGACATACATTGCACGGTCTGTTCGCCACTCAGCGTTATGCCACGCTTTCTGGGACCAACACTCCGCGTGATTTTGTCGAGTTTCCTTCACAGATCAACGAACACTGGGCGAGCCATCCTCAGGTCTTTGCCCGTTTTGCCCGACATGTTGATACCGGGGAGCAAATGCCGCAGGCATTGCGGGATAAAATGCAGCGGGCCAGTCTGTTTAACAAAGGTTACGACATGACCGAACTGCTCAGCGCGGCATTGCTGGATATGCGCTGGCACTCTCTGGAGTTGAGCGAGTCATCTCATCCGGTCGATCAATTTGAACAGCAGGCGCTGGCGGCGGAAGGTTTGGATCTCAAGGCCGTGCCGCCGCGTTATCGCAGCAGTTATTTTGCCCATATCTTCGGTGGCGGTTATGCCGCAGGTTATTATGCCTATCTGTGGACGCAAATGCTGGCCGATGACGGCTATCAGTGGTTCGTAGAGCAGGGCGGATTAACCCGTGAAAACGGACAGAAATTCCGCGAAGCAATTTTGTCCCGCGGAAACAGCACTGATTTAACTGAACTTTATCGCCAGTGGAGCGGGCGTGAACCGCGCATGGAACCCATGCTGGAACATCGTGGCTTGAGCGCTTAAGACAGGTCAGCCAGAAAATTGAACCGGGCGTGGTGCCCGGTTGTTAGCTGGATTTTTTCTTCAGCAAAATGAATCGTTGTTGGGTATTGATGCCTTGCATCTCATAGAGACGCTCGGGTAGGGAGTGCTGCTGGTGAAAGGTCGGCATTGTTTTCCTGTTCTTACGTTACTTGACTGGTTTGCTTTGGGAAGGAAGGTAGGTATTGCCGCAGTTGGGGCAGACTAACGTTATGTTGTTTTTTATTCTCGACAGGCTGTGCATTGACTGGCGGCAGCAGTGAGGACAGGTACTTTTCACTGGTCGTAAAGTACGCATCTTAATATCTTTGAGTATCGACATATTGATTGTCCTTGTGATGGGGTGCTTACCATACACTATGAAGCAATAAATAGCTCATTTTATAACCATTGCGATGACATGGATTACAGTACGGTTTGCAGGAATCTCATTAGCGGCCAACATCACTTATAGAAGGTAGTTACGTTTCGTTTAACGTTCATTGGGGTTGTCGATGATAGATTAGCCAACTATCCGTTATCTTCGCAGGGAATTGCCAGGTAGCGTATAAAAGCAAAACACAAATCTATCCATGCAAGCATTTACCGCTGGTTTATCCGGCGGTTTTTTTTATCTGTACATCAGGGAAAAGGTGCCGGGAGGGGGAATTCAGGTAAAAAAATGGCCCCTTGTGCAGCTACGCAGCAAGGGGCCGGGTCGGTTCAGGACTATCTCCGTTCATCAATCATCCCATCTGTGGCTAAAATACGCGGCCAGGAAACCGGAAAATAAAATAATTCCCAGAACAGCCATAAAAATATTCATATTACCCAGCATAGTAAATGCTCCTTTATTTGTGAGTTTCCTCTCTTACCTTAAGTTCACCTCGCTTATGACTATAGTAGCAATTCAATCTTAAACAAAGGCTGAACTGTGTGATTATTTCGGCGGAAAAGTAAAATTTTGACGTGATTACGTCGGGAAAAATAAATAATAGTGACAAGGCACGGTTATCTGCGAACAAATAACCACGTTTTTATACTGGGGCACGCCGTTATGACCGTGTGTGACAGACACAGATTGTTGCACGTTTATAATGCAGAGTTGTCTCATTGTGGTTCAATCTTTCACGCGATTAATCCTTCTGGCGGCAAAAATTAATACTGATTTTTGTGCCTAAAATTCTAATTCATTGATTTTATATGATGTTTGAATATCTGGCATCGTTTTTGCCTTATCACTTCTGAATACCCTTAATTTGCACCGTTTTGTCTGCCCGGCTGCACCGGAGCTTTCAACAAGACTAATTTCAGGAGTGAAACTATGCAGCGTCGTACATTTTTAAAAGCTTTTGCGCTTTCCGCCTCTGTTGTCGCAATGGGAATGAGTTTTAGTGTTCAGGCGGCCGACACTATTAAGGTTGGCATCATGCATTCGTTATCCGGCACCATGGCTATTTCCGAAACGCCGCTGAAAGATGTGGCGTTGATGACTATTAATGAAATCAATGCGCAGGGCGGTGTATTGGGCAAAAAGCTGGAACCGGTGGTGGTTGACCCGGCTTCGAACTGGCCGTTATTTGCTGAAAAAGCACGTCAGTTACTGAGCCAGGACAAGGTAGCGGCGGTTTTCGGCTGCTGGACATCGGTTTCGCGTAAATCGGTTTTACCGGTATTTGAAGAATTGAACGGTCTGCTGTTTTACCCGGTGCAATATGAAGGTGAGGAGATGTCACCTAACGTCTTCTATACCGGCGCTGCGCCTAATCAGCAGGCGATCCCGGCGGTTGAGTATCTGATGAGTGAGGACGGCGGCAGCGCTAAGCGCTTCTACCTGCTGGGTACGGACTATGTCTATCCGCGTACGACTAACAAAATTTTACGCGCCTTTTTGCATTCGAAAGGCGTGGCCGATAAAGACATCGAAGAGGTGTATACCCCATTCGGACACAGCGATTACCAGACCATTGTTGCCAGTATTAAAAAATTCGCCGCAGGGGGAAAAACGGCGGTGGTATCGACCATCAACGGGGATTCTAACGTTCCATTCTATAAAGAGTTAGCGAACCAGGGCCTGAAAGCCACGGATGTTCCGGTGGTGGCATTCTCAGTGGGTGAGGAGGAGTTGCGCGGTATCGATACTAAACCGCTGGTGGGCAACCTGGCTGCGTGGAACTACTTTGAGTCCGTAGATAATGCGGCCAACAAGAAGTTCGTCGCGGATTACCGGGCGTATGCCAAAGCGCATAAGCTGCCGAATGCTGATTCGGTGGTGACCAACGACCCTATGGAAGCCACTTATGTTGGCCTGCATATGTGGGCGCAGGCAGTAGAAAAAGCCGGAACTACCGATGTGGATAAAGTCCGGGCGGCTATGGCAGGACAATCATTCGCGGCACCATCAGGATTTACCCTGACCATGGATGCGACCAACCATCACCTGCATAAACCCGTCATGATTGGCGAGATTGAAGGCAACGGCCAGTTTAACGTGGTGTGGCAAACCGAAGCGCCGGTTCGCGCCCAGCCGTGGAGTCCGTATATCGCCGGTAATGATAAAAAATCTGAACAGCCCGTTAAAACCGCCAGCAACTGATCTTACGCCCTCCAGCGGGAGGGCAACGCTTTGGAGAATGCTCATGAAAGCCATGCGCTTTATTCGTGGTGTGTTGTTGCTGACGTGGCTTTTGCCGTGGATAGCGCAGGCCGCAGATGCCGATACCTTTACCGCCGCCAACCGGACTCAGCAGGCCGCCTTGCTAGAACAATGGTCGGTAAAACCCGATGTTCAACGCTTGCCGGTGCTCAAAGCGCTGAGTGACGAGAACCTGCTGACAGATAACGCGAAAAACGCGTTCATCATGAACGGGTCGCACGTACAACCGCTAGGAACGGCGGCAGGTCCGAACGGCGAGCTAAAAAAAATCCGCCTGACTAACCGCCTGCGTAATCTGGTTGCCGGAACCTTGGCCGTCCACCAGCTATTAAGTGACAGTGTCACGCAAAGGAGCGGGGCAGCGCGTACATTACAGCGTGAGGCCCTGCCGGGGATGCTGCCGTTTTTGCAGCAACGACTGGCCCAGGAGCCCGATGCTGACGTGAAATCCTTACTGGCTATTGCACTGGCAAACCTGCAACTGACCAGCACCTCGCCTGAGATCAGACGTCAGGCAATCGAACTGCTAGGGGCGTCGAACGATCCTGAAACCCAGGCGCGCCTGCAGCCATTCACCCATGCTGAACATGAACCTGATGCCCGCGTTCGTGCTGCCGCTGACGAAAGCCTGAATTCCATCGCGCATCGCATGAAGGTTGGCGATCTTCTTGGACAGGCATTTATGGGATTGTCGCTGGGCTCCATTTTGCTGCTGGCGGCATTGGGTCTGGCGATAACCTACGGCTTACTTGGCGTCATTAATATGGCGCATGGTGAGATGTTAATGCTCGGCGCTTACGGTACCTGGATGGTGCAACAGCTGATGGGCCAGTTTTTCCCGCAATGGTTGGCCTGGTATCCGGTTATTGCGCTTCCGGTCGCCTTTTTGCTTACCGCTGGGGTTGGAATGCTACTCGAGCGCGGAGTGATCCGCCATTTATACGGGCGTCCGCTCGAAACCCTGCTGGCAACGTGGGGGATCAGTCTGATGCTTATCCAGTTAGTGCGTATGTCCTTCGGCGCGCAAAACCTTGAAGTCGCAAATCCG
Source organism: Citrobacter sp. L55 (assembly GCF_002850715.1). NCBI lineage: Bacteria > Pseudomonadati > Pseudomonadota > Gammaproteobacteria > Enterobacterales > Enterobacteriaceae > Citrobacter > Citrobacter sp. L55. The sequence continues at coordinate 92,394 of NZ_KZ559406.1, read as the reverse complement.
GAATGGCTTTCCGGGGGCATTCAGGTTTATGCCAATCTGATTTTGCCGTGGAACCGAATTGTGGTGCTTGGCTTTGCCATTCTGGTGCTGTTCTTCACCTGGCTGTTGTTGAATAAAACCCGTCTCGGACTGCGCGTACGTGCGGTGACGCAAAATCGCAATATGGCGGCTTGCTGCGGCGTACCTACCGGACGTGTGGATATGCTGGCCTTTGGTCTTGGTTCAGGGATTGCCGGACTGGGGGGCGTAGCGCTCTCGCAGTTAGGCAACGTAGGACCGGAGCTGGGGCAAAGCTACATTATCGATTCGTTTCTGGTGGTGGTGCTGGGCGGCGTGGGACAACTCGCGGGGAGTGTAGCCGCTGCGTTTGGGCTTGGGATCTTCAACAAAATTCTTGAGCCACAGGTGGGAGCGGTTCTCGGTAAGATTATGATTCTGGTGCTGATTATTTTGTTTATTCAGAAACGTCCTCAGGGGCTGTTCGCGTTGAAAGGGAGGGTTATTGACTGATGACGATGCCAATGACATTAACGCTGGCGCGTAAAGCGCCGCGCGCGACACGCATCCTGGGGCTGGGTTTACTGCTGGCGCTGATTATTCTGCCGTTTCTGGCGCTGTTACCTGCGGATCATCCGCTGGCCATATCGGTGTGGACATTGACTCTGGCCGGGAAAATTCTCTGCTATGCCATTGTGGCTGTGGCGCTGGATCTGGTGTGGGGCTATGCGGGAATGCTCTCGCTGGGCCACGGTATTTTCTTTGCGCTGGGGGGATATGCGATGGGAATGTACCTGATGCGCCAGGCTTCCGGCGAAGGATTACCGGCCTTTATGTCGTTTCTGTCGTGGACCGAGCTGCCCTGGTTTTGGTGGGGAACGCAACATTTTATCTGGGCGATGTTGCTGGTTGTGCTGGTGCCGGGCCTGCTGGCGCTGGTATTTGGCTGGTTTGCCTTCCGTTCAAAAATCAAAGGGGTTTATTTCTCCATCATGACCCAGGCCCTGACTTTCGCCGGAATGTTACTGTTTTTCCGCAACGAAACCGGCTTTGGGGGAAATAACGGTTTTACCGGCTTTACCACCATTCTGGGATTTCCGGTGACCGCGACCTCAACCCGTATCGCGCTGTTTCTGGCGACGGTCATGCTGCTGGTGCTGGCAATATGGCTGGGACTGGCGCTGGCCCGCAGTAAGTTTGGTCGAATTCTCACCGCCGTGCGTGACGCCGAGAACCGACTGATGTTCTGTGGTTACGATCCGAAAGGTTTCAAGCTGCTGGTGTGGACGCTTTCCGCCGTGCTGTGCGGCCTGGCGGGGGCGTTGTATGTCCCGCAGGTGGGAATCATTAACCCCAGCGAAATGTCGCCGACCAACTCGATAGAAGCGGCGATTTGGGTTGCCCTCGGCGGGCGTGGAACCCTGATTGGCCCGGTATTTGGCGCCGTACTGGTGAACGGCGCTAAAAGCCTGTTTACCGTCATTATGCCGGAATACTGGCAGCTGTTTCTTGGCCTGATCTTTATTGGCGTTACGCTTTTTTTGCCTCGTGGCGTGATGGGTCTGTTTCGCAAGGGAGACAAATAATGCAGCCAGATGAAGGGCTTTTTACTCGCCAGATGCCAGGCGATCGGTTTCGCAACCAAACGGACCCGGTGCTCCAGCTGGAAAAAATTAACGTTAACTTCGATGGCTTCCAGGCGTTAACGGATCTCACGCTCAATATTGGCGTTGGGGAACTGCGTTGCATCATTGGTCCCAACGGTGCCGGAAAAACGACGCTAATGGATGTTATTACCGGCAAAACCAGGCCGCAAAGTGGTCGGGCGATATACGATCAGTCGACCGATTTAACAACGCTGGACCCCATCGCCATTGCACGTCAGGGAATTGGGCGGAAGTTTCAGAAACCCACGGTATTTGAAGCGTTAACGGTGGAGGAAAATCTGGAGCTGGCGCTGAAAAGCGATAAATCTGTCTGGGGCTCTTTACGGGCGCGCCTCACCGGCGAACAACGGGATCGTATAGATGAAATACTGGCGCTGTTGCGGCTGGGCAACGAGCGAGCCCGCCGCGCCGGGCTGCTTTCTCACGGGCAAAAACAGTTTCTCGAAATTGGCATGCTGTTGGTACAGGAGCCGCATTTACTGCTGCTGGATGAACCCGCGGCGGGCATGACGGATGCGGAGACGGAATACACTGCGGAACTGTTTCGTAAGCTTGCCGGGAAGCACTCGCTGATGGTTGTTGAGCACGATATGGGATTTGTCGAAACCATTGCCGATCGCGTCACGGTCTTACATCAGGGACGCGTTCTGGCTCAGGGAAGTCTGCGCGAAGTGCAGGCCAACGAGCAGGTTATTGAAGTTTATCTCGGGCGTTAAGGAGCACAGATGCTGCAGGTGAAAGAACTGAATCAATATTATGGTGGCAGCCATATTCTGCGAAGTGTGAACTTTGAGGCGCGTATCGGCGAGGTGACATGTCTGCTGGGGCGTAACGGCGTGGGGAAAACGACGCTTCTGAAGTGCCTGATGGGGCTTATTCCTGCCCGCAGTGGGAGTGTGTTCTGGCAGGAGAAAAATGTCACTCACTGGAAGCCGCATCAGCGGGTCAGGGCCGGGGTGGCGTATGTACCACAGGGTCGCGATATTTTCCCGCGTCTGACGGTAGAAGAGAACCTGCTGCTCGGCCTTTCCCGTTTTTCAGCACAGGAGGCCAGACGTGTGCCGGATGATATCTATGCGCTCTTTCCGGTGCTACAGGAGATGAAACATCGGCGGGGCGGAGATTTGTCCGGCGGGCAACAGCAGCAACTGGCGATTGGGCGAGCGCTGGCCAGTCGCCCGCAGTTGTTGATCCTCGATGAGCCCACGGAGGGGATCCAGCCGTCAGTGATTAAAGAAATTGGGCAGGTGATTTCTCAACTGGCGCACCGGGGTGACATGGCCATTTTGCTGGTGGAGCAGTTCTATGATTTTGCGCAGCAACTGGCCGACAAATACTTACTCATGTCGCGAGGCAGCATTATTCAAAGCGGTGACGGTAAAAATATGGAATCCGAAGGCGTTCGAGGGCTGGTCGCCATTTGAGATTCGCGACAGAGCGGCTTTGGCTCTGTCGCGATCATCATTAGCAGACCGCCGTCTGGCCCCAGGGTTTGGCGCGCATACCTTTTATCATTAGCGCCCAGGCAAGAACGATCGCCACCATCAGCGCCACAAACAGCGACCACGGCGGCAATGTGGTTAAAATGACGCCGCTGACTAATGGGTTTACCGCTGCGCCCAACCAGCCTAACGACTGGGCGGAAAAATAGCTGGCTTTCATTCCTGCAGGCGCGATGTTGTCGATGAGCATGTATTCACCCGGCGCGTAAATGACTTCGCCGATAGTGAAAAAGGCCGCAGAAATGCCCCATAACACCAGGTTGTTGCCGGAGAAGGTAAAGCCAACCAGACCGACTACAAAGAACAGCGTGCCTACAGTCATTAGCGGGCGAATATTGGTGGCGGTGAGCCTGCGCCCGAGGGCATATTGCAGTGATACCACAATGGCGGCGTTAACAGGCAGGACGACTGCCACCACTTTCTCGGCAAAATCGCCGTCTGCAACCACCATAACGTATTGCGAAATACAGGACGCAAAGGCACCACCAACGAATGACGCCAAAAATGCTGACAGCGTAAACCAGAATAATGCTCTGTCGCGCAGCAGTACCGAGGGGGACCAAACTGCCGCGTTCAAACCTTCTGATGCTGCCGGTGAACGTTTTACCCAGGTCTGGATAAACACCAGAGGGAGTGCTGAACATGCAGCAGCGAGCCAGAACGGCAGGTTAATGCTTTGCATCACCAGTAGCGTGCCCAGCGGTGGGCCTACAGTCCAGCCGATGTTCAGCACGGTATAGTTAAGCGAGAAAATTTTTGTTTTGTTGGTCGCCGAGAGATTATCGGCAAACCAGGCTTTCAGCACCGTGGCGAAGACGGAGTAGGCGCAGTTGATCAGGGCAAAGAGCAAAACCACTACCACTACGTTTTGCACCAGTGGAATAGCAATAAAGCCAGAGGCAAAGCCGCAGATAGCCAGCAGCATATAGCGTTTTTTATCAAACTTGTCGGCCAGAATACCAAAGCCAAGGCTGAACACGACGCCAATGGTCAGTGCGACCGTCATCGCATAACCGATCAGGTCGACGCTCAGATTGTACTGTCGGCTGAGGTAGATCGTCATAAAGGGCAGCGTGGCGCCACGCCCAATCGTTAATAACAATGATGACGCGAGTAACGCGAGAGTGGACCTTCTCAGAGAGATATTCATTTTCCTGCCCGACAATGCATGTTGTTATGTTTTTTTAGATATCAGAAACAAATAGCATGCTAAAAGTGTGATGTACACTCAATAAGTTGTCCGAAAATGCCCTGTGTGGCCTACCTGAATTAATGATCTGTTACGGCACAACGATTTCCGTTACTTTAATTTGTTTACAAAAATTTAATATTCGCAGGGGCGGTGGTATGTCGCGTAAAGACGGGTTATTAGCGTTACTGGTCGTTGTGGTTTGGGGGCTGAACTTTGTCGTCATCAAAGTCGGGCTACACAATATGCCACCCTTAATGCTGGCTGGGTTGCGTTTTTTACTGGTGGCATTTCCGGCGATTTTCTTTGTTGCCCGGCCGAAAATTCCGCTTTCACTGCTGCTCGGCTATGGGCTGACCATCAGTTTTGGGCAGTTCGCGTTTCTCTTTAGCGCCATCAAATTCGGTATGCCTGCCGGGTTAGCTTCTCTGGTATTACAGGCTCAGGCGTTTTTCACCATCATTCTGGGGGCATTCGCCTTTGGTGAACGTCTGCAAGGTAAACAACGGGTAGGGATTGCGCTGGCCATATTTGGCGTGCTGGTGCTGATTGAGGCCAGTCTGAACGGACAGCATGTCGGCATGCTCGGTTTTATGCTGACGCTGGCGGCGGCGCTAAGCTGGGCCAGCGGGAATATCTTTAATAAAAAAATCATGCAGCATACGTCACGCCCGGCGGTGATGTCGTTGGTGGTATGGAGTGCGTTGATTCCTGTTGTCCCATTCTTCCTCGCCTCAATACTTCTCGATGGCCCAACGCAAATTATCCAAAGTCTGGTGACGATAGATATGACCACCATTCTGTCACTGGTTTATCTGGCGTTTGTGGCAACCATTGTGGGTTATGGCATCTGGGGATCTTTACTCGGGCGTTATGAGACATGGCGTGTCGCGCCGTTGTCGCTGTTGGTGCCGGTTGTTGGACTGGCGAGCGCGGCCGTGCTGCTGGATGAAACGCTTACCGGATTACAACTGCTCGGTGCGCTGCTGATCATGGCAGGATTGTACATTAATGTGTTTGGCTTTCGGTTGCGTAAGACTGCGCAGGCGAGAGGGTAAAAAAAAGCCCCGCAGTGACGGGGCAAAAAAATTACAGGTTGCGCATATTGTAATAAGGCACACCTAATTCGTCGGATTTGTCGCTGCCTGCACCCATATGATTAAAATCGAACGGGGACCGATCGTGCGCAGGCGGCATAATCATCGCGTCACGACTGTTTTGTGTGGCAGGTTGCGCGGTCTGTTCCGCCATGCTCTGGCCCGAAACAACATACAGCAGGGCCAGCATCGCATAAGACAGAAGTTTCATGATTTCCTCGGTTACGTCGTTAACTGGCGATTAGCAATTACATTGATTGAGTGGCAGCAAATAGCGTGATTCGCCGTGCATATTCGTCATACGGTATTTATGCGGTGGAACATCAAAATAGTTTTTGAATGTCCGGGTTAGCGTTTGCTGGGACTCAAAACCGTAACGCTCCGCCAGATAAAGGATCGGCTCGTTACTCTCTTTTAATTTTTGCGCTATTTCAGTCATTTTACGGCTACGGATGTATTGACCCAGTGAATGGCCGGTTTCTTTTTTAAACATCCGTTGCAGGTGCCATTTGGAGTAACCTGAACGCTCTGACACCTTTTCCAGCGAGAGCGGCGATTCAAGGTTATTTTCGATCCAGTCCAAAATGCTATGAATAGTGATTGTGTCAGTATTGCGTCTGGACATCGTCATACCTCTTTCTGTTTACGGCAGGATTTTCTTCAGCAAATGCTCAAGCGTGGTCACTTCATCCGCCGTTAAGTTTTTTGTTAGTTCCTGGTGCAGGTCTTGCCCTACTAATTGATGACACTGCTCGCAAATTGCCGCGCCATGCTCGGTGAGTTTCACCAGCACGCCTCGCTTGTCATGTGGATTCGGAAGCCTTTCTATCCAGCCTTTACAGGCCAGCCTGTCCAGCATCCGCGTCAGGGCGCCGAGATCGACAGACAGCACTTTTTTCAATTCGACAGGGGTAATACACACCGCGCAACGGATGGAGCAGAGCACCTTGAACTGCGATGCCGTGATATCCAGCGGTGACAGATAGTCGTTTAGCAAACGATCTTTTTTCTGATTAACCATGTAGATCAAACGACCCAGTGGGATGATTTCGTTAAACAGATCACTGGTGCTTTTCACAATGGTTGCCCTGGCAAGTAGTTAGTCACGGCTGATATTATTGCTTAGGCAAATATAAGTCAAATGAATGGGTCAGCAAATGCCACGTTTTGCTAAATCATCAGACTCAATTTCTGGCGAGTGGAATTTTAACGGTTTGAAAATTATGGCTTATACGTGCGGATGAAAAATGAATCCTTACACCGCGAAAATGGCTTATCTCCCGGATTTCACCGTATACTTGCCGTTGACGATTAACGCACAGGAAAGATGACATTATGATGGACTTGTTTAAAGCAATAGGACTGGGGCTGGTAGTCCTGTTACCGTTGGCAAACCCGTTAACCACCGTGGCGTTGTTCCTCGGCCTTGCCGGCAACATGAACAGCGCGGAGCGTAACCGTCAGTCACTCATGGCGTCCGTTTACGTGTTTGCCATCATGATGGTGGCGTATTATGCCGGACAACTGGTGATGAATACCTTCGGGATTTCGATTCCCGGGTTACGTATCGCGGGCGGGTTAATCGTTGCGTTTATCGGCTTTCGAATGTTGTTTCCACAGCAGAAGGCACATGACTCTCCGGAAGCGAGAAGCAAATCAGAAGAACTGGAAGATGAACCGACGGCGAATATTGCATTTGTTCCGCTGGCCATGCCAAGCACCGCGGGTCCGGGTACGATTGCAATGATCATCAGCTCGGCGTCCACCGTGCGTCATGGGGCTGAGTTTCCGGACTGGGTGATAATGGTCGCACCGCCGATTATTTTTGCCGTGGTCGGGGTTATCTTGTGGGGCTGTTTGCGCAGTTCTGGCGGAATTATGCGCCTGGTCGGCAAAGGCGGTATTGAGGCGATCTCCCGTCTGATGGGCTTCCTGCTGGTATGTATGGGCGTGCAGTTTATTATTAACGGCGTGCTGGAAATCATTAAAACTTACGCTTAAAACAACGTGCCCGGTATTGTCTACCGGGCACGCTTTTATGAATGCTGAGGCTGCTCTTCCAGTGATACTGGCCATTTACGGAAGATAATCACCGACCATATGAACGCCACAACCGCAGGCACTGCACCTACGTAACCAATCGTAGACATTGACCAGTGCAGACTCACCTGATTTCCCACCAGCGCGCCAGCGCCTATCCCAATATTAAAGATACCAGAGAAAAGGGCCATTGCGACGTCGGTGGCATCCGGGGCCAGCGCCAGCACTTTCACCTGCATACCCAGGCCTATCAACATAATGGCGATGCCCCAGAATATACTCAGGACGGCCAGATGCATTTCGCTGTCCGCTGCGGGCAGTAACAGCACCAGGCACACCGTCAGCAGGGCAATGGCGCTACTAATCAATACGGAAGCATGTTGATTACCCAGCTTGCCAAAAATGACGCTACCGACAATACCTGCGCCACCCAGAACCAGCAGCAGCACGGTGGCAAAGTTTGCGCTCAGCCCGGCGACGGTCTGTACAAACGGTTCGATATAGCTGTAGGCCGTGTAATGCGCGGTGACCACAATCACCGTCAGCAGATACAGGCTCATCAATGCCGGACGGCGGAATAAAACCGGCAGGCTTTTTAATGAACCGGAATGCTCACTGGGTAATTTTGGCAGGAGCTTAATCAAGCAAAGTAGGGTGACTAACGCCCCCATACCGATGGCGAAGAACGTGGTACGCCAGCCAAAATACTGGCCAACGATGCGCCCGATAGGCAGGCCCAGCACCATCGCCAGCGCGGTGCCGGTCGCAATCAGGCTGAGAGCCTGCGCGCGTTTCCCGGCAGGAGCCAGGCGAATCGCCAGAGATGCGGTGATCGACCAGAAAATAGCGTGGGCAAAAGCAATACCGATACGACTGATTACCAGCACGGTAAAATTCCATGCCAGGAAAGAGAGAACGTGGCTGGCGATAAAAACGACAAACAGGCAGATCAGAAGTTTGCGGCGTTCTACCTGGCTGGTAAGCAGCATGAAAGGCAGCGACATCAGGGCGACAACCCAGGCGTAGATCGTCAGCATGATCCCGACCTGAGCGGTCTGCATATTAAAACTTTGTGCGATGTCGGATAACAAACCGACAGGGACAAACTCAGTGGTATTGAAAATAAAACCGGCAATGGCAAGCGTAACTACCCGAAGCCACGCGACCTTGCGGGAAACAGTGTCTGTTGTCATATCAATTAGGTGGATTAGCTGCGAAAAGGTAAGGCCACGATCTTAAAACTTTTGCTGGCTAAAATACAATCATTTCGTGATGCAGATCTCATTTCATTGACTGGGTGGCAAAATTGACTGCCGAACATTTCGCGTAATTTTAACTGTTTCATTATTAATGAAATTCCGGGCGTGAGAATTCACCCGGAACGCTATTTATGGCGTTGTTTGAGAATCGCGAATTATTCCGTGCTTTTCGACAACTGAGGGTTCAATACCTCAATAAACGCTTCCAGTTGCCTCGTCATTGCCCCTCTGCGCCAGACCAGCCACGTATTCAGCCAGCGCCAGTTTTCGCTTAGCGGCCAGGCGTGGACCTGATGGTGTCCTGGCATGCTCTCCAGCATCGAACGCGGGATCAGCGCGATACCCGCACCGGCAATGACGCAAGCCAGCATGCCGTGATACGACTCCATTTCATGAATGGTGCCAGGCATTGCGCGATCGGCATGAAACCAGCTTTCAAAATGGCGACGATAGGAACAGTTGGCGCGAAAGGCGTAAATGCTGCAACCGTTAACGTCGCTGGCCCGCTGGATAGGGGGATGACCGTGCGGAGTGACTATCATCATCTCTTCACGGTAGACCGGCATTCCTTCAAGACCTGGATGAGTAATTGGGCCGTCGACAAAGGCGGCGTTCAGCGTCCCGTCGAGCACGCCGTCCAGCATCGTGCCTGAAGGACCTGTCGCCAGCGCAAACTGAATTTTGGGGTAACGCTGATTATATTCAGCCAGCGTGGCGGGGATCCGCACAGCGGCAGTACTCTCGAGCGAGCCAAGAGAGAACAACCCCTGCGGTTCATCGCCGGCGACGACCATTCTCGCCTCGTCAACCAGGGCGAGGATCCGCTGGCTGTAGCGTAAAAAATTGTGCCCGGACGGGGAAAGCCGCAAACGCTGATTTTCACGAATAAACAGATCGACGCCAAGGTCGGCTTCAAGCTGGCGAATACGGGTGGTGAGATTGGATGGCACGCGATGCACCTTCGCGGCGGCCTGCGTAATACTGCCTGTCTCCGCGACGGCGTTGAACATTTCCAGTTGCGTCAGATCCATAATGTTCTCTGTTCGTGAATGGTGTGGTTAATATTATTCATTTTTCAGAAAGAGTAAATATGCGCATGATATGACCATACCCTGCGATAAAGAGAGGCACTTATGACTATCACAGCAGCAACACATGCGATTTCCGTTAACCCTACCAACGGTGAAAGGTTGGCGGCAATGCCGTGGGCCAGTACTGAAGAGATTGCACATGCGCTGAGCCTTGCCGCGAATGGCTACAGTGAATGGAAACACACTGCCGTTGAGCACCGTGCGCAAACGCTGCGTCATATCGGGCAGGCTCTGCGTCATCGCGCCGAAGAGATGGCGCAGTGTATCTCACGTGAAATGGGGAAACCCATCAAGCAGGCGCGTGGTGAAGTTGCCAAATCAGCCGCATTGTGTGACTGGTACGCCGAACATGGACCGGCGATGCTCAACCCGGAACCTACGCTGGTGGAGAACAACCAGGCGGTGATTGAGTATCGCCCCGTTGGAACTATTCTGGCGATCATGCCGTGGAACTTCCCGCTCTGGCAGGTACTTCGCGGCGCCATTCCAATTCTGCTGGCCGGAAATGGCTATCTGTTAAAGCATGCGCCAAACGTAACCGGCTGTGCTGCGATTATCGCGCAGGTTTTTGCTGATGCGGGCGTTCCCGCGGGTGTTTATGGTTGGGTGAATGCCGATAACGCCGGGGTAAGTCAGATGATCAATGACCCGCGTATCGCGGCGGTAACGGTGACGGGCAGCGTTCGAGCCGGTGCGGCGATTGGTGCTCAGGCGGGTGCGGCGCTGAAAAAATGCGTGCTTGAACTGGGGGGTTCCGATCCGTTTATTGTTCTTAATGATGCTGACCTCGATCTGGCCGTTAAGGCGGCGGTCGCCGGTCGTTATCAGAATACCGGGCAGGTTTGTGCGGCAGCAAAGCGCTTTATTATCGAAGAAGGAATTGCGGCAGAATTTACGGCTCGTTTTGTGGCGGCCGCGAGCGCGCTCAAAATGGGCGACCCGCTGAACGAAGAAAACGATCTGGGTCCGATGGCAAGATTTGATCTGCGCGATGAGCTGCATCAGCAGGTCGAAGCCTCCCTTGCCGAAGGCGCGCGGTTACTTCTCGGCGGGGAAAAAATCGCGGGTCAGGGCAATTACTATGCCGTGACGGTTCTGGGGGATGTCACCCCGGAGATGACGGCTTTTCGTCAGGAGCTGTTTGGCCCGGTTGCAGCGATTACCGTTGCAAAGAATGCGGAACATGCTTTAGCGCTGGCTAATGACAGTGATTTCGGCTTATCAGCCACGGTGTTCACCGCGGATGAAGCTCTGGCGCAGAAGATGGCGTCACGCCTGGAGTGTGGGGGCGTATTTATCAATGGTTACAGCGCCAGCGATGCCCGCGTTGCATTTGGCGGCGTGAAGAAAAGTGGTTTTGGCCGCGAGCTTTCACACTTTGGTCTGCATGAGTTTTGTAATGTACAGACCGTCTGGAAAAACCGCCTCTGATGGTTTGGGTGCCTCCGACGGGGGCACCGGCCTTAATTCTGCAATGTTTCTGTCTACGGCATGAATCTCACCCGCTCATGCAGACCGTGGGCAGATTCCGCCTTCCGGCCTGACGCTGCGTATTCAGCTCTGTTATACTCGCAGGCCTTTCATACCTGCGAGCAAGGAGCATGTTGTGGCCAGGGCCATGGACAATTCAATTTTAGAGACCATTGTGCAGCAGGTTCGTCCGCTGATTGGTCAGGGTAAAGTCGCTGATTACATTCCTGCCTTAGCTTCTGTCGACGGTTCAAAACTGGGTATCGCTATTTGCACCGTCGATGGACAGCACTATCAGGCGGGGGATGCGCAAGAGCGCTTTTCTATTCAGTCAATTTCAAAGGTGCTCAGTCTGGTCGTGGCGATGCGTCACTATCAGGAAGATGAGATCTGGCAACGTGTCGGCAAGGATCCTTCCGGTCACCCTTTTAACTCCCTGGTGCAGCTGGAAATGGAGCAAGGGATCCCACGCAATCCCTTTATCAACGCCGGGGCGCTGGTGGTTTGCGATATGCTGCAAGGACGTCTGAGCGCACCGCGTCAACGGATGCTGGAAGTGGTACGGGCGCTAAGCGGCGTTTCGGATATCGCCTATGATGCGACGGTGGCGCGTTCTGAGTTTGAGCACTCGGCGCGTAACGCGGCTATTGCCTGGCTAATGAAGTCCTTTGGCAATTTTCACCACGACGTGACCACCGTTTTGCAAAATTACTTTCACTACTGCGCACTGAAAATGAGCTGTGTGGAGCTGGCGCGCACGTTCGTCTTTCTGGCAAATCAGGGACATGCTTTTCATCTTGCTGAGCCCGTGGTGACGCCCATGCAGGCCCGACAGATCAACGCGCTGATGGCGACCAGTGGCATGTATCAGAACGCAGGGGAATTTGCCTGGCGAGTGGGCTTACCGGCGAAATCTGGTGTGGGGGGCGGTATCGTGGCTATCGTGCCTCACGAGATGGCGATTGCCGTCTGGAGTCCGGAACTGGATGCGGCGGGAAATTCGCTGGCGGGTATCGCCGTGCTGGAGCAATTAACGCAACAACTGGGGCGCTCGGTTTACTGATGAACACGCTCGATCCTCTTTTTGCCCGGCTGGCGAAATCAACGTTTCGCTCGCGATTTCGCCTTGGCCAGAAAGAAAGGCAGTATTGTCTGGATAAAGGCGCGCCGGTTATCGAACAACACGCCACGGATTTTATTGCCAAACGGCTGGCGCCCGCGTTTCCTGCCAATGACGGTAAGCAGACACCCATGCGCGGGCATCCGGTATTTATCGCTCAACATGCTTCGGCGACCTGTTGTCGGGGATGTCTGGCGAAATGGCATGATATCCCTCAGGGTGTGGCGTTAAACGATGAACAGCAGCGTTACGTTGTCACGGTTATCTATCACTGGCTAGTGATCCAGATGAACAAGCCATAGATAACATAATCCTATGATATGACTCCTTGTGTTGTGCAATTGTTAAAAGCAGTATGAAGGGGTCATTCTAAGGAGAAAAAAATGGCTTCCTGTAAACCCTGCTTTGTGCTGAGCGCAGCCCAGATTCTGTCGAGAATCGATGAATTCAGCGACATCCTTGAAACATGCGTCAATGATGGCGCCTCTGTCAGCTTTATGCTCCCTTTTAGTGGTGATAAATCACGGCCTTTCTGGATAAGTGTCGCGCAAAGCGTGGACCGTGGAGAAAGGATTGTTCTGGGTACGCAGAACGCACAGGGGGTGCTGGTCGGTACCGTCCAGCTCATTATCGATCAACCCGAAAACCAACCTCATCGTGCTGATGTCGCCAAGCTGCTGGTTCACCCCTCAGCGCGGCGCGGTGGTGTTGCCCGGACGTTGATGAACGAACTCGAAAACTACGCGCGTCAGCAAGGGAAAACGCTGCTGGTGCTTGATACAGCGACGGGGAGTGACGCTGAGTTGTTCTACCACAATTGTGGATGGCAAAAAGTAGGGGTGATACCGGACTATGCAAAAATGCCTGACGGGAAGCTGACCGGAACCACACTTTTCTACAAAACTCTCTAATTTGTCGCCGGGGATTGATCAAAACAGGGTTTCAATGTATTAAAGTTTGCTAACCTATTGGACCAATTCAATCAGGTTGTATGACTAATTAAAAAGGGAACCCATTGTGCAAACACTAAATCGTCGCGATTTCCCCGGTGCTCAGTATCCTGAACGCATTATTCAGTTTGGTGAAGGAAACTTCCTGCGCGCCTTTGTTGACTGGCAAGTCGATTTGCTGAACGAACATACCGATCTGAACGCTGGTGTAGTCATTGTTCGTCCCATCGAAAGTACCTTCCCGCCATCGCTGAGTACGCAGGATGGTCTTTATACCACCATCATTCGTGGTTTGAATGAGAAGGGCGAGGCCGTAAGCGATGCCCGTTTGATCCGTTCGGTTAACCGCGAAATCAGCGTCTATAGCGAATACGATGAGTTCCTGAAGCTGGCGCATAATCCAGATATGCGTTTTGTGTTCTCCAACACGACTGAAGCGGGCATCAGCTACCACGCGGGCGATAAGTTTGAGGATGCACCGGCCGTGAGTTATCCGGCTAAACTGACCCGACTGTTGTTCGAACGCTTCAGCCATTTTAATGGCGCGTCGGATAAAGGCTGGATTATCATTCCTTGTGAACTGATTGATTACAATGGTGATGCGCTGCGTGAACTGGTCCTGCGCTATGCTCAGGAGTGGGCGCTGCCGGAGGCATTTATTCAGTGGCTGGATCAGGCCAACGCATTTTGCTCCACGCTGGTGGACCGCATTGTTACCGGTTATCCGCGTGACGAAGTGGAGAAACTGGAAGCTGAGTTGGGCTATCACGATGCCTTCCTCGACACTGCAGAACACTTCTATCTGTTCGTTATTCAGGGACCGAAGTCATTAGCTGCAGAGCTGCGCCTGGATAAATATCCGCTCAATGTCCTGATTGTTGATGACATCAAACCGTACAAAGAACGGAAAGTGGCGATTCTCAACGGCGCACACACCGCACTGGTTCCCGTTGCCTGGCAGGCAGGGCTGGACACCGTGGGCGAGGCGATGAATGACGCAGAGATTTGCGCCTTCGTTGAAAAAGCGATTTATGAAGAGATCATTCCGGTACTGGATTTACCCCGCGATGAGCTGGCGTCTTTCGCCAGCGCGGTGACCGGTCGATTCTGCAATCCGTACATCAAGCATCAGTTGCTGTCTATTGCCCTGAACGGCATGACTAAATTCCGTACCCGTATTTTGCCGCAGCTGCTGGCAGGGCAACAGGCCAGCGGCAAACTGCCGGCGCGCCTGACGTTTGCGCTTGCCGCGCTGATTGCTTTCTATCGTGGAGAGCGTAACGGTGAGGCTTATCCGGTCCAGGATGATGCGCACTGGGTGGCACGTTTTCAACAGCTGTGGTCCCAGCATCATGACCGCCAGATAAGCACCGACGAGTTAGTCAAATCGGTACTGGGCGTTAAAGAACACTGGGAACAGGATCTGACTCAGGTTTCCGGACTCGTGGAGCAGGTTTCAGCCGATCTGGATACCATTCTGGCCAAAGGCATGCGTGAAGCCGTTAAGCCATTGTGCTAAGAAGACAACCCGGCTCAGGCCGGGTTTTTTATAGAACATTCATTAGTTACAACATACTATTGTTTATTAATAACTACACCGTTCTGTAACTCCGGTGCGCGGTGGTTCTGGCAGCGCAAAAGTTGTTTAGTTAATGTTGCGATTAACTTGCAACATTGATCATGATCGCGTCTAATGTGATGGATTTCACATTTTCCCGAAGAAAACCATGATCGTTCGCCCCCAACAACACTGGCTACGCCTGATATTCGTTTGGCATGGGTCAGTATTATCCAAAATCTTTTCACGACTGCTGCTAAACTTCCTGCTCTCCATCGCCGTTATTATCATGCTTCCGTGGTATACGATGCTGGGAATCAAATTCACCCTGGCGCCATTCAGCATTCTCGGCGTGGCGATTGCAATCTTTTTAGGTTTTCGCAATAACGCCTGTTATTCACGTTACGTTGAGGCCCGACACCTGTGGGGGCAGTTGATGATTGCTTCCCGATCGCTACTGCGTGAGGTAAAAACCACCTTACCGGATGACGCCGAATTAGGGCAGTTTGTTCGTCTGCAAATCGCGTTTGCCCACTGTTTACGCATGACTTTACGTCGAAAGCCACAGGCAGAGCCGTTGGCGAAGTACCTCAGCGAGAAAGATCTGCAGACGGTATTTGCCTCACAATCTCCAGCAAACCGCATTTTGTTGTTGATGGGAGAGTGGTTGGCCGTGCGCAGGCGTAATGGTCAACTGTCAGACATATTATTTCATAGTTTAAACAATAGGTTAAACGATATGTCTGCGGTACTGGCTGGTTGTGAGCGGATTGCGAATACGCCGGTCCCGTTTGCTTATACTTTGATCCTTCATCGCACGGTATACCTGTTTTGTATCATGCTGCCATTCGCGTTAGTGGTGGATTTGCACTACATGACACCGTTTATCTCTGTGCTTATTTCCTATACATTTATCTCGCTCGACACGCTTGCAGAAGAGCTTGAAGATCCGTTTGGGACAGAGAACAATGACCTGCCGCTGGATGCGATTTGCAATGCGATCGAAATCGATTTGCTGCAGATGAACGATGAAACAAATGTGCCAGCAAAACACATGCCTGATAAGCATTACCAACTAACTTAGTTACGTTCGTTTTGCCACCAGGCTGGCTGCATATCGGAAAACGAATGAAACTCTGGCGCCAGGTCTTCATCGTTAGGGTCATCAAAAGCCCCGGCTAAAAGTGCAATTACCGGGGCGTCATCAATAGCGCCCACGGAACTGCCGCACTGAGGGCAAAAGGCTCGACAACTCGTTTCTGACGAGCGCCAGGTTGTCGGTTTTCCGGCTTTTCCCGTCCATTCTACATTTTCTGCATCAAACTCAATCCAGACGACGGTCGGTGCGCCCGTATGTTTCCGGCATATATCGCAGGAACAGGTATGGGAATTATTAGGACTGCTGGCCGTGAAGCGGATCGAACCACAAAGACACCCACCAATGTAGACTTTAGACATAACAACTCCCGTCGGAAACACGTGGCAAGACACTAGCAGATGCCTCGCATTGTCACTAGATCCTTATGTTAAAAAGGCGAGGGCGCTCATAGGCGATCCTCTATTCCTGTGATCTATCTGATGATAAATGCTTAATTATTGCGTTGCGCAACAATAAACAATCGGGGAAATGCCAGTAAAATTTTGCCATTTTCCTGCAGTGGATATTGCTCCTGAAGTAGTTCGTGGTAGCGCGCCAGATACTGACATTGCTCGCTTTCTCTCAAATCCTGCAACCAGGGGCGCAGGCCTGTAGAACTTACCCAGTCGATAATTGCTTGATGAGAATCCATAATGTGATAATACGTGGTGCGCCAGATATCCACCTCACAGCCAGTTTCGGTCAAAATATCATAGTAGGCATGTACGCCAGGCAGTGGCGCACGGCCCCGGTCCGGGAAACCCTGTTCATAAGCCACTTCGCGCATCAGAACATGCGTGGGTTCCAGCCAGTTATCCGGCATTTGTACGGCCAGAACGCCGTTGCGACCCAGCAGCGATACCAGGTTCGGCAATAGTTCATAGTGATCGGGTACCCATTGTAAAGACGCATTTGCGTAAAGCAGATCCACAGGATGCTCGGGCTGGAACTGACTGATATCCGCTTCAATAAAATGGCATTGCGGTAATGCGTTGCGCGCTTCATTCAGCATGGCGGGTGAGGAATCAACCCCGGTTATTACAGCCGAAGGCCAGCGCTGATGCAGTAATGCCGTGCTGTTTCCCGGACCACAGCCAAGATCAACAACTGAACGAACACTCTCTAACGCCACTCTGTTGAGTAATTCCGCTGCGGGTCTTGAACGTTCAGTTTCATATTGCAGATAAAGCGAAGGGTTCCAGTCAGCCATGAATGAATCTCCAGTATGAGAGAAAAAGGCAGAAAGGGCCGCATAAGTCCTTGCCGGTGAGCCATTTCATTTAGAAGATTATATGATAATGAAGGATAAGGGCAGAAATATGCCAGGAAGACAGATTGGCATGTCTGTGGTTTGCCTGCGTGAACTACAGTTATCAATTTTGATGTTCAGTGAGTGATGTGGCGCAGGTCGAAAATGGTTAGCGCTGGTAACGGCATTTTAAAAGAGGTTTGGCCATCATTATCGAGCAGCACAAGGATTACTATAAAGCATCAGATTCTACCTTACTCAACTCCAGTGCGCATAATGTATATTATGTTAAATGCAATTTGGTATTTGATGGATGCTTAGTTCATACCCCTTAGCTGACGCCGTTCCATCAAATCCTTACCCTTCCCTTATCTGTTACGGTAAAAAGTTTTCGTCAGATGACCCCGAATGCAGATCCCTCTTTAGCCATTCTCAGTTTGGCGGTTCCGGTTGGTACACAGTGATGAAAAACGATAAGGTCAGAGCTGTTGTCGCCTTCGAGTCAGGAAGCCAGGAAGCGGTTTTTTTCATTCCTGGAAAAGCTCCCCGTGCTAATCCTGACTGAAAACTGCTGGACATGACTGTCTGCCTTGAGCAAAAGCAGACAGTCACTTTGATTTTCTACCGTAAGTTTTTTCTTTTTTTATAATCAATGTATCGGGCTAGATATTTTTGTAACAACTTTATAAGTTAAAGATCTGCCGCAATAACAGATTCCTTTATTTATAATTAGAGGTTTGCAACGTTGTGATAGACTTTTTGAACATCATCGTCATCTTCAAGGGCATCAACGAGTCCTGCAAAGATTTCTAAATCTTCTGGTGAAAGTTCAACTTCTGATTGAGCAATCATTTCTAATTCTGTTGTTGAGAATTCATTAATCCCAGCGGCTTTCAGGGCTGCAATTCCTTTATGAAGGTCTGTAGATTCAGTATAAATAACGATGTTTCCCTCTTCTTCGGTTACATCGCGAACATCTACATCAGCATTAAGCAAAATTTCAAAAATATGGTCAGGATCTGTTCCTGCAAATACAATCACCCCGGTATTGTCAAACATATAGCTGACAGCACCTGCCGCTCCGATATTCCCGCCTTTTTTGTTGAAAATTGAGCGGACATTAGCAATCGTACGGTTAACATTTGACGTCAACGTTTCAGCGATAATCAGTGAACCACTTGGACCAAAGCCTTCATAACGCCCTTGCACGAACGTTTCATCGCTGCCGCCTTTGGCTTTATCAATTGCTTTATCAATAACGTGTTTAGGAACCTGTGCTTGTTTCGCACGTTCAATAACGAATTTTAAAGCTGAGTTTGATTCTGGGTCTGGTTCACCTTGTTTGGCAGCAGCATAGATTTCTACACCGAATTTTGCATATATATTAGACGTTGCACCGTCTTTAGCAGTTTTTTTAGCAACAATATTTGCCCATTTACGTCCCACTGGAATAGTCTCCTCAGAAATTCATTTACATTACACGCAGATTAATAACCTGCAAATTTTTCCGCAATATTATATCATGATATGTAAACTCTCGTCCATGAAAAACAAAATATCCATGTTTTACTAAATGTTACTTTAATTTTATCAATGGTTAACATTATGGATATGTTATTTTCGTTTTTTTAGATCTTTTGTTTTTTTAATTTTAATAGTCGAATGACAGCAATAATACATAAATAAAGAGAAACTGAAGTAACAATCCAGGTATAAATACCTACTTAAGATTAATGAACGCATCTAATCCAGATCTTTTCTTCAGCAATGTCTGGCTGGTGTTTACTTCTTAATCATGAAAGCCCGAGGAACAGATGCCATTGCTGGTCGCCCCGCTTTCTTGTAACCTTCTTCCCGTTGCACTACTGACAAAATCTGGAACCACTGAACTGGACTTCATATGAATGCTCATATTTCTAAAGACCCTTTACATGGCGTAACGCTTGAAATGCAGGTCAATGCACTGGTTGATCGTTATGGTTGGGCTGAGCTGGCGCAAAGCATTAATATCAACTGCTTTAAAAATGAGCCGAGCGTTAAATCCAGTCTGAAGTTTCTGCGCCGCACGCCGTGGGCGCGGGCAGAAGTCGAAGCGCTGTACCTGGATTCACTGCATGATCTGGCCTCAAATAACACCACCGAACCGGCGTTCGATCCCTGGGCTAACAGCCGCAACAAGAAGAATTAAGAGCAAAATCTGATGTCAGCATCCGGTTTTATTTCAGCAAATTATCAGAAAAAACTGGCGAATATTCTCGCCCGTTCCCGAGCCAGGCTGCCGCGAACCAACATGACATGGTTCGCGCTGCTCGTAGGCAGTATGTTGCTACTTGGCAGTTGTTCTTCACAGCCGCCCGGTTCAAAAATCACCCCACTGCCCCCGGTGGGCAAACCACAGCAGACTAAGGAGCCGGTGCGCGGTATCTGGCTGGCAACGGTTTCGCGTCTTGACTGGCCGCCGATTTCATCCGTCAACATCAGCTCGCCTGCTGTTCGTATCAGCCAGCAGCAAAAGGCGCTGACTGACAAGCTGGATAACCTGAAACGTCTTGGTATTAACACCGTTTTTTTCCAGGTGAAGCCCGATGCCACTGCGCTGTGGCAATCTACAATCTTGCCGTGGTCAGATACCCTGACCGGTAAAATTGGTCAGGATCCTGGTTACGATCCGTTACGGTTTATGCTCGATGAAGCGCATAAACGCGGAATCAAAGTCCATGCCTGGTTTAACCCCTACCGCGTGTCCGTTAACACTAAACCTGCAACGGTTACCGAATTAAACAACACGCTGTCACAGACGCCTTCCAGCGTTTATGTCCTGCATCGGGACTGGATCCGTACCTCGGGCGAGCGTTTTGTGTTAGATCCCGGTATTCCCGAAGTGCGTGACTGGATAACCAGCATCGTGGCTGAAGTCGTTGAGAATTACCCGGTTGACGGCGTGCAATTCGATGATTACTTCTATACCGAGTCTCCCGGCTCTGCGCTCAACGACAGCCAGACCTTCAGAAGATACGGCCAGGGATTTGTCTCCAAAGCTGACTGGCGGCGCGATAACACGCAACGCCTGATCGCGCAGGTTTCACGAACTATCAAGAAACTCAAACCTGAAGTTGAATTTGGCGTCAGCCCTGCGGGCGTGTGGCGCAACCGTTCGCACGATCCGGCAGGCTCCGACACGCGCGGCGCGGCAGCCTATGATGAATCGTATGCGGACACCCGCCGCTGGGTGCAACAAGGCTTACTGGACTACATCGCCCCGCAGTTGTATTGGCCTTTTGCCCGCGACGCGGCGCGTTACGATGTGTTGGCAAAATGGTGGGCAGATGTCGTCAAATCAACCAACACCCGCCTGTATATTGGGGTGGCGTTGTACAAAGTCGGTGAGCCGTCGCGAAAAGAACCTGACTGGACGGTCAAAGGCGGTGTGCCGGAGCTGAAAAAACAGCTCGATCTGAACGAATCTGAACCGCACATTAACGGCACAATTTTGTTTCGCGAAGATTACCTTAATCAGCCGCAAACGCAGGAAGCCGTGACCTATATTCGCAGTCGTTGGGGGCGTTAATGGTCGTCCGTATTGGATTTATAACGCAAGAGCGTCCGGTAATACGGACGCTCTTAACCGATCCATCAGGCAACTGAAGGCTCAGGCAATCTGAATGATGAGACCAGCATCGCCAGCTGTTCCGCCTCCTCTTTCAGCGCCTGCGTTCGCGCGGCGGCATCATCTATTAACGAGGCGTTTTGCTGAACGGTGCTGTCCATTTCGGTAACGGCCAGCGTAACTTCGGAAACGCCCTTGCGTTGTTCTTCACCCGCAACGCGTATTTCCCCCATCAACTGACGTACCTGACGTACATTACTGACCAGTTCTCCCAGACGTTCGCCCGCATTGTGAATTTGCTGACTTCCGCTACCTACATGAGAAACGGATTCATCGATCAATGCTTTTATTTCCTGCGCGGCGGTGGCGCTGCGCTGGGCCAGCGTGCGCACTTCGGAGGCCACAACGGCAAACCCTCTCCCGGCATCACCTGCTCTGGCGGCTTCAACCGCGGCATTCAGGGCGAGAATATTGGTCTGGAACGCAATGCTGTCGATAACCGCGACAATTTCCACCATTCTGCCGGATGAGGCACTGACGTTATCCATTGTAGAGATAACACCCTGCATAACATCGCCGCAGCGGTTGGCCGTTTGCGCGGTGCTATCAGAGAGTTCATCCGCCAGTTGTGTATTACTGGCATTTTGATGAACGGTCGCATTTAACTGTTCCATCGCCGCCGAACTCTCTTCCAGCGCAGCGGCCTGTTCAGTCACGCGAGATGAAAGTTCCATATTACTGTCTGCCAGGCTGACAGCGTTATTCGCCACCACTACGCTACTGCTTCTGACAGTGATCAGAATGGCTGAGATTTTATCGACGAACAGGTTAAACGCTTCGGCGATAGCGGAAATCTCATCTTTGCCACGCACATCCAGGCGACGGGTAAGATCGCCTTCTCCCTGCGCAATGTCATCGAGAGCCTGACGGGTATCATCGAGACGCGAAATCAGTCGGCGAACCACCAGCCAGGATCCCACCAGCAACAGGGTCATGATCGGGATCAACACTTCCAGCACGTCCTGCATCATCACTTTGGCAAGGCCGACGATACGCGATTCAGGCGTCGCAAGACCAACAACCCAACCGGTATCCGCCATCGGGAACAGCATCACCCGTGAAGCCGAATTCAGGACGTTATCATTTGCAAGCGTAATCGTTTTCACCCCGTCCGCTGGGCGCAGAGATTTCAGACCGTTTTCCACCGGGATAAGCCATTGCGCGCTTTGCGCCAGATCGTTAATGGTTTTATATTTCGCCAGATCGGCCTGCGGGAAATAGAGGATTTGTCCCTGCTTGTCCACCACAAACGCGTAACCACCGGTGCTGTTTCCCTGCTGCTGCATGAAAGTGGCGACGTTATCCAGGCGAATATCGGTGGTGGCGACACCGGCAAACTTGCCCGCCAGTTGATAAGGTACGCTGCACGTTACCATGTTGACGCCTGAACTGGCGTCCTGGTAGACATCAGACCATAGGCAACTGTTTTGTGAATGCCCTTTAGCATGCTGATACCAGTTTTCATTGTGGTATCCGCTTGACCCTTCGACGTTATAGTCGTTGGAATACACCAGTTTACCTTCAGCATTACGCGCCCAGAAAAAGCTTCTTTTCTCCACACCTGCGGTGAAAGCGTCTGGTTCTGGCCAGATGCCGCCGCCGGTAATAATCGAATCTTTATCTTCACCAATCAGATGCGGAACGACGCTTTGGTAAAGAGATTCATCATTTGGCAGCACCTCAGCCAGTCGTGACAAGCTGACGGTCTCACCTTCAATTCGGGACAATACGGTACTCAACTGGCGGGTTAAACCTTGCCCTGTTTCTTCGATCAGGGCGGTGTTGATTTCAACGACGCGCGGTTGACCACGCCAGAGCATAATCACCACAATAACAAGGGTCGTGACTGCAAGCAGCAGAATGCCGCCGATGGTTAAACGCGTTGAAATACGAGTAGGATACCAGGCCATACAAACTCCTTCTGCAAAAGGCTAACTTTTATCCAGTATCGGCACAGGCGTTTATATCTTTATAAAGTTTTCTTAAGTATCACAAAATAAATAGGTGACATTGTCACAAATAGCAAAACCCAGCACTTTGGCTGGGTTTTAATAATGACTTAATCTTATTTGGATAATTCTTTTTTGATTTCGTCTTTTATTTTGCTTAATTCGCTCTGCGGATGTTTTTTACAAAGTTCAACGGTCAGAGGAACTGCAGTCGTCACGGTTTCGTTATAGTCTACGTAATCGCCACCCTTGAAATCTTCATCTTCATTGAGCACCCAGAAAGCCACCGGGGCCATAGTTTGCGGGTTCAAATCAATAAACTCCTGGCAATTCATGCCTTTTGGAGTCACTTCAGTTTTAGCGTTATCAGTTGCTGCATTGACGCTGACACTGGTTAACAGCGCTGCGACCAGAATACCTGCTGTAGAAAGGGAGAATTTATTCATTGTAGTACTCCATTTATAATATAAATAATATCTACACTTGCGCTTCAAACCGTTAATGTAGTTCGCAAAAAATAATACCCCTAACGTCATAAGAATAAAGATTGCCACCATTGATATGGCTGAAATTTATATTTCACATTACTGATTCTGATGTCTGGGCGTAAAACGTGGCCACAATGTGATCGTTCCGACGAAATCAGCAGATTCATACCCCTCTTCCCCTGTCGCTGCACCAAAACTGAACTACGCTGCACAAATGTTGATCATTAGTTAACGGATATGGGCTGATTTTTAACAAAAATGGTCAGCGTGCCGCTGTTACCAACATGGCACGCGTCCTGCATTGTTAATTTGCTAACAGTGAACCGTACTCTGACAAACAATTAACAGCGAGAAGGTAATGACAGCGAAACCGGAGTTATTTACCCGCATAGAGCAGACCTTTAGCCAACTGACGCCCAGCGAAAAGCGCGTGGCCGGGTGGCTGTTAGCCCATGCTGTGCAGATCCCTTTTGAAACCGCGGATGGTATTGCTAAAGCGACCGGAACCAGCGGCATTACCGTTGGACGCTATCTGCGTAAACTGGGCTTTCGCAATCTGGAAGATGCAAAAGCCAGCCTGCGGGAGCTACCCGTCGTCGCCTATCAACCCTGGGGGATGAACGAGCGGCTGGACTCCTGGCACCAGCAACAAAGCCTGCCAGATCGCGCGCAGCAGTCGCTGTTACTGGAAATCGACGCCATTACCTATGTCTATCAACTCGCGCAAGGCGAAACGTTTTTACGCATAGCGCAGCGGCTGGCGCATGCGGAAGCCGTGTATATCCTTGGGATCCAGTCCACCCGCGGGATCGCTAACGCCTTTTTCAGTCACCTGGAATACCTGCGGCCTAAAGTCAGCTACTCCGAAGGGCTTTCCGGCAGTTGGGTCGAGTCGCTGAATTCAGGATTCACCCAGCCTTACGTGGTGATCACCGATATGCGCGCCTATTCCGCTATCTCGCGACAATATTGCCGCGTTGCCACAGAACGCTGCATTCCGCTGGCGTTAATCACCGATGTGTGGTGCCCGTGGGCCAGAGACTATTCCATTGACTTACTTCAGGTGAAAACTGACACCGGACATTTCTGGGACTCACTGGCTCCGGTGAGCTGTCTGTTCAACTTATTACTCTCTGCGGTGGTGGCACAACTGGGTGACTCCCTCGCAGAACGCCTGCAAACCAATCGCCAGTTACAACAACAATTTGGTCAATTCGAACAATAAACAGGAAACGTGCTATGTCAGAAACCCCAGAACTGGTCGATCTGTCGGTGATATTCCCGTCGCTGCATATCGATCTTAAATACGCTACGGCAGACAACATTACCGGCGCCCCTATCTACCGGGAAGCTCGTTGCCTGTTGCACACCGAGGCGGTCACTGCGCTGGCGAAAAGCATCAGTATTGCGCAACTGGCGGGCCTGAAACTTGTGGTATACGACGCGTATCGCCCGCAGCAGGCGCAGGCGGTGCTGTGGAATGCGTGTCCGGATCCTCAGTATGTTGTCGATGTGGCGATAGGATCCAATCACAGCCGCGGGACGGCCATTGACGTTACGCTAATGGACGATCGTGGCAATCTTCTCGATATGGGCGCGGGCTTTGATGAGATGCACGACCGTTCCCATGCCTGGCACCCTTCTGTTCCTCCGGCTGCGCAGCGCAACCGCCTGCTGCTCAATGCCATTATGTTTGGCGGCGGTTTTGTCGGTATCACCAGCGAGTGGTGGCATTTTGAATTACCTGATGCCGCCCGCTATCCGCTGCTTGACGATCAGATAGATTGTTACACTGTCACACCCATAACAACACAACATTCCCTTTAATTCTGGAGCCTGGTTATGAAGACTACACCTGCGTTAAACGCGTTTTTTCGCCCCGCTCTGATAGCCGTTGCGCTGGCGTTTGCCCTGCCCGCTGCGCAGGCCGCCGTTCCCAAAGATATGCTGGTGATCGGCAAAGCTGCCGATCCGCAGACGCTCGATCCCGCCGTGACCATCGATAACAACGACTGGACGGTCACCTATCCCTCTTATCAGCGGCTGGTTCAGTACAAAACGGATGGCGGTAAAGGTTCCACGGAAGTTGAAGGCGATTTGGCCAGCGGCTGGAAGGCCTCTGACGACCAGAAAGAGTGGACGTTTATCCTGAAAAACGATGCCAAATTCGCCGACGGAACGCCGGTGACGGCTGATGCGGTAAAGCAATCTTTTGAACGCTTGCTCAAAATCGGCCAGGGGCCTGCAGAAGCGTTCCCGAAAGATCTGAAGGTCGAGGCTATCGATAACAATACGGTGAAGTTTACCCTCAGCCAGCCATTTGCGCCGTTCCTGTATACGCTGGCCAATGACGGGGCTTCAATTATTAACCCGGCCGTCTTAAAAGAGCATGCCGCAGACGATGCCCGCGGATTCCTGGCGCAGAACACGGCAGGCTCCGGTCCCTTCATGCTCAAAAGCTGGCAAAAGGGACAGCAGTTGGTGCTGGTTCCTAACCCATATTATGCCGGTGCAAAACCGGCGTTTAAGCGGGTTTCGGTAAAAATCATCGGTGAAAGCGCCTCTCGCCGTCTGCAATTGTCGCGGGGTGATATCGACATTGCCGATGCGCTTCCGGTTGACCAGCTTGCCGCCTTAAAACAGGAAGGCAAAGTTAACGTGGCGGATTATCCCTCGTTGCGCGTGACCTATCTGTATCTGAATAACAGTAAAGCGCCGCTCAATCAGGTGGATTTACGCCGCGCCATCTCGTGGGCCACCGATTATAAAGGCATGGTAAACGGGATCCTGAGCGGCAACGGTAAGCAAATGCGGGGTCCGATCCCTGAAGGCATGTGGGGTTTTGACGACAAGGCCATGCAGTACAGTTTCGATGAAGCCAAAGCGAAAGCGGCGTGGGAGAAAGTTGCCACCAAACCTGACAGCCTGAGCTTCCTGTACTCGGATAATGACCCTAACTGGGAACCTATCGCGCTCGCGACCCAGGCAAGCCTTGGCAAACTGGGCATTAAGGTCAAGCTGGAAAAACTGGCGAACGCCACCATGCGTGACCGCGTGGGCAAAGGAGATTACGACATTGCCATTGGCAACTGGAGCCCAGATTTCGCCGATCCGTACATGTTTATGAACTACTGGTTTGAGTCAGATAAGAAAGGCTTGCCGGGTAACCGTTCGTTCTATGAAAACGGTGAGGTCGATAAGCTACTGCGTAGCGCGCTGGCCACGACCGATCAGGTTGCCAGAACCAATGACTACCAGCAGGCGCAAACTATCGTGATTGATGAAGCCGCCTACGTCTATTTATTCCAGAAAAACTATCAGTTGGCGATGAACAAAGACGTCAAAGGATTTGTATTCAACCCCATGCTGGAACAGGTCTTCAATATCTCCACCATGAGTAAATAAGCCAAGTTAATGCGGAGCCGCTCTGGCTCCGCAAGGGGAACTAATGACGTTCTGGAGCATTTTACGCCAGCGATGCTGGGGACTTATTCTGGTGGTTATCGGTGTTTGCGTAATCACTTTTATTATTTCGCACCTGATACCTGGCGACCCCGCGCGGCTATTGGCGGGCGATCGCGCCAGTGATGAAATTGTCGAAAATATTCGCCAACAGTTGGGGCTGAACCAGCCGCTGTATGTCCAGTTTTTTCGCTATGTCAGCGACATTTTTCACGGCGATTTAGGCACCTCTATTCGCACCGGACGTCCGGTGCTGGATGAGCTGCGCATCTTCTTCCCCGCCACCCTTGAGCTGGCTTTCTGCTCCTTGTTGCTGGCGCTGGTTATCGGTATTCCTTTGGGCATTTTATCTGCGGTCTGGCGCAACCGCTGGCTAGATCACCTCGTTCGTCTGATGGCAATCACCGGTATCTCCACGCCAGCATTCTGGCTGGGGCTGGGGGTGATTGTGCTGTTTTATGGTCATCTGCAAATTTTACCCGGCGGTGGACGTTTAGATGACTGGCTGGATCCGCCAACTCACGTCACCGGGTTCTATCTGATTGATGCACTGCTGGAAGGCAATGGCGAAGTCTTTTTCAATGCGCTTCAGCACCTGATCCTGCCATCACTGACGCTGGCCTTTGTGCACCTGGGGATCGTTGCCCGCCAGATTCGCTCCGCCATGCTGGAGCAACTGAGTGAAGATTACATTCGCACCGCTCGCGCCAGCGGGTTGCCGGGCTGGTACATCGTGCTGTGTTACGCGTTGCCAAATGCGCTTATCCCCTCGATAACCGTTCTCGGCCTGGCATTGGGCGATCTGCTCTACGGTGCGGTGCTGACTGAAACGGTCTTCGCCTGGCCGGGAATGGGCGCCTGGGTGGTGACGTCGATTCAGGCGCTCGACTTCCCGGCGGTAATGGGATTTGCCGTGGTGGTCTCTTTCGCCTATGTGCTGGTTAACCTGGTGGTGGATTTACTCTACTTGTGGATCGATCCACGAATTGGACGCGGAGACGCACAATGATGCTCACACAAGAAACGCCAGCCGCGCCTCAGACAACACGCCGTCGCACGGACTGGGCTAAACTGTTCTGGATGATGAAAAGCAGCCCGCTGACGCTGGTTGGCGGGGTCATCATTGTGTTGATACTGCTGCTGATGGTGCTGTCGCCGTGGATAACCCCTCACGACCCTAATGCCATCAATTTGAGTGCGCGCCTGCTGCCCCCGTCAGCCGCTCACTGGTTTGGTACCGATGAAGTCGGCCGCGATCTGTTCAGCCGCGTTCTGGTGGGTAGCCAACAATCGGTCATTGCGGGTCTGGTCGTGGTGGGTATCGCCGGGGGATTGGGTTCGCTGCTGGGCTGTTTGTCTGGCGTCATGGGCGGACGCGCCGATGCAATTATTATGCGAATAATGGACATTATGCTGTCCATTCCCTCGCTGGTGCTGACGATGGCGCTGGCCGCCGCGTTGGGTCCAAGCCTGTTTAACGCCATGCTGGCGATTGCTATCGTACGTATTCCGTTTTATGTGCGCCTCGCACGCGGTCAAACGTTAGTAGTGCGCCAGTTTACCTATGTGCAGGCGGCGCGGACCTACGGCGCATCACGCTGGCATCTGATTAGCTGGCACATTTTACGTAACTCTCTGCCCCCGCTAATTGTGCAAGCGTCGCTGGATATCGGCAGTGCGATCCTGATGGCCGCCACGCTCGGATTTATCGGTCTGGGCGCACAGCAGCCCAGCGCTGAATGGGGAGCGATGATCGCAATAGGCCGTAACTATGTGCTTGATCAGTGGTGGTATTGCGCTTTCCCCGGTGCCGCCATTCTGATTACCGCCGTGGGCTTTAATCTCTTTGGCGATGGTATTCGCGATCTGCTTGACCCGAAAGCCGGAGGAAAACAGTCATGACACAACCCGTGCTGGAAATCGAAGATTTGCATTTGAGTTTTCCCGGCTATAAAGCTGACGTGCATGCGCTTAACCATGTATCGCTGCATATCAACCGCGGAGAAATCGTTGGCGTGGTTGGTGAGTCCGGTTCCGGTAAGTCCGTGACGGCCATGCTCACCATGCGTCTGCTGCCGGAAGGCAGTTATCATATCCACCAGGGACGCGTTTCGCTGCTGGGGGAAGATGTGCTCAATGCCAGCGAGAAGCAAATGCGCCAATGGCGCGGCGCACGCGTAGCGATGATCTTTCAGGAACCCATGACGGCGCTGAATCCGACCCGACGCATCGGTCAGCAAATGGTGGAGGTTATCCGCCATCATCAGGCGTTAAGCCGCACGGATGCCCGTCAGAAAGCCATCGCTTTACTCCAGGAGATGCAAATCCCGGATGCGGCGGAAGTCATGAAGCGTTTCCCGTTTGAGCTTTCCGGCGGGATGCGCCAGCGCGTAATGATAGCGCTGGCCTTTTCGTGTGAACCGGAGCTTATCATTGCCGATGAACCGACCACCGCTCTGGACGTCACGGTGCAACTGCAGGTGCTGCGTTTGTTGAAGTTAAAAGCGCGAGCCAGCGGGACAGCCGTGTTATTTATCAGCCATGATATGGCAGTGGTTTCACAGTTATGCGACCGGTTGTACGTCATGTATGCCGGAAGCGTGATTGAGAGTGGCCCAACGCAAACCGTTATTCAACGCCCGACGCATCCCTATTCCATTGGTCTGCTGAAATGCGCGCCGGAACACGGCGAGCCGCGCGCATTGCTGCCCGCCATTCCCGGCACCGTGCCGAACTTAACCTGCTTACCGACGGGATGCGCGTTTCGCGAGCGCTGCTTTGCCGCTGGCCCCCGTTGTGAAGAAACACCTGCGTTACGCAGTCAGGGAGGCGGGGATCAACAATCTGCCTGCTGGTATCCGCAACTGGAGACAATACATGTCTGATTTTTTACTGGCGCTGCAGAATGTTCATGTCAACTTCCCTGCGCGTAAAAACTGGCTCGGCAAGGTAACGGAACGGGTGCATGCCCTCAATGGTCTGGATTTACAGATCCGTCAGGGGGAAACGCTGGGGATTGTTGGCGAGTCCGGTTGTGGAAAGAGTACGCTGGCGCAACTGCTGATGGGGATGCTGAAACCCAGTCAGGGCAACTATGCGCGCCGTGGTGACAAGCAGCATACCGGTATGCAAATGGTCTTTCAGGATCCCCTTTCATCGCTGGATCCGCGCTTACCGGTATGGCGGATTATCACCGAACCGGTGTGGATCCAAAAACGTCCTGCAGAACGTGAGCGCCGTATGCTTGCTGAAGATTTGGCGCGACAAGTGGGAATTCGTCCTGAATATCTCGACCGCCTGCCGCATGCGTTTTCCGGTGGACAGCGCCAGCGTATTGCCATCGCCCGGGCGTTGTCATCAGAGCCGGACGTGATTGTGCTTGATGAACCTACTTCGGCGCTGGATATCTCCGTGCAGGCGCAAATTCTCAATCTGCTGGTGTCATTGCAGGCTCGCAGGAACCTGACCTACGTGCTGATCTCGCACAACGTGTCGGTGGTTCGCCATATGAGCGACCGCGTGGCGGTGATGTACCTCGGGCAAATTGTTGAGCTGGGTGATGCGCAGCAGGTTCTCACGCAGCCCGCCCATCCCTACACGCGATTATTGCTGGATTCGGTCCCTAAAACGGGAGCACCGCTGGCGGAGGATTTGGTGTTACGGAAAACCGAACTACCGGGGAACCGAACGCTGCCCCAGGGTTGTTTTTTCCGTGACAGGTGCCCACTGGCAACCAGCGGCTGTGAGAAGAAACAGGCATTGCTGAAAAGTGATAGCGGTGGTGAAGTTCGCTGCTGGCGGGCGGTTGCATGAGCTGAACGGTTGGCGTATTGCGTGAGAGTCAGGTGCAATACGCCTTTTTCAGTGAATCCACCAGCACTTCAGAAGCGGTAGATAACTTATGATGCGCCGAACGCAAAACGCCGATCCGACGCTGGATCACCGGCGTATCCAGATCGATACAGGTTGCACCCAGCTCTGTCATTTGCGTGCGGCACAATGCGGGCACGGCGCTGCCGCCCAGTCCGCTCGCCACCAGGCGACCAACCGTCACCAGTTGATGGCTCTCCAGCGCCACTTCCAGCGTATGCCCACTTTGCACCAGCTGTTCTTCCAGCATCAGGCGCACGGCGGAAGGACGTTGCAGGGTGATAAAATCCAGCGTCAGTAATTCGCGCCACGCAATACGATCCCGGCCCGCCAGTTTGCATGTCGGCGGAACAATCGCGATAAAACGATCCACGCCGAGCGGGGTGAAATGCAGATGCCCTGAAGAGTCCGGCTCAAAGGCGATGCCCATCTCCACCCGCCCTTCACTGACCATCTCAATCACTTGTTCGTTAATGACGTCATGTACCGTTACGTTGATCCCGGAGTAGGAATCACGAAACGTTTTCAGTACCGATGGCAGGACGTTAGCGGCGAATGAGGGCATGGCGGCAATAGAGATTTTCCCGCGCTGCAACGTAAAGCGCTGGCGCATAGCCTCTTCCGTATTCTCCCAGTCCGCCAGCAGCTGTCGCCCCATGTTGAGCAGCGTTTCCCCCTCCTGCGTCAGAGTCACTTTGCGGGTGGTTCTCAACAGTAACGCCCCGCCCAGTGAATCCTCCAGTCCTTTAATCGCCAGGCTTAAAGCGGGTTGCGACATATTCAGTCTTTCACTGGCATGAGCAAAATTCAGAGTGTGAGCTACCGCTAAAAACGCGCGTAACTGTTTGATGCTCATTCCCATTTCGCATTCCTTTAACTTGTTGAATACCTTTAATTAACATTAAATTGATAAAAAAACCCAATGAGTGAGTCACAAATTTAAAATTAACAAATCATTTTTCACCCCCAATGATGTCGGCAAGGACAACAGGAGGGGCAAGTGTATGGCTGGACTGGATAAACGGGTTGCCACCTATCAAGAGGCGCTGGAAGGACTGACCGATAACATGACGCTGCTGGCGGGCGGTTTTGGCTTATGTGGGATCCCTGAGAACCTGATTGCCGAAGTACGCCGTCGGGAGGTTCAGGGGCTTACGGTTGTGTCAAACAACTGCGGCGTGGATGGTTTTGGCCTTGGCGTTTTGCTGGAAACGCGCCAGGTACGCAAAGTGGTCGCATCTTATGTAGGTGAAAACGCCCTGTTTGAGCAGCAGGTTCTCAGCGGTGAACTGGAAGCTATCCTGACGCCGCAAGGCACGCTGGCTGAGCAGCTGCGCGCGGGCGGCGCGGGGATCCCGGCATTCTTTACCGCGACCGGATACGGAACCCCGGTCGCGCAAGGGAAAGAAGTTCGCGAGTTTGCCGGACGCCCTTACATCTTAGAGCAGGCGATAACCGGTGATTTTGCGTTGGTTAAAGGCTGGAAAGCCGACTGGTACGGCAACGTTATTTATCGCCACACCGCACAGAATTTTAATCCGCTAATGGCTGCCGCTGGGCGTATTACCGTCGTGGAAGTTGAAGAAATTGTCCCTCCCGGAGAGCTGGACCCCGCCGCAATTCACACCCCCGGAATTTACGTTAACCGCATTATCCAGGGCCAGTTTGAAAAACGTATTGAACAACGCACCCTGCGCCAGAAAGGAGCCTGACCATGTTAACGCGTGAACAAATGGCGATGCGTGTCGCCCGCGAGCTGCGAGACGGTTATTACGTCAACCTCGGGATTGGTATTCCTACTCTGGTGGCGAACTACATTCCTGAAGGCATGGACGTAATGCTGCAATCGGAAAACGGCTTGCTGGGTATGGGCCCGTTTCCCACGGAAGATGAAATTGATGCTGACATGATCAACGCCGGGAAACAGACCGTGACGGCGCGCAAAGGCGCGGCAATCTTCGACTCGGCGCAATCCTTCGCCATGATCCGCGGCGGTCACGTCGACCTGACGGTGCTCGGCGCGTTTGAAGTGGATGTTAACGGCAATATCGCCTCATGGATGATCCCCGGAAAAATGGTGAAAGGCATGGGCGGCGCGATGGATTTGGTTGCCGGAGCCGACAACATCATCGTGGTGATGACGCATGCCTCTAAAAGCGGCGAGTCGAAACTGCTTCCCGCCTGCACCCTGCCGCTGACCGGCGTGGCCTGTATTAAACGCGTGCTTACCGATCTGGCGCTGCTGGAGATTGCCGATGGGGCGTTCATTCTGCGCGAGCGAGCGCCGGGCATCAGCGTCGATGAGATTGTCGCCAGAACCGCCGGCAAGCTGATCGTTCCCAAAAATGTCCCCGAAATGCACTTTAGCTGAGGAGCTGACCATGCAGGATGTTGTTATTGTCGCGGCAACGCGCACCCCAATTGGCAGTTTTCATGGCGCGCTGGCGCCGCTTTCCGCGGTTGAACTAGGTTCAGTGGTGATCCGTGCGCTGCTGGAAAAAACCGCCGTGGCACCTGAGCAAATTGATGAAGTGATCTTCGGCCAGGTTCTGACGGCAGGCTGCGGCCAGAACCCTGCCAGGCAAACGGCGTTACGCGCAGGACTGCCGGTCACCACGCCCGCGTTAACCCTGAATCTGGTGTGCGGCTCGGGCATGAAGGCGGTGCATCAGGCGGTCCAGGCGATTCGCTGCGGCGATGCGCAAATTGTGATTGCCGGTGGGCAGGAGAGCATGAGCAATGCGCCCTATTTCCTCGACGGTGCCCGGGCGGGACTGCGGCTCGGTCATGCCAGCATGAAAGACAGCGTGGTGCATGACGGTCTGTGGGATGCGTTTAACGACTATCACATGGGGATTACCGCGGAAAATCTGGCGGATAAGTTCGTGATCGGTCGCGAGCAGCAGGACGCCTTTGCCCTGCGCTCACAGCAAAAAGCGGCCGCCGCCATTGAAGCCGGTCGTTTTAGCGCGGAAATCACGCCAGTCAGCGTCCCACAGGGCAAAAAACCGCCGCGTGTCGTGGATCGTGACGAACAGCCTCGTCCGGATACGCAGGCTGAAAAGCTGGCGCAGCTCAAACCAGCGTTTCGCCCAGGTAACGGCACGGTGACCGCCGGGAATGCCTCTTCAATCAACGATGGCGCCGCCGCGGTGATGTTGATGAGCGCCGCCAAAGCAGCAGAACTCAATCTGCCGGTTCTTGCCAGAGTGGCGGGCTACGCCGTCTCCGGCGTCGACCCTGCGATTATGGGCATTGGGCCGGTAGAGGCATCACTTCAGTGCCTGAAGCGAGCTGGCTGGACGTTGAATGATGTCGATCTCATTGAAGCCAACGAAGCCTTTGCCGCGCAAGCGCTGGCGGTTGGCGAATCCCTGAACTGGGACAGCAATCGGGTGAACGTAAACGGCGGCGCGATTGCGCTGGGCCATCCCATTGGCGCGTCAGGTTGCCGAATTCTGGTGACTTTGCTGCACGAAATGGCCCGCCGTAACGCTGCCAAAGGGCTGGCTACGCTGTGCGTAGGCGGCGGTCAGGGGGTGGCGCTGGCGGTTGAGCGCCCGCAGGAGGTATCTCATGAAAAGTAAGCATATCTGCGTACTGGGCGCGGGGTTAATGGGTGTCGGTATTGCCACCCACTTCGTCCGTTATGGTCACGATGTCTGGCTGTACGACACTGATAGCAACCGTATTGCAGACATTGGCGCAGTTGCCAGCGGTATTCTGGATGAACTGATTGCCACCGAACAGTTTCCTAAAAACGACAAAGAACAGGCTGTGAGTCGTCTGCATGGTACTACCTCGCTGCACGATATTGCCGCGTGCGGGTTACTGATCGAAGCCATCCCGGAGCGACTCGAACTCAAGCACGCGTTGTATGCACAACTGGAAGCACTGATCGCGCCTGAGGCCGTCATTGCCAGTAACACCAGCGGCCTGCCGCCGGATGCGCTGGCAGAAAAGCTCGCCCATCCTGAGCGGTTGTTAATCGCCCATTTCTGGCACCCGCCGCATTTTATTCCACTGGTCGAGATTGTACCCGGCACGGCCACGAAGCCGGAATATCTGCAGGAACTGCAACAGCTGCTGCTTTCGATGCAGCTGGAAGCCGTCGTGCTCGACCGCGCCGCGCCGGGGTTTGTCGGTAATCGCCTGCAGTTCGCTCTGCTGCGTGAAGCGTTGCATATCGTAAAAAGCGGGATCGCCAGCGCAGAGGTGGTGGATCAGGTAATGCGCGCCTCGCTCGGTCGTCGCTATGCGATGGTCGGTCCGCTGGAGGCGGCGGATATGACCGGACTTTCTACGGTACAGGACATTTGTCGGCATCTGCTACCGGAGCTGGCAACCGGGAGCGACATGATGTCTCTGGTCGCTGACAAGGTGGCTAACGGTGATACCGGTTTGCGCAGCGGTCAGGGATTTTATCGCTGGGATGATTCGCGCAAGGAATATATCCAGCAACGCAGAGAGCATCAGCTGCGCTTTGCCCTGAAACCGTAACTTCTCTTTCTGTACCCCCACTATAACAATGATATTGAGGAGTCATGATGAGTGTATTAATCGCCCTGGCAGCGTTGGGCCTGCTGATGCTGGCAGCCTATCGCGGATATAGCGTCATCCTGTTTGCCCCCATCGCGGCATTAGGTGCTGTATTGCTCACCGAACCCAGCGCCGTCGGCCCTGCCTTCACCGGCCTGTTTATGGAAAAAATGGTCGGTTTTGTGAAGCTTTACTTCCCGGTGTTCTTACTGGGCGCTGTGTTTGGCAAGTTAATCGAGTTATCGGGTTTTTCTCGCTCCATCGTTGCCGCCGCCATCAACATTCTCGGGCGTCGTCACGCCATCCCTGTGATTGTGCTGGTGTGTGCACTGTTGACCTACGGCGGCGTATCGCTGTTCGTGGTGGCATTTGCGGTATATCCGTTTGCGGCGGAGCTGTTCCGTCAGAGTAATATTCCGAAGCGCCTGATCCCGGCCACCGTTGCGCTGGGCGCGTTTTCTTTCACCATGGACGCTCTGCCAGGCACGCCGCAGATCCAGAACATTATTCCGACCAGCTTCTTTGGAACTAACGCCTGGGCCGCGCCCTGGCTGGGTTTGATCGGCTCTCTGTTTATCATCGTTGTCGGTCTGGTTTATCTCGAGCGCCAGCGTCGTAAAGCGCAGGCAAAGAATGAAGGGTATGGCACTGAACTGTTAAACGAGCCGGAAACGCCGGATAACATTAACCTGCCGAACCCGATAATTGCTATCTCTCCGCTGATCCTGGTTGGCGTTTTTAACCTACTATTTACCCACTGGATCCCGCAATGGTATGGCGCTACGCATCAACTGGAACTTCCGGGCCTTGCCAAACCGATTACCACCGAAGTCGGTAAAATCACCGCTATCTGGGCGGTAGAAGCGGCGCTGATTTCTGGGATCCTGCTGGTGGTACTCTTCGGCTATCGCAACATTAAAGGTCGCCTGGCGGAAGGGAGCCGAACGGCGGTTGGCGGCGCGATCCTCGCGGCCATGAACACCGCATCAGAATACGGTTTTGGCGCAGTGATCGCCGCCCTGCCAGGTTTCCTTGTGCTGTCAAAAGCGCTGGCGGCCATTCCCGACCCGCTGCTCAATGAGGCTATCAGTATCACTACGCTTGCCGGGATCACCGGTTCAGCGTCTGGCGGGATGAGTATTGCCCTCGCCGCCATGTCTGACACTTTTATTGCCGCCGCCCATGCCGCCAATATTCCCCTCGAGGTCTTCCACCGCGTGGCGTCAATGGCCAGTGGTGGTATGGATACCCTGCCACATAACGGTGCGGTCATTACCCTGCTGGCCATAACCGGTCTTAGCCATCGTCAGGCGTACGGCGGGATATTCGCCATTACCGTAATTAAAAGTCTGGCCGTGCTGTTTGTTATCGGCGTCTTCTACACCACCGGAATTGTTTAAGGAGAATCATCATGAACTTAACGGGAAAAACCGCTCTGGTTACCGGCTCTACCAGCGGTATTGGATTAGGCATCGCACAGGTGCTGGCGCAAGCGGGCGCTACCCTGATCCTTAACGGATTTGGTGATGTGGAAGCCGCCAAAGATGCCATTGCACAATATGGCAAAACGCCAGGCTATCATGGCGCGGACCTGAGCGATGAAGCGCAAATTGCCGACATGATGCGCTATGCCGATAGCGAATTTGGCGGTGTGGATATTCTGGTCAACAATGCCGGGATCCAGCATGTTTCACCGGTGGAGACCTTCCCGGTTGATGAATGGAACGCGATTATCGCCATTAACCTCTCTTCTGTCTTTCACACCACGCGCCTGGCGCTTCCCGGCATGCGTACGCGTAACTGGGGACGCATCATCAATATCGCTTCTGTTCATGGCCTGGTGGCCTCAAAAGAGAAATCCGCCTATGTGGCGGCGAAGCACGGCGTGGTGGGATTAACCAAAACCATTGCGCTGGAAACCGCGCAGACGGGTATTACCTGTAATGCGCTGTGCCCCGGTTGGGTGCTTACGCCGTTGGTCCAGCAGCAAATCGATAAACGTATTGCCGAAGGCGCTGAGCCTGAAGCTGCGCGTGACGCCCTGCTGGCGGAAAAACAGCCGTCGCGCGAATTCGTCACGCCGCAACAGTTGGGTGAGCTTGCGCTATTTTTGTGCTCAGACGGGGCGTCGCAGGTGCGTGGCGTGGCGTGGAATATGGATGGCGGCTGGGTGGCGCAATAAAGACATCTGGTGCCGGATAAGACCCCGTCGCATCCGGCACACCATCTTTACGATTTTAACTGATAATCCAGCGTGATTTCCGCGTTCAGTACCTGTGATACCGGGCAGCCGGCTTTTGCTTTCTGGATGATGCCGTCAAACGTGGCGGCATCTATCCCCGGGACGCTCACCTGACTGTGTAGCGCGACTTTGGTGATAGCAAATCCGGCATCCACTTTATCCAGAGAAACATCGGCAGTGGTATCAATGGCATCTGGGGTAAAACCCGCTTCGCCCAGCATGAGCGAAAGCGCCATTGAGAAGCAGGCTGCATGCGCCGCGCCAATCAACTCTTCAGGATTGGTGCCTTTCGCCCCTTCAAATCGGGTATTAAACCCATACGGTTGCTGATTCAACACCCCACTTTCGGTCGATACGGTACCTTTACCGCGCTTAATGTCGCCTTCCCAGTGTGCCTGACCTTTCTTATGGATAGTCATTACCGCTCTCCTGTGTTGTCGTTGGAGTTACAAGTATAGGACGGCTGAGAAAAAGCATGGCACATACGGGATAGTTCTCATTTGCCGCTTAAGCATTGACCTTTCAGCTGAAATGACCGACCATCCAGAAAGCCGCTATTTTCAACATCGGCTTTCTATCAGGTTGTATTTCGTCCGTTCTCATACGGACTCGCCCTTGAAACCAGTAACAGGATTAAGGAGTTAGAATGAAATCGAACCGTCAGGCCCGTCATATTCTCGGACTGGACCACAAAATCTCAAACCAACGTAAAGTCGTGACCGAAGGTGACAAAACCAACGTGGTCAATAATCCTACCGGAAGAAAGCGCCGCGCTGACGCCAAATAGCCTTTCGCACGTCTGACTGAATAACGAGATAAACACCATTGCAACCGCAGTGGTGTTTTTGCTTATAAAACCCCTTAACCCATTCACAATGCTTTATACTTCGGCCGTTTCCCTGGCTGACAGGCCACATACGATCATAAAGAGTGCCAGGGACGGTTATTCAAAAAAGAGTGAGTGACATGGAAAACGAAACTAAAAAACTGCGTTCCCTTTACATCCCCTACGCTGGCCCGGTTCTGCTTGAATTCCCTTTACTGAATAAAGGGAGTGCTTTCAGTGCGGAAGAACGCCGTAACTTCAACCTGCTGGGGTTACTGCCGGAAGTGGTCGAGACGATTGAAGAACAGGCTGAACGCGCCTGGATCCAATATCAGGGATTCAAAACCGAAATCGATAAACATATTTACCTGCGCAACATCCAGGACACCAACGAAACCCTGTTTTACCGCCTGGTGCATAATCACCTTGATGAGATGATGCCGGTTATCTATACCCCAACGGTTGGCGCGGCCTGTGAGCGTTTCTCCGAGATTTATCGTCGCGCGCGCGGCGTGTTTATCTCTTATCAGAACCGCCACAATATGGACGATATCCTGCAAAACGTTCCTAACCACAATATCAAGGTCATCGTTGTCACCGATGGGGAGCGTATTTTGGGTCTTGGCGATCAGGGGATCGGCGGGATGGGTATTCCAATCGGTAAACTGTCGCTGTATACCGCGTGTGGTGGGATCAGCCCGGCCTACACCCTGCCGGTGGTACTGGACGTCGGAACCAACAACCAGCAACTGCTCAACGATCCGCTGTATATGGGCTGGCGTAATCCGCGTATCACCGATGATGAATACTACGAATTTGTCGATGAATTCATCCAGGCTGTGAAGCATCGCTGGCCGGACGTGCTGTTGCAGTTTGAAGACTTCGCACAGAAAAACGCCATGCCGCTGTTGACCCGCTATCGCGATGAAATTTGCTCGTTTAACGACGATATTCAGGGTACCGCTGCGGTGACCGTTGGCACGCTGATTGCGGCCAGCCGTGCTGCCGGTAGCCAGTTAAGCGAACAGAACATTGTCTTCCTCGGGGCAGGTTCCGCCGGTTGCGGAATTGCCGAGCAGATCATCGCGCAAATCCAGCGTGAAGGTTTAAGCGAAGAAGCGGCGCGTCAACGCGTGTTTATGGTCGATCGCTTCGGCCTGTTAACCGATAAGATGCCGAACCTGCTCTCTTTCCAGACCAAACTGGTGCAAAAACGCGAAAATCTGCAGCACTGGGATACGCAAGAAGATGTGCTGTCGTTACTCGATGTGGTACGCAACGTTAAGCCGGACATCCTGATTGGTGTTTCCGGACAGACCGGCCTGTTTACCGAAGAGATCATTCGCGAAATGCATAAGCATTGCCCGCGTCCGATCGTCATGCCGCTGTCTAACCCGACTTCCCGCGTAGAAGCCACGCCACAGGATATTATCGCCTGGACCGAGGGTAACGCGCTGGTTGCGACCGGTAGCCCGTTCGCACCGGTACTGTGGAAAGAGAAAATCTATCCCATTGCCCAATGTAACAATGCCTATATCTTCCCGGGAATTGGTCTGGGGGTAATTGCTTCTGGCGCATCGCGTATCACCGATGAAATGCTGA
Organism: Citrobacter sp. L55; assembly: GCF_002850715.1. NCBI lineage: Bacteria > Pseudomonadati > Pseudomonadota > Gammaproteobacteria > Enterobacterales > Enterobacteriaceae > Citrobacter > Citrobacter sp. L55. The sequence continues at coordinate 52,422 of NZ_KZ559406.1, read as the reverse complement.
TGTCAGCCAGTGAAACGCTGGCGCAGTATTCACCGCTGGTGCTCAACGGCGAAGGACTGGTGTTACCTGAGCTGAAAGATATTCAGACCGTTTCCCGCGCCATCGCGTTTGCCGTCGGTAAAATGGCCCAGCAGCAAGGCGTGGCGGTGAAAACCTCCGCCGAAGCGCTGCAACAGGCGATTGACGATAATTTCTGGCAGGCAGAATACCGCGACTACCGTCGTACCTCTATTTGACGGTTTGCCCGGCGGCACTCTGCTGCCGGGCGCTCAGAACTTGCGCGACTGCGTGACTTACGATTACACTTTCACCATCGATTAACATTTGGAAAATAATAAGGAGGATACTTATGCTGTACTGTGAACGTTTTATCGTTTCACATGCTTTTGGCGATCGCCAGTGCTCAAGCGTTATCGGTATCGTGCTGCGATAACTTCTGCTTGAGCGAAGCTAACTTCTAAATCCCCTTCTCTCGGGCTTACCGGGTTATCGTCAGCGATGTTTGACGAGGCGTTTTTACGCCTGTAACTCTTGAGTAAGCAACAATGAGCACATTACTAACCGCACAATCCTTACACGTTGATACGGCATTCGGCACGCTATTCGACGATCTTTCCTTTACCCTGAAAAAAGGCGACCGCATCGGGCTTATCGGTTACAACGGCTGCGGCAAAAGCACGCTGTTAAAACTGCTCGATGGCACAATTTCGCCGACCAGTGGGGTTATCGCGCAGGCAAATCACTGCCATCTCGCCCGTGTAGAACAACATCTGCCTGACGAAATATTGCCGCTCACGCTGCAGGAAGCTGTTCTGGCTCAACTGCCCGAGCATGAACGCGCAGGTCAGCAGTGGCGAGTTGAAGCACTGCTCGCCGAAATGGGGTTCACGCCGGAGAATTTATCTCTGACAGCACACACGCTGAGCGGCGGCCAACACACGCGTCTGTTATTGGCGCGGGCGCTGATGCGAAACCCTGACCTGCTGCTGCTGGATGAGCCGGGTAACCACCTGGACTTGCCAACATTACTGTGGCTGGAACAGTTCTTACAAAACTGGTCTGGCAGTTTTGTGGTGGTTTCCCACGACCCGCAGCTGTTAGACGCGGTGACTCACGGAACCTGGATCCTGCGCGATCGAACTCTCCATTCCTTCGATCTGCCTTGTAGCGCGGCGCGTCAGGCTCTGGCAGAAAGAGACATCAGCGATGCTCTGCGCCATAAGGCTGAGCAAAAGGAGATAGACCGGGTGACCGCCAGCGCCAAACGGCTGGCTACCTGGGGGCGGGTCTACGACAACGAAGATCTTTCCCGCAAGGCCAAGCAGATGGAAAAACAGGTACAGCGCCTGAAAGAGGTACAGACTGAAGTGACGTCAGGAAGTCAGTGGACACTAACATTGCAGGGAGATGCCCTGCGTGCGGATCGTTTGCTGGAGATGACTAATCTGTCCGTGGCCCCTGCTCCCGACGCCGATACGCTGTTTTCCATTGCCGGACTCCGGTTAAAAAGCGGCGATCGCGTGGCGATTGTCGGGCGCAACGGTTGTGGGAAATCATCGTTGTTAAGGCTTATCTGGCAACAGTTTCACTCACAACTGGCATCACCTTCACTGGTGTTGCACCCGCGTGTTACGTTGGGGTATTACGACCAGACGCTGCACCAACTCGCAGATAACGATTCGTTATTTGACGCGCTGGAGCCGTTTGCTCCGCAGCCTGATATCTGCAAAATGGCGCTGATTAGCGCGGGTTTTCCGTGGGTTCGTCACGCGCAGCGGATCAGTTCCCTAAGCGGCGGTGAGCGCTCCCGGCTGCTGTTTGTTGGGCTAACGCTTGCGCGCTACAGCCTGCTGATGCTCGATGAACCGACCAACCATCTGGATCTGGAAGGTAAAGAGGCGTTGGCAGAAACGCTGCAAAGCTATAACGGCGGCGTGTTGTTGGTCAGTCACGACCGTCAGCTTATTAGCCAAAGCTGTAACCGGTTTTGGTTGATCGACAAGGGCGAACTCAGTGAATGGCACGATCTGGACGCGGTCAATGCGCGTATTCGGGAAACATCCTCGGAGATAACCGTTCCCAAAACGGTGGTCGTTGCGAGAGTCGAAATAAGCGGTGACAGCGATGGAGTGCTGGAACAACTTCTTGAGCTGGAGCAGCGTCTGGCTGACGATCTTGCCCGCAAGCCGAAACATCAAAAGCCGCTGTTACAGGCGCAATGGCGTGAGGAGATTGAGCGCCTGAACTCACAACTGGAGTAAACCGTATTGCCGGATGGCAGCCTACGTCAGCAAAATGCGCGTGTAGGCCCGTCATCCGGCTTATCTTTTGTTATTGCGGTTTTTTCTCTTTCCAGGCATCCCAGGCCTGCTTGATCTCTTGCTTTGCCGTAGCGGCGTCATTGAAACCGTTTAATTCGACCTTCTTGCGCCCTTCCGGCAGATCTTTGTACACGCGGAAGAAAGACTCCAGACGTTGAACTTCAATCTTAGGCAGGTCGCTCAACTCTTTGATGTTGTCATAAGTGGGGTCAATTTTGCTGGCCGGAACGGCGACAATTTTATCGTCCTTTTCACCGCCGTCAATCATCTTCAGTACGCCTATAGCCCGCAGCTTAATCAACGTTCCCGGGGCCAGCGGCGCACGGGTATAAAAGATAACATCCAGCGGATCGCCGTCACCGGCTAAAGACTGGGTTAGTGAACCGTAGTTGGCGGGATAGGCAACCGGCATTGACTGGAAGCGATCGGCCACGATAAAACCGGTTTTGGCGTCAGTTTCATATTTAATCATTCCACCTGCCGGGATTTCGGTTACGGCATAAAACTCTTCAGGGGTATTTTCCGGTTGAGGAAATTCGAGGATGTTCTGCGCCTGAGCGGACGCACAAAGAAACACGCTGACTGCGAGTAATTTTTTCACCAGATGCATTGTCTTTTAACTCTTCTATTATTGGAAAGACAATACCTTACGTTCAGCAGATGACAGAAACATGACGTTTTTTTGGCAAAAAAATGGCGCTACAGGTGTAGCGCCATTACGATCAGGGCACGTCAGGAGTTAGTTAACCCCTTCCTCGCTCTCTTTTTTCGCTTCTTGTCGTTCAACTTCGCGATACCAGCGTGGGTGATGTTTCTTCGCCCAGCGACGGCTCACTTTCCCTTCGACCATGCCTTTAATCGATCCTTTCACCCAGAATGCCATATACATGTGGATGAGGATGGCGTGCATCAGGATAATCCCCGCAGCCGCATGGATAAGCAGGCTATAGCGCACGACCTGCATCGGGAAGAACTGCGCAAAGTATGGACGCCAGATAATGATGCCGGTGATCAGCAGCACGAAAATCATGCTCATGATCGACCAGAACATCATTTTCTGCCCGGCATTGTACTTACCCACGTCCGCCACTTTGTGTTCATTGCCTTTCAGCACTTCCACAATGTTTTTCAGCCACGGGATATCTTTTTTATCCGGGATGTTGTGGTGAACAAAGCGTACAAACATGAACATCAGCGCCACGAAGATCAGCAGTCCGAAGAACGGGTGCAAAATGCGCCCCATCTGCGGCGTACCGAATGTCTGCGTCAGCCATTGCAGAGTCGGGAAGAAAAACGAAATCCCCGACAACGCCACCAGGAAGAAGCAGATCACCACTGTCCAGTGACAGGCGCGGTCGATAAACTTCGTGCGCACAATCATTTTCGACTTACTCATGATGATCCTCCTCGTCGTCGTCCACTTCCTTATTCGGACCGATACCAATGTAGTGATAAATCAGTCCGGCGAAGGTGGCGATAAATCCGGCAGCGGCCAGCGGTTTCAGCGCCCCTTTCCACAGATTGATAGAGGTATCGATCTGCGGTTCTTTCGGCAGGCCGTGATACAGCTCCGGCTGGTTGGCATGATGCAGAACGTACATCACGTGCGTGCCACCCACACCTTCCGGGTTGTAGACACCGGCATGTTCATAACCACGTGCTTTCAGTTTTGCCACACGCTGTTCGCCCATTTCCAGCATTTCCTGCTTGGTACCGAAATGGATTGCCCCGGTCGGACAGGTCTTCACGCAGGCAGGCTCCTGCCCGACGCTGACGCGGTCCACACACAGCGTACATTTATATACGCGGTTATCCTCTTTATTGAGGCGCGGAATATTAAATGGACACCCGGCAATACAGTAGCCGCAGCCAATGCAGTGCTCTGACTGAAAATCAACAATCCCGTTGGCGTACTGGATGATAGCCCCGGCAGACGGGCATGCCTTCAGACAGCCCGGATCTTCACAGTGCATACAGCCGTCTTTACGAATCAACCACTCGAGCTTGCCGTTCTGTTCGGTTTCGGTAAACCGCATCACCGTCCAGGACTTGGCGCTAAGATCGGCAGGGTTGTCATACACCCCGACGCAGTGGCCGACTTCATCGCGGATATCATTCCACTCTGAGCATGCCACCTGACAGGCCTTACAGCCTATGCAGGTGGAAACGTCGATCAGCTTTGCGACCTCAGCTTTGTAATCACGGGCCTGAGGCGGCGGCGTGATGGCGTTTGTTGCGGACCGTTTGATGATGTCCTGCGTTTCCATAGACATATGTTCGCCTCCCTTACGCCTTCTCGATGTTAACTAAAAACGCTTTGTATTCCGGCGTTTGCGAGTTTGCATCACCGACATTCGGCGTCAGGGTGTTGGCGATATAGCCTTTACGCGCGACTCCTTCAAAGCCCCAGTGGATCGGGATCCCAACCGTTTCAACCTGCTGACCGTTGACGTGCAGAGTACGCAGACGACGGGTAACCACGGCAACTGCGCGAATAAATCCACGCTTGCTGCTAACTTTGACGTGATCGCCGTTGGAGATCCCCTTCGCTGCCGCCAGCGTTTCGCTGATTTCCACAAACTGCTCTGGCTGGGCAATCGCATTCAGCAATGCGTGCTTGGTCCAGGTATGGAAATGTTCGGTCAGACGATAGGTCGTTCCGACATACGGGAAGTCCTGTTTCGTGCCCATGCGTAACTTATCCGCTTCGTACAGACGCGCTGCCGGGTTGGAGATCACGTTCGGATGCAGCGGGTTCGTACCCAGCGGCGTTTCCATCGGCTCGTAGTGTTCCGGGAACGGACCTTCCGCCATCTTATCGATAGCGAACAGACGACCCAGCCCTTCCGGCTGCATAATAAACGGATTGGTGCCACTGCCCGGTGCTGCGGTGTTGAAGTCCGGGATATCGTTCCCCGTCCACTTCGTGCCGTTCCACTGGATCAGCATGCGTTTTGGATCCCATGGCTTACCTTGCGGGTCCGCCGAAGCGCGGTTATACAACACGCGACGGTTTAACGGCCATGCCCAGGCCCAGCCCAGCGTATTACCGAGACCTGAAGGGTCGGCGTTATCGCGATTGGCCATCTGGTTGCCCTGCTCGGTCCAGCTACCGGTATAAATCCAGCAGGACGATGACGTAGACCCATCATCGCGCAGAAGCGCAAAGCTGCTGAGTAACTGGCCTTTTTTCGCAACCAACACACCGTTGGCATCATAGAGATCTTCCAGCGCATAGCCGTTGTTCTCTTTTGCCACTTCCTCGGAGTGCGGTTCGTCCGGCTGCTTATAGTTCCAGCTCATTTTCAGCACGGGTTCTACGGCTTTACCGCCTTCAGTGCGATACATGTCGCGCAGACGGTGATAAATACCGGCCAGAATTTCGCCGTCGTTGCGGGCTTCACCCGGGGCATCCTGACCTTTCCAGTGCCACTGCAGCCAGCGACCGGAGTTGGCGATGGAGCCGTCCTCTTCCGCAAAGCAGGTGGATGGCAAACGGAAGACTTCGGTCTGAATAGAAGCCGGATCAACGTCGTTTGATTCGCCGTGGTTCTGCCAGAACGTAGAGGTTTCGGTCACCAGCGGATCGATAACCACCAGATACTTCAGTTTGCTCAGGCACTGCACCACTTTGTTTTTGTCCGGGAAGGACGCGACCGGGTTAAAGCCCTGACAGATGTAGCCGGTCACTTTCCCGCTATCCATCATGTTGAAGTATTTGATGACGTCGTAGGACTGATCCCACTTCGGCAGCCACTCAAAGCCCCAGTCGTTTTCTTTCTGCGCCGCATTGCCGTAGAAAGATTTCATCAGGCTGACGAAGAATTTCGGGTAGTTGCCCCAGTAGTTCACCTGATCGGCCAACGTCGCTTTTGGCGTGTTAGCAGCCAGATAGGTTTGCAGATCGGCCTGTTTCTCTGACGGCAGCGTCAGGTAGCCTGGCAGACTGGTAGAGAGCAGCCCTAAGTCGGTTAAACCCTGAATGTTGGAGTGACCGCGTAAAGCGTTGACCCCGCCACCTGCCATCCCCATGTTGCCGAGCAGCAACTGGATCATGGCCATGGTACGGATGTTCTGCGCCCCGACGGTATGCTGTGTCCAGCCCAGTGCATACAGGAACGTGGTGGTGCGATCCGCTGCGCTGGTGGAAGCCAGCACTTCGCAGACTTTCAGGAAGTCTTCTTTTGGCGTACCGCAGATGTTTTCCACCACATCCGGCGTGTAGCGGGAAACGTGCTGTTTTAGCAGATTCCAGACACAGCGAGGATGGCTTAACGTTTCATCGCGTTTCGCGTAGCCGTTTTCATCGAACTGGTAGTTCCAGGACGATTTATCGTATTGGCGTTTTTTCGCGTCGTAACCGCTGAACAGGCCGTCTTCGAAAGCAAAATCATCACGCACCAGCAGGCTGGCGTTGGTGTAATGCTTAACGTATTCAGCGTTGATTTTGTTGTTTTCAATCAGATACAGCAAGACGCCGGACAGGAACGTAATGTCCGTGCCGGAACGAATTGGCGCGTAAATATCCGCTACCGAGGCTGTACGTGTAAAACGGGGGTCAACAACAATTAGCGTGGCATCATTGTTGTTTTTAGCTTCCATCGCCCAGCGGAATCCCACCGGATGTGCTTCAGCGGCGTTACCGCCCATCACCATCACGACGTTGGCGTTTTTAATATCAACCCAGTGGTTGGTCATCGCACCGCGACCAAATGTTGGAGCAAGACTTGCTACCGTTGGTCCGTGTCAGACGCGCGCCTGGTTGTCTACTGCCAGCATGCCGAGTGAGCGCACAAATTTTTGCGTCAGCATGCCGGTTTCATTACTTGCCGCAGATGCACACAGCATCCCGGTAGAAAGCCAGCGGTTTACCGTTACGCCCTGCTCATTCTTCTCAATAAAGTTGGCGTCGCGGTCAGTTTTCATCAGCTTCGCGATACGGGTGAAAGCCTCATCCCAGCTGATACGCTGCCATTTGTCGGAGCCTGGAGCGCGATATTCCGGGTAACGCAGACGGTTTTCACTGTGCACGTAATCCAGTAATCCTGCACCCTTAGGGCATAATGCCCCACGGCTCACCGGATGATCCGGATCCCCTTCAATATGGTAAATCGACTCTTTGGCGTTTTTTGCTCCATCTCCCAGGCTATACATTAATAGCCCGCAACCTACGGAACAGTATGTGCAGGTGTTTCGGATCTCTTTGGCGCGCAACAGCTTATAGTTTCGCGCCTGAGCCAGTGCCATTTTGGGTGCAAAACCCAGAGCGGCTACTGTTGTTCCCGCCATACCGCCCGCGCAGATTTTAAAAAATTGTCTGCGGCTGACGTCCATTGCTTTCCTCTTTTTTGCAGGGATTCGTACAGGAAATCTCTCAAATTGCGCCAGCGCGGCATGATTGAAAGATGACATGTACAACTTCGCGACGAAACTATCAGCTATATCCATATTTTTTTTGCGTCAAATCAATAACGAAACGGTTCCGCTACTAAATAGTGCACTTCGCTTAACCTTTGTACCCATAAGGGAGTAGACAAAAGGGAATTAATTAGCGCGCTACGGTGTAAAGGTGCTATACATTTCAGCTTAATTTTTGCCAGTACCATGGACAGACAATCAGCATGACAAAACAAAAAGCAACGTTAATTGGGCTTATTGCCATCGTGCTCTGGAGCACGATGGTCGGGCTTATTCGTGGGGTAAGCGAAGGACTGGGGCCGGCAGGCGGCGCGGCGATGATTTTTACATTAAGCGGCCTGTTGCTGATATTTACCGTCGGATTCCCAAATATCAGAAAAATTCCTGTGCGATATTTAATCGCCGGTAGCGTGCTTTTTGTTAGCTATGAAATATGCTTAGCGCTGGCCCTCGGCTATGCCGCCACTCGTCACCAGGCTATTGAAGTGGGTATGGTCAATTATCTCTGGCCAAGTCTGACAATATTATTCGCCATCTTATTTAATGGCCAAAAAACAACCTGGTTGGTGATTCCCGGATTAATCATCGCATTGACCGGGGTTTGTTGGGTGTTGGGGGGCGAAAACGGCCTCAATCCTGGAGAAATTATCAGTAATGTTGCCAGCAGTCCGCTTAGCTATTTCCTTGCCTTTCTCGGTGCTTTTATCTGGGCAACGTATTGCACGGTGACCAATAAATATGCGAAAGGTTTTAACGGCATCACCGTGTTCGTTTTACTAACGGCGGCAAGTTTGTGGGTTTACTATTTTATTACGCCTCAACCGGAAATGGTTTTCAGCACTTCGGTGACGATTAAAATGTTCACTGCAGCATTAACGTTAGGATTTGCCTATGCCGCGTGGAATATTGGCATTTTGCATGGCAACGTGACCGTTATGGCCGTCGGGTCTTATTTTACTCCAGTGCTGTCCTCTGCGCTGGCCGCGGTGTTGCTCAGTGCCCCGCTGTCACTATCCTTCTGGCAAGGAGCGCTGATGGTCTGCGCGGGGTCTCTGCTTTGCTGGCTGGCAACACGCCGTGCCTGAAAAAAAGTCGGGTTTTATCACAAACAAATAAAATCCGGCTATACTTTAGACAATTTAATGAATAATAATTGTTCATTCCACTGCGGTTTATGTTTATATTTTTTTAATTAAATGTTAAATATATGGAAATTAATTAACGCCAGAAAGTATTACTCGGTCATCTATATCTCTTCACATGTATATATTACACCTGCGAAACTAACGCCATTTAAATCATAGTCCGCACAATAGTCCCCCATGTAAATATACCCATTCCGATCTGTCACATATTAAGATTAATACAATCAGCTATATTATGTAGATCTGGATCACACAACTTCAAATATTTCGCAATATTATGAAACTTATTATTGAACTTATACCACTGCGTCATTTAAAAATGGTTTGCCATTGACGAACTCCTTCGTTTAGCAATGGTTTAGGAAACACACCAAGAAATAATTATAAGGATTATTTAGAATGAAACTTAAATTAGTTGCAGTGGCAGTGACTAGCCTGTTGGCGGCAGGTGCGGTAAACGCAGCTGAGGTATATAACAAAGACGCAAACAAACTGGACCTGTACGGTAAAGTTCACGCTCAACACTACTTCTCTAACGATACCAGCAGCGATGGCGACAAAACTTACGCGCGTCTGGGCTTCAAAGGCGAAACTCAGATCAACGACCAACTGGTTGGTTTTGGTCAGTGGGAATATGAATTCAAAGGCAACCGTTCTGAAGATCAGGGTTCCGACAAAGATAAAACCCGTCTGGCATTCGCTGGCCTGAAATTCGCTGAATACGGTTCTTTCGACTACGGTCGTAACTACGGCGTAGCTTACGACATCGGCGCATGGACCGACGTTCTGCCAGAGTTCGGTGGCGATACCTGGACCCAGACTGACGTCTTCATGACTGGTCGTACTACTGGCGTTGCAACCTACCGTAACACCGACTTCTTCGGTCTGGTCGAAGGTCTGAACTTTGCCCTGCAGTACCAGGGTAAAAACGATCGTAGCGCCGACAAAGAAGCTAACGGCGACGGCTTCGGTCTGTCAACTACCTATGAGTACGATGGCTTCGGCGTAGGTGCAGCCTATGCGAAATCTGACCGTACTGACTCCCAGAACAACCACAGCGGTCAGTTCAAAGCTGACGGTAAGAACGCTGAAGTTTGGGCTGCTGGCCTGAAATATGATGCGAACAACATCTACCTGGCAACCACCTACTCCGAAACCCGTAACATGACTACCTTTGGTGGTACTGTTAAAGGTACTGAGATCATCGGTATTGCAAATAAAGCACAGAACTTTGAAGCTGTTGCTCAGTACCAGTTCGACTTCGGTCTGCGTCCGTCCGTTGCTTACCTGAAGTCTAAAGGTAAAGACATCAACGGTTACGGCGACCAGGATCTGGTTGAATACGTAGACCTGGGTGCTACCTACTACTTCAACAAAAACATGTCCACCTTCGTTGATTACAAAATCAACCTGCTGGATGCCAACAACTTCACAAGAGCTGCCGGTGTAAGCACTGACAACATCGTTGCTGTTGGTCTGAACTACCAGTTCTAATTTTGTTGTAGTCTGAATACAAAGCCAGTCCTTCCAGGGCTGGCTTTTTCTCTTAATGTAGACTCGGTCATAAGGAGTATGCCGTGCAGACATTCACTGGTCGTTGTCTTTGCGGGCAGAGTCATTTTACCGTCGACGTCGAAATGCTGGATGTCTATGCCTGTCATTGTACGCTGTGCCAGAAGTGGTCAGGTGGCATCGCTATGTATCTGGAAGCCAGCGCTCAGCCGCTGATGTCGCCGGATTCAGCAGAACCTTCGCACTTCCCATCTTCAAATCGTGGTGAACGTTTCTTCTGTTCCGGTTGCGGGTGCCCGCTGTGGTTTACCCTAACGGGCAGCGATCGTTATTTTGTGCCGTGGACGCTGCTGGAACTGAATGAGGTGGATCGCCGCCGCCTGGTTTTAGCGGCAGAGATCTATACGGAAACACAGCCTGCGTTCTGGAGGCTGACGGGGCAATACGCTCGACTGAGTGGGAAAGAAGTCGAAGAGATGGATTACCCCTGTCATTTAGCCCATTAGTTATTGACGCTGTACCTTTGCCAGACTGAACCACATTCCTACCGCTAATACGATAAGCATGCTGCCGGCGCTGCTTAAGGCCACGCTGTGCGACCAGGTAAAGGCTTCTTTAGCAGCCGACAGCAACGCCTCACTCAGCGACGACGGGAGCGAGTGCGCCAGTTGCACCGCCTCACCCATTGACGATGAGGCTCGTTCTATCTCCTGTGGATTAAGTCCGACAGGCGGCAGAATCGAGGCTGAAAAGCTGCGGCTCAACAACAAACCAAAGATAGCGATCCCAAGCCCGGCCCCCAGTTCATAAGCCATTGTCTCAATGGCGCCCGCGGCTGCGGCTTTTTCTGCCGGGGCTGCCGCCATGATAGCCGCCGTCGAGGCCAGCAGCGCACTGGCGGCGCTGAAACCGAGCAAAGCCATTAATATCCAGGCTTGAATCTGCTGAGTACTGAAATCTGTCATCGCCAGGCCGTAAAAACTGACGGCGCTAAGCGCCATACCCGCCGTTGCCACACAACGTAATCCCAGGCGTGACACCAGCATACCGGCAATGGGTCCGCTGAAGCCGCTTGCCAGCATCACCGGCAGCATAAACAGTCCCACCTGATACGGTGTTAAACCATGAACAAACTGTAGCTCCTGAGCCATCAGTAACTCGAAACCCACCAGAGTTATCATGGCGGTCATCGCCATCACAACGCCGCTTAAGATGATGCGATGCGTGAACAGCCGCATATCTATCATCGGGCGGGAAGCGGCAAGCTGGATGCGGACAAACTGCCACAACAGTAACGCGCCGGTTAACAGCGTCAACGTAATGGCAACGGTCGCCGTATGCCCTTTCAGCGCGGTTTTAGCGCTGTAAACCAGCAGCAGAATGGCGACAATCAGCATTATTGCATGACCGAAATTTAACGATTGATCGCGACGTCCGGCCTGGCGCGGCACTAAACGTGCGGTTAAGGCCATCACCACCAGGACAATCGGTACATTAATTAAGAATACGGATCCCCAGTAGAAGTGCTCCAGCAGCATTCCACCAACCAGTGGGCCAAATGCCGCACCGCCGGAACCCACGGCAGCCCAGACACCGAGCGCCATATTGCGATGCCGTTGCTCAGCGAATGTGGCGCGAATACCCGCAAGCGTTGCCGGAACAATCATCGCCGCCCCAATCGCCAATACGGCCCGGGTGGCAATCAGCCAACCCGCGCTGTGGGCAAAGGCAGCGGCCAGCGATGCGAGGCCAAATAATCCGCCCCCTAACAGCAGCAGACGTTTAAAGCCAATACGATCGCCCAGCGCGCCCATTGGCAATACCATTCCGGCCATTACCAGAGAATAAATATCAATGATCCACAGCAGCTCGTTACCACTGGCGCCCAGCGTCATACTCAGCGTGGGCGCGGCAACGTGCAGCACCGTTGCATCAATCGCAACAGGGATGTAGACCAGTACAATAATGACTAACGTTAACCACTGACGAAACATAAAACTCCCTAACGAAACTGAAACTGGACACGTGTCCAGCTTTAGCGATCCTACGGAAATTTGAACGTATGTCCAACTTTTTGTTAGACTGCGTGCTATACGGGTACAGGAGGAAAGATGAGCTATCTGAATCGGGACGAACGTCGGGAAGTTATTCTGCAAGCGGCCATGCGTGTCGCGCTTGAGGAAGGATTTACTGCGATGACGGTGCGGCGTATTGCCACGGAAGCGCAGGTGTCTACCGGGCAGGTACACCATCACTTTACCTCTGCGGGTGAGTTAAAATCCCTCGCTTTTGTGCAACTGATACGGACCCTTCTGGATGCCGAACAGGTCAGTGATAACGCTAGCTTCCGCGAACGACTGCATGCCATGTTGGGCAGTGAAGATGGCGGGTTCGAACCCTACATTAAACTGTGGCGTGAAGCGCAGGTCCTGGCGGATAAAGATCCGGAAATCAAAAGCGCCTACCTGCTAACCATGCGGATGTGGCATGAAGAAACCGCCGCTATCATCACTCAAGGACAGAGTGCAGGTGAATTCTCAGCAATACCGGATGCGGCCGAGGTGGCCTGGCGCTTAATCGCATTGGTTTGCGGCCTGGATGGCATCTATGTCTTAGGCATTGAGGAAATGGCCGACCCTGCATTCGTGCGCCATTTGGATCGTATGATTACGTTAGAGTTAGTTAATTGATGTTATAGATGAATTAATAATACATCTTTTATTTTTACAATTGGTAACACTTAAGCAACATGTAATTCCCTCATCACGCCGCGTTATTGCGCTTTTTTATCTATTCTTTCAGTCAATATTCCCAAAACTTTTCAATAGTTTCTAAAAAGAACTCGCGCGGCGCTGTGTGCGTTTATTTCTTTTTCATGAACGGCATGGGCATGGAGAATAATATGTCAGCATCAAATGAGAAAAATAATCGTTATCTTTTAACTGACTGGAAACCGGAGAATCCCGCCTTTTGGGAAAACAAAGGTAAGCATATTGCACGCAGAAACCTCTGGATATCAGTAAGTTGTCTGTTGCTGGCGTTCTGCGTCTGGATGTTGTTTAGCGCCGTGGCCGTCAATCTGAATAAAATTGGTTTTAATTTCACTACTGACCAATTGTTTTTATTAACGGCATTGCCTTCTCTTTCTGGCGCAATATTGCGCGTTCCCTACTCCTTTATGGTACCTATATTTGGTGGGCGCCGGTGGACCATTTTTAGCACGATTATTCTGGTTATTCCCTGCGTCTGGCTCGGTTTTGCCGTGCAAAATAACGCTACTCCGTTTGGCGTATTTATTATCATTGCGCTGATGTGTGGTTTTGCTGGCGCAAACTTTGCCTCCAGCATGGGTAATATCAGCTTTTTCTTCCCCAAAGCGAAACAAGGCAGCGCATTAGGCGTTAACGGTGGTCTCGGCAACCTTGGCGTCAGCGTGATGCAGTTGATCGCGCCGCTGGTGATTTTTCTGCCTATCTTTACCTTTTTGGGCGTACAGGGCGTACCGCAAGCCGACGGCTCGTTATTGTCGCTGGCCAATGCCGCATGGATTTGGGTTCCGTTACTGCTGATAGCCACCTTAGCAGCAGGCATGGGAATGAACGATATTGCCAGTTCGAAGGCCTCAATTGCTTCCCAGTTGCCGGTCCTCAAACGTTTTCATCTGTGGTTATTAAGCCTGCTGTATCTCGCCACCTTCGGTTCATTTATCGGCTTTTCGGCAGGCTTTGCCATGCTGGCGAAAACTCAGTTCCCGGACGTGAATATCCTGCAACTGGCGTTCTTCGGCCCCTTCATCGGCGCTCTTGCGCGATCGGCAGGCGGCGTGATCTCTGACAAATTCGGCGGTGTGCGCGTCACGTTAATTAACTTCATCTTTATGGCGTTGTTTAGCGCCCTGCTGTTCCTCACCCTGCCTGGGTCAGGCGAAGGAAACTTTGTCGCCTTCTACCTGGTGTTTATGGGCTTGTTCCTGACTGCGGGTCTGGGAAGCGGCTCAACCTTCCAGATGATCGCGGTGATCTTTCGCAAAATCACCATATACCGGGTGAAGCTGCACGGTGGTACTGAAGAACAGGCCCAACGTGAGGCGGTAACCGATACCGCTGCCGCGCTGGGATTCATCTCTGCTATTGGCGCTGTGGGGGGCTTTTTCATCCCCAAAGCGTTTGGTTCATCGCTGGCGCTGACCGGCTCTCCGGTGGGCGCAATGAAAATATTCCTCGTGTTTTACATCGTCTGCGTGCTGGTGACCTGGCTGGTCTATGGCCGTAAATCACAAAAAAAATAACAAAATGGATACCGCAGGATCGGACAGTTCGATAGGCCGGATAAGGCGTTAACCGCCATCCGGCCTACCGTTCGATTCACCGTCGGCAATATTCTCAAAGCAGGAGTTATGTCATGAGTAAACTGTTCGATCGCTTTCGCTACTTTAAACAAAAGGGCGATACGTTTGCCGATGGGCACGGGCAAGTGATGCACACCAACCGGGACTGGGAAGACAGCTATCGTCAGCGCTGGCAGTTCGACAAAATTGTGCGTTCTACCCACGGCGTTAACTGTACCGGCTCATGCAGTTGGAAAATCTACGTCAAAAACGGACTGGTGACCTGGGAAACGCAGCAAACCGACTACCCGCGTACCCGCCCTGACCTGCCAAATCATGAACCCCGTGGCTGCCCGCGCGGTGCCAGCTACTCCTGGTATCTTTACAGCGCCAACCGTCTGAAGTATCCCCTGGTGCGTAAACGTCTGATCGAACTGTGGCGCGACGCCCTGTCCCGCCAGCCCGATCCGGTGCTGGCCTGGGAATCCATTATGAACGACCCGCAAAAATGCCAGAGCTACAAGCAGGTACGCGGGCGCGGTGGTTTTATCCGTTCCAACTGGAAAGAGCTTAATCAGCTCATTGCTGCCGCCAACGTCTGGACGGTGAAAACCTATGGCCCGGATCGCGTGGCCGGGTTCTCCCCGATCCCTGCTATGTCGATGGTCTCCTATGCCGCAGGCACACGTTATCTTTCGCTACTGGGCGGAACCTGCCTGAGCTTCTATGACTGGTACTGCGACTTACCGCCTGCATCACCGATGACCTGGGGCGAACAGACCGATGTTCCAGAATCCGCCGACTGGTATAACTCCAGCTACATCATCGCCTGGGGGTCAAACGTGCCGCAGACCCGTACCCCGGATGCGCACTTTTTTACTGAAGTACGCTACAAAGGCACCAAGACGATTGCCATTACGCCGGATTACTCGGAAGTCGCCAAACTGTGCGACCAGTGGCTGGCCCCCAAGCAAGGGACAGACAGCGCGTTGGCGATGGCGATGGGCCACGTGATTCTGAAAGAATTCCACCTCGACAATCCAAGCGATTACTTCATCAATTACTGTCGTCGCTATACCGATATGCCGATGCTGGTTTTGCTGGATGCCCGGGAAGATGGCAGCTACGTTCCAGGGCGCATGATGCGCGCCTCAGACCTTGTCGATGGTCTGGGCGAAAGTAACAATCCGGAGTGGAAAACCGTGGCCTTTAACACTGCTGGCGAACTGGTGGTCCCGAACGGGTCTATCGGTTTTCGCTGGGGCGAGAAAGGTAAATGGAACCTGGAGCCACTGGCGGCTGGCGCTGAAACAGAACTTTCCCTCTCGCTGCTCGGTCAGCATGATGAAGTGACTGGCGTGGCATTCCCCTACTTCGGCGGTAACGAAAACCCACATTTTCGCAGCGTGAAACAGGAACCCGTGCTGATTCGTCAACTGCCGGTAAAACATCTTACCCTCGCCGATGGCAGCCGTTGCCCGGTGGTAAGCGTTTATGATCTGGTGCTGGCGAATTACGGCCTCGACCGTGGTCTGGATGACGCTCATAGCGCGCAAGATTACAGCGAAGTGAAAGCCTACACCCCGGCCTGGGGAGAGCAAATTACCGGTGTCCCTCGTCGTCATATCGAACAAATCGCCCGTGAGTTTGCCGATACGGCGCACAAAACCCATGGCCGTTCGATGATTATCCTCGGGGCTGGCGTCAACCACTGGTATCACATGGATATGAACTACCGTGGAATGATTAACATCCTCGTGTTCTGCGGTTGTGTGGGACAAAGCGGCGGCGGCTGGGCGCACTATGTGGGTCAGGAGAAACTGCGTCCGCAAACTGGTTGGTTGCCGCTGGCCTTTGCGCTGGACTGGAACCGCCCACCGCGTCAGATGAACAGCACCTCGTTTTTCTACAATCACTCCAGCCAGTGGCGTTATGAAAAACTCACCGCTCAGGAACTCCTCTCTCCGCTGGCTGACGCGTCGAAGTTTAGCGGACATTTGATCGACTTTAACGTGCGGGCAGAAAGAATGGGCTGGCTGCCGTCCGCGCCGCAGCTCAACCTCAACCCTCTGACCGTCAAAGCAAAGGCAGAACAAGCGGGAGTGTCGCCTGCACAATACACTGCACAGGCGCTGAAATCGGGTGAAATTCGTTTTGCCTGCGAGCAGCCGGATAGTGGTAACAACCATCCGCGTAATCTCTTCGTCTGGCGCTCTAACCTGCTCGGCTCCTCCGGTAAAGGGCATGAATACATGCTCAAGTATCTGCTGGGTACCGAAAGCGGGATCCAGGGGGAAGCGCTCGGTTCAAGCGAAGGTATTAAACCTGAAGAGGTGGAATGGCAGTCCGCGGCGATAGAGGGCAAGCTTGATCTGCTGGTAACGCTCGATTTCCGTATGTCGAGTACCTGCCTGTTCTCCGATGTCGTTTTGCCGACCGCCACCTGGTATGAAAAAGACGATATGAACACCTCGGATATGCATCCGTTTATTCACCCGCTGTCGGCGGCGGTCGATCCTGCGTGGGAATCGAAGAGCGACTGGGAAATTTATAAAGGCATCGCCAAAGTCTTCTCTGAGGTTTGCGTCGGGCACCTTGGGCAAGAAACGGATGTGGTATTACAACCGCTGCAACACGACTCCCCGGCAGAGCTGGCGCAGCCGTTTGACATTCAGGACTGGCGTAAAGGCGAATGCGATCTCCTCCCGGGGAAAACGGCGCCCAATATTGCCGTTGTGGAACGTGACTATCCCGCCACCTACGAACGCTTCACTTCGCTCGGTCCGCTAATGGACAAGCTCGGTAACGGCGGGAAAGGTATTACGTGGAATACCCAGGCGGAGGTCGATTTCCTCGGCAAGCTGAACTACACCAAACGCGAAGGCCCGGCGAAAGGCCGACCACTGATAGACACCGCGCTGGATGCGTCTGAGGTGATCCTCGCCCTGGCACCGGAAACGAACGGTCAGGTGGCGGTGAAAGCCTGGGAAGCGCTGGGAGCGATGACCGGACGCGACCATACGCATCTGGCGTTGAACAAAGAAGACGAGAAAATCCGTTTTCGCGATATTCAGGCGCAGCCGCGCAAAATCATCTCCAGCCCCACCTGGTCCGGGCTGGAAAGTGAACATGTCTCCTATAACGCAGGCTATACCAACGTCCACGAGCTGATCCCGTGGCGCACCCTGTCCGGTCGCCAACAGTTGTACCAGGATCACGCGTGGATGCGAGCCTTTGGTGAAAGTCTGGTGGCATATCGTCCGCCTATCGATACCCGAAGCGTCAGCAATATGCGCGAAGTTCCGCCTAACGGCTTCCCGGAAAAAGCGCTCAACTTCCTGACTCCGCATCAGAAATGGGGGATCCATTCTACCTACAGCGAAAACCTGCTGATGCTGACGCTGTCGCGCGGCGGCCCCATTGTCTGGATCAGTGAGACCGATGCTAAAGAGCTGGGCATTGAGGATAACGACTGGATTGAAGCCTTTAACGCCAACGGCGCGCTCACCGCGCGGGCTGTGGTGAGTCAGCGCGTGCCGCCGGGAATGACCATGATGTATCACGCTCAGGAGCGAATCATGAATATCCCTGGCTCGGAAGTCACCGGTATGCGCGGCGGGATCCATAACTCAGTCACCCGCGTCTGCCCGAAACCCACGCACATGATCGGCGGCTATGCGCAACTGGCATACA
Organism: Citrobacter sp. L55; assembly: GCF_002850715.1. Taxonomy (NCBI): domain Bacteria; kingdom Pseudomonadati; phylum Pseudomonadota; class Gammaproteobacteria; order Enterobacterales; family Enterobacteriaceae; genus Citrobacter; species Citrobacter sp. L55. The sequence continues at coordinate 34,006 of NZ_KZ559406.1, read as the reverse complement.
GCTTCAACTATTACGGCACGGTCGGCTCTAACCGCGATGAGTTCATCATGATTAGAAAAATGAAAAATATTAACTGGCTGGATGATGAAGGTCGCGATCAGGTACAGGAGGCGAAAAAATGAAAATACGCTCACAGGTAGGCATGGTTCTTAATCTGGATAAGTGCATCGGCTGCCACACCTGCTCCGTCACCTGTAAAAACGTCTGGACCGGGCGCGAAGGGATGGAATATGCGTGGTTTAACAACGTTGAGACCAAGCCAGGCATTGGCTATCCGAAAAACTGGGAAGATCAGGAAGAGTGGCAAGGCGGCTGGGTTCGCGATGTTAACGGGAAGATAAGGCCGCGCCTGGGCGGCAAGATGGGCGTTATCACCAAAATTTTTGCTAACCCGGTGATCCCGCAAATCGATGATTATTACGAACCCTTTACCTACGATTATCAGCATCTGCATAGCGCGCCGGAAAGCAAGAATCAGCCCACCGCACGTCCGCGCTCGCTGATAGATGGCAAACGGATGGACAAGATTATCTGGGGTCCTAACTGGGAAGAGTTGCTCGGCGGTGAGTTCTCAAAACGTGCCCGCGACCGTAACTTTGAGAAAATGCAAAAGGAGATGTACGGGCAATTCGAAAACACCTTCATGATGTATTTACCGCGCTTGTGCGAACACTGCCTGAACCCAAGCTGTGTCGCCACCTGCCCGAGCGGTGCCATCTATAAGCGTGAAGAAGACGGCATCGTGTTGATCGACCAGGATAAATGTCGCGGCTGGCGCTTGTGCATCAGCGGTTGTCCGTACAAAAAAATCTACTTTAACTGGAAGAGCGGTAAATCAGAGAAGTGCATTTTCTGCTACCCGCGTATTGAGTCCGGCCAGCCGACGGTATGTTCGGAAACCTGCGTGGGACGCATCCGCTATCTTGGCGTATTGCTGTATGACGCCGACCGCATCGAAGAAGCAGCCAGCACCGAGCATGAGACCGATCTCTACGAGCGTCAGTGCGATGTGTTCCTCAATCCGCACGACCCGGCGGTCATTGAAGAGGCGTTAAAACAAGGTATTACGCACAACGTCATCGAAGCGGCCCAACGTTCGCCCGTTTACAAGATGGCGATGGACTGGAAGCTGGCGCTGCCGCTGCACCCGGAATACCGCACCCTGCCGATGGTCTGGTATGTACCGCCGTTGTCGCCGATTCAGTCGGTCGCTGACGCGGGGGGACTGCCGCACAATGGCAACATTCGCCAGCGGTTGAATCACTGCGAATTCCGGTTCAGTACCTTGCCAACATGCTTAGCGCGGGCGATACCGGTCCGGTACTGCGCGCGCTAAAACGAATGATGGCCATGCGCCATTATATGCGTTCGCAAACCGTAGAAGGTGTTACGGACACCCGCGCGATTGAGGAAGTGGGTCTGACCGTTGAGCAGGTTGAAGAGATGTATCGCTATCTGGCCATCGCCAACTATGAAGACCGCTTCGTGATCCCGACCAGCCACCGTGAAATGGCGCGTGATGCGTTCCCGGAAAAAAACGGTTGCGGATTTACCTTTGGCGACGGCTGCCATGGTTCAGATACCAAATTCAACCTGTTTAACAGCAGTCGTATTGACGCCATCGACATCACCGAAGTGCGCGATAAAGCGGAGGGTGAATAATGCAAATCCTTAAGGTTATCGGCCTACTGATGGAATATCCCGACGAGTTGCTGTGGGAGTGTAAAGACGAGGCGCTGGCGCTTGTGGCCAGCGATGCCCCAATGCTTACCGAATTTAGCCAGGGGCTGCTCAATGCGCCATTACTGGATAAACAAGCCGAATGGTGTGAGATATTTGACCGGGGCCGGGCCACCTCTCTGCTGCTGTTTGAGCACGTGCACGCCGAGTCTCGCGATCGGGGCCAGGCGATGGTTGATCTGTTGGCGCAGTACGAAAAGGTCGGACTGCAGCTCGACTGCCGCGAACTGCCGGATCATCTGCCGCTGTATCTGGAGTACTTAAGCGTGTTGCCGGAAGCGGAGGCCAAAGAAGGATTGCAGAACGTCGCACCGATTCTGGCGCTGCTGGGTGGGCGTTTGAAACAGCGTGATACGCCGTGGTATCAACTGTTTGACGCCCTGCTACTGCTTGCCGGAAGCCCTCTTTCAAGTGACAGTGTCACTAAACAGGTTGGCACGGAAACCCGCGACGATACCCGACAGGCGCTGGATGCCGTCTGGGAAGAGGAACAGGTGAAGTTTATCGAGGATAACGCCACCGCCTGTGACAGTTCACCGTTACAAAACTATCAACGACGCTTTAGCCAGGACGTGGCACCTCAGTATGTCGACGTCAGCGCGGGAGGCCCGAAATGATACAGTACCTGAACGTCTTTTTTTACGATATCTACCCGTACCTCTGTGGCACGGTGTTTATCCTCGGCAGTTGGCTACGCTATGACTACGGGCAATACACCTGGCGGGCCTCTTCCAGCCAGATGCTGGACAAACGCGGCATGGTGTTATGGTCAAACCTGTTCCACATCGGCATTCTGGGGATCTTTTTCGGGCACCTGTTTGGCATGTTAACCCCGCACTGGATGTATGCCTGGTTCCTGCCGATTGCAGTGAAGCAGCAGATGGCGATGATCGCCGGTGGGCTCTGTGGCGTGCTGACGCTGGTCGGTGGCGCTGGCTTGCTGGTACGTCGTTTGACCAATCCGCGCATTCGTGCAACCTCCTCCACTGCCGATATCCTGATCCTCTGCGTTCTGCTGATTCAGTGTATCCTCGGCTTAACCACCATCCCATTCTCTGCGCAGCATCCTGACGGCAGTGAAATGCTGAAACTGGTAGGTTGGGCGCAGTCGGTGGTGACCTTCCAGGGCGGCGCGTCTGCGCATCTGGATGGCGTGGCGTTGATTTTCCGTGTGCATCTGGTTTTGGGGATGACTATCTTCCTGCTGTTCCCGTTCACGCGCCTGGTTCACGTGTGGAGCGCGCCGTTTGAGTACTTTACCCGCCGCTATCAAATAGTGCGTTCACGCCGATAAATTCGCATTGAAATGTCGGGTGACGACACGCCTTATCCGGCCTACAACCAGGCACCGTAGGCCGGATAAGATAGCGATCGTCGCCATCCGGCATTTTGCACGTTATGATGCTTCTCCATTCCAGGGAGAACGTTAATGAAACCACAGGTTTACCACGTCGATGCCTTTACCTCGGTACCTTTTCGCGGCAATTCAGCAGGCGTGGTTTTGCATGCTGACGGACTGAGCAAAGCGCAGATGCAACTCATTGCTCGCGAGCTGCGTCATTCGGAAACCGCTTTCCTGCTGACCAGCGACGACAGCGATGTTCGCATCCGCTATTTCACGCCGACGGTCGAAGTTCCTATCTGTGGGCATGCTACCGTCGCTGCACATTATGTGCGGGCAAACGTGCTTGGTTTGGGCAACAGTACAGTCTGGCAAACCTCGCTGGCTGGTCGTCATCGGGTGGATATCGAAGCTACCGGGAAAGACTATCGTATTAGCCTTGAGCAAGGCGTACCCGGATTTGAACCTCCGCTGGAAGGGGCTATTCGTGGTGCGATTATCGATGCCCTACACCTGAGCGAAGACGATATGCTGGCAGGCTTGCCGATTCAGGTTGCTACCACCGGGCATTCGAAAGTGATGATTCCGCTTAAGCCCGAGGTGGACCTCGACGCCCTTTCCCCTGATTTGCAGGCTTTGACAGCCATCAGCCAACAAATTGGCTGTAACGGCTTCTTTCCTTTTCAAATCCGCCCGGGCGAAAACGCCACCGATGGCCGCATGTTTTCGCCTGCAATTGGGATTGTGGAAGACCCGGTTACCGGCAATGCCAACGGTCCAATGGGCGCGTGGTTGGTTCACCATGGGCTGATGGCGCATGATGGGAAAACGTTACGTGTTCAGGGACATCAGGGCCGTGCGCTCGGGCGCGACGGTATTGTTGATGTGACGGTGACTATCCGTGATAACCAGCCAGAAAAAGTCACCATTACCGGTTCGGCGGTGATCCTGTTTCACGCAGAATGGGCGATAGATTTTTAATTGTTCCCGTAGGCCGGATAAGGCCTACAACGTTCAAAATCATTGACTATAAAAATTTTATATGAATCTAAAAATAACAAATTCGTGATATCAAAATAATTTACAAAGTTGAACAGAGATAATGTCATTTACATTTGTGAATCAGCTAAAAAAAACTGGACAAACAAGCTACACGGTATCCTGATAGTTATTTTTATTTCCCTAATAAAAACTGTGAAAAACAACTCAAAATCTATAATGCTAAGATCAAAGTTGATAAACTCAAAAGCGCTTTAAAGCCAACAATAGGGCTAAGTTCTTCTTATTGGTCTGAGCCTGTTAATATTTTTGCGAAAAAATATTTGGAATCTATTTTTTCGATGCGCGATATAACAAGAACATTTAAAATATTAGCCGGGATGTTTCATTTTACAGAAAATGAAAAGGATATAGTAAATCAACACGCTAATAGTAATATCGGTAAAAAACACTACGACAGATACGACTATATTATTGAAAAAAGAGAGGTAACGTTGAAATGGGAAAAAGCGTTACATATTCTACTATCAAAAAATGGGCTAAATGAGATAAATTTGATTATAGAAAAGGTGAAAGCATTATAATTAATTCATTTGTTAAATGAGTTATGCATTTATTATTTTTAGCCTGAATTATCTAGGATTGTATTCAGGCTTTTTTACATATTATGTGATCAGAAACACAAAATTTACTGTGAAAATCGGTTGTTATTATATTTTTAGCAGATGAGTAAGATTCAAAAATGTATTTCTATCAAAGTAATAAAAAAATCTGTCAGTATATTTATGAACATGAATTATGGGTTTTAGGTCGTGTTATTGAAATATATAATCAGGTTACCCATCAGAATGAGGAAATGTTAGAGCCTTTATGGAGAAAATTCGATAGCGACATAGAAGGTATTTCTTTATTTTGTTCAAAAATGGAAGCAGCGTTCTATTCAACTTATTTAGAAAAAAGATTTAATGAAAAATGGGCAGTATATCCTCTGGATGATTTCAACATTAAAGAAATGATAATACATAATTATTCAGCCAAGAAAACTTACGAATATAATTTATTATTGAGTGCAGGTTTATGGGCCGATAAAGATAATAAAATTATCACATGCAATTATCATTTAGTTCAAGCCATGATCCCCGTCACGTATAAGCCTGGTGTTATAACAAAAGACAGCGAACATCCAATATTAAAAATACCAGAAAACGTAGCGGTAAAATTTAACAAAATGTGGAAAAGAAGATACCCTGACTTCATTAGCCATACCAAATCACAGTGCAATTATCACAGTGACTATTTAAAAGAACAAAGTTTAATAGCATTCAACAATATTCAATTTAAAGAGATTGATGAAATATCTGATTGTGTTTACTTAGCGACATACGACAATGACTGGATTTTTTGTAATCCAGATGATTTAAATTTAATAAGGTAAGGATATTATGGGCATTGCATATTTTTTAAGAGTTGGCGATAAAACAACGTGCGGCGGGAGCATCATAACGGGTGCATTTGATCATATAATTCATGGACAGTTTACTGCTCGTAATGGTGATAAATATATATGTGGTAAAGATAAGAATATTTATTCTATAGCCGGGGGACAGCCTGATTATTATATACAGGGTGTACAGGCTGCCGGAACAGCACATAGCACCGGTACATGTCCGTGTAAGTGCAAATTTATTAATTCAATTTATAATGTAACGTATGGCTATGAAAGTGAGAGTAAAAGTAAAGTCCATTCCGCCAGGCCAGCAACAAACAAAATGGTATCTGGAACTCTACAGCACGCACCGAAACCGCTTACAATAGCTCCAGAGCCATCTGGCCCGGTTGAAGAAGAAAAACCGCCCCGTGAACCTGTAGATGCGGGATTTTGCGTATTACCTTACGGGTCCACACCATCATCATATGAACCGTTTTTTTTCATTAATCCTCCCGATGGTACACGTGAGCTATACCATAAACTGAATCCTGATATGAAAAAACAACCTGGTTCGATTTTGATTGTTGTTGATCCTGAAAAACAAGATCAGGAACAAATTCAGACATTGCAAAAAGCGCGTGACAGAATAGATAAAGCTCTTGCACCGCTTTCTTTAGAGGAAGCAAAATTACTGCATGACAACAGAGGGGCCGTGGATGCATTTTCATATCAACTCTTTGGCAATTATTTAGGAAATGCTGGGGACGGCTTTGGCTATATTAGTGAGGCAGGTAAAGGTTATTATGAAGAAATAAATAAAATATTAATTGAAATTCAGGAGTTATACAAAAACACATATACCCATAATAAAGGTATTATATCGGGAGAGGAATTTTTCGGTCAACGTGCAAGACTATTTGGAAAACTAAATTCTCTATTAAACAAATATTCTAAAACCCATCTTAACTTAGAAGAATATAATAACATAAAAAAAGCTTTAGGTTTATCAACAGGATCAATTATGCACAAATGGGATAAAACCGGAGTGGATAATATTGAGGGCTATGCTACATATATTGAAAATTCAGCTAAATTAGTTAAACTGATGAAAACCGTTGGTTTTGTTGGGATAGCTTTAGATTTTTCCGGATACACATCAAATATTTATGATGCCTGTGCAAAAGGCCGTGAAAGTGCTTGCAAAAAAGTGGCGATAACAGAGTATAGTAAATTTGGATTTAAACAGGTAAGTGGTATGGTGATCGGAGCCGCTGCCGGACGTGCCGCGACTTCGCTTTGTACGTGGGTATTAGGACTTTCCACTATAGAAGCTGGCGGTGTCGGTGCTACTCTGTGTTTTGTTACAGGAGTTGGTGTTACTATTGCATCAGGTAAAATTGCAGAAAAATACGGCGAAGACGTTGGTGAAAAATTAGGTAATTATGCAGGAGATCATATTATATATGAAAACTCTTTTTATTCAAAATGAGGAGCTTATAAAAGTTATCATAAGCTTTGTTCTTGCATTTAATATGTTATTAATAATAGTATTTTACTTTTACAATAAGATAGCATATAAAAAAATAGTTGAAATCTATGAAAAGGAAATCGGAGCGTTGCCTGTTACAGCAATAATATGCAAAAACGCGAGTCTATTTTCCACACCTGGATTATATCTCACTAAAGTTGCGTTTATTATGGAAACTTTAATCTTCAAATATAATAAAATCTCAAATTATGATATGAGCATAGATGGTTATAATTTAATAAGAAGTTTACCTTGCAAATTGACACTAGGATTTAAAATTGAAGCAATGCTGTGGATATTATGCATTCCTGTATGGATAAGTGTGTTTATTGTCTTTTGAATAAAGGGACTCCGTTGGAGTCCCTTTATTATTTTTATTTCAATGCACCATATATCTGATCAACAATCCAACCATATGTTGCAGCAGGTAATAACCCACTCACAAATACATTTGGATTCACTTTAGGATCTGCAACTGGCGAGTGTGGCCTGTTACCTAAAATCACAATAGCCATATGGTTAACCGGATCGATTGACGTCAGCGTTCCGGTCCATCCAGTATGACCGTATGTTTCTGAACTGGGTTAGAGAACAATCCAGCGTGGCCCGATATGAAAAAACGAGTAAAGCAGCAGCTATATCAAGTTTCATGTTATTCCCTCAATCCAGGTCTACGTTTTTGCAGCCAAACAATGCAGTGATGACAAACCCTGAAACGTAAGAGATCAGAACACTACCACCATAAACGGCAATCGCCGGAAGAATCCCGTTGTTAGATGTCATGAGCGGTAACGCAACAAGCCCTGACGGGCCAAAGGCACTGTTAAGGCGATTACGTCAATCCGGCACTAATCCCGATGCCCCTATTTCCCCGCGTCCGGATGCGTATCAAACGCCGCCATTACCGTCGCCAGCTCATCCTGGGTAAAGCCATGCTTCACGTCATCCACGCCCAGGCCAAACCGCTCCTGTAACAAGGCATACAGGCTGGGGACGTCAGGCAGATTAATCTGTTCTACCGCGTGTCCATCCTGATAATGGGTGAAATGAAAATTGGTTAACGTTAATTTCCCGCCGTCAGGCAGATGACGACACATCAGCAAATGATGGCGAAAATGTGATTGCGGCCAGTGAGCGGACCAGAAGTTGCCTATCAGATAATCGCTCTGATGCTGGACGACCAGGTCGAAACGGTACATTGATTGCCAGTGTTCGTGATGACAGAACTGTAGGATCCAGTCTTCACCTTCCTGAATCAGCCGATACTCGCCGTGTGGTGTCTTCTGCTCAATGTTCGCCTGCAGACGAATCGGCGCCGTCAGCGTCTGCCCGCCGAAGCCAACGTCGGCGATCCACTGCTCTCCCTGCAACTCAACCAGCAACAGACGATGCGTGCGTGGTGGCAGGCTTGACGGGTTCGCCAGTACCACACGTCCGAGCAGACTGCGTACGGTAAAACCGATTTCGCGTAGCGCTCGCTCAAATACTCCGTTCTGTTCAAAACAATAGCCGCCGCGACGCGCCGTCACCAGCTTCTCTTCCAAAGACAAATCATCAAGCTGCATCTCTCTTGGAAGCAATACATCCAGGTTTTCAAAAGGTATGGCGGCGTTGTGCAGTAAATGCAGCGCCCGTAAGGTTTCAATGTTGACCCTGGCCAAATCTGACCAGCCAATACGGGCAAAATAAGCGGTTAAAAAAGGCGTCATACGGAGTTCCTGTTCGATTAATGCAGTACTTATAGCGCATTTTTAATTTTGCGCCGTCGATTTTGTGCGTTGTTCCTCCAGACGAGGCGACAAAATCGCTAATACCGTTAATATCTATGTTTATTGTGGTGTGTTATCTCTCAGCCAAGGAGCATCCATGAGCCATTTTCGTCCGATCGAATTAAAACATGCCAGTCGGTTGCTAAATCACGGCCCAACGATATTAATCACCAGCCGGGATGAGCATACCGAGCGGCGAAATGTGATGGCTGCCGCGTGGTCAATGCCCGTGGAGTTTGAACCACCGCGGATCGCGATTGTTGTCGACAAGACCGCCTGGTCACGTGAGCTCATTGAACGTAGCGGCAAATTCGGCATCGTTATTCCGGGCGTTGCCGCCGCCAACTGGACCTGGGCCGTAGGCAGCGTTTCCGGTCGTGTGGAAGATAAATTCAACTGCTACGGCATTCCCGTGGTGCAGGGACCGGTACTGGGTTTACCGCTGATTGAAGCAAAATGTCTGGCCTGGATGGAGTGTCGCCTGTTGCCTGCCACTGCGGCACAGGAAAAATATGACACGCTGTTTGGTGAAGTGGTCTCGGCTGCCGCTGATGAGCGAGCCTTCGTGGAAGGACGCTGGCAGTTTGATGATGGCAAGCTCAATACCCTGCATCACCTTGGGGCCGGAACGTTTGTCTCCAGCGGAAAACTCATAACAGCAGCTGAATAATGGCACGACAAAACGGGCGGAAAATCCGCCCGTTTTTTCTTACATGCTGTAGCCGGGTTTTTTAATCAACCTGGCCATCTGCGGCGCAATCTCCGCATCCCACACGCCCTGCCACGCCTCGGGCTCAATTTCATTAAGCGCCACACTCACTGAACTGTCTTTGCTTTGCAAATGACGAATAATGACGTCGGTAATATCCGCCGCCAGCGCGGATTTTTGTTCGTCGTTAAGATCGCGAGGAAAACATTTGATATCGACGTGCGGCATAGCAGATTCCTTATTGTTTTGGGATGCAGGTAACTTATGCGGATTCTCGTTCTACCAGGTGAAATCCAACATCAATAATATCGTCTTCACGCGGAATTTGTTCGATACGATCGGCAAGCAGAGAGGCGGCGCGTTGTCCAATAGCCCGTCTGTCGACGCTGACGGTGGTGATGGCTGGTCGGTTACTGGCGGCAAAGTCGAGATCGCCAAAACCGATTACCGCTAATTCCTGCGGCACGCGTAGACCACGGCTTTCGGCTTCCATGATCGCCCCTTGGGCTAACGTATCTGAGCTACAGACGATGACATCAAACGCGCGTTCAGCCAATAGCTGTGCCAACCCGCTACGCCCCAATGCCAGAGAGGCAGGAAGCGGGACATCCACCTGTGCGCCAGCCGCAATACCATGACGGCTCAGCGCATCGCACAGTCCTTGTTTACGCTGGCCAGCCCGGCGATCGGCGGTCCATAGCAAACCAGGACGGCGATACCCTTTTTCCAGCAAATAGTCTGCTACCGCCTGCCCGACTTTTTCATGCGAAAACCCCACCAGCATATCGATGGGCGTTGGCGTTAAATCCCATATTTCCACGACCGGGATGGCCGCATTAAGAATCACCTTTTTCAGCTCGGCGGTATGATGGATACCGGTGAGCACTACACCATCCGGGCGACGAGAAAGCAGCGTCGCCACCAGCTCAGCCTCTGTTTGCGGCGTATAACCCGACACGCAGAGCAAGATGTGGTATCCGCGTTCAGCCAGTTCATCGCTTAATGACTGGATGGTATCGACAAACATATTGTTGTTAATTTGTGGGACAACCACAGCAATAAGCTTACTGCGACGCGACGCCAGCCCCCCGGCCAGCGCGTTGGGAATATAGCCAGTGGCGCGTACCGCCTGCATCACTTTCTCTACTGTTCTCGGGCGCACCAGTTGCGGGGTATTCAACGCCCTGCTCACCGTCATGGGCGACAATCCCGCGGTACGGGCAACATCTTCCAGCGTGGGTGCGCGCGGAGGTCTGGGATTTTTCACTGTCGATGCCCTTGTCAAAAATCGCTGATTTATCCTGGCATTATTCATCATGATTTCGGCTATTGCCAGCGCCCCTCTACGATAACGCTGAGAAAACAGCAGCTTAGTTAATTAGCACCATCTGAAATGATAGCGCCATCATAATGACTTGTGCATTTACCCATAAAGTATTGGAATGTGATGCTGTTTACAAGTTACTGCCCTTTCGTCTCAGTATTTGTGAGCGATTGTTCAAAACGCATTCAATTCGCTGGCGCAATGATTGCGCTAACACTAAAAATGTTAGCGCAATCATTTGTTATCACCAGGAGAGATTAAAATGTCATTAAGTGCGAATTCCGATGCCGTAACGTATGCCAAATCAGCCAATGCAAAAACCGCGGCTGAAACCGGCGACCGTATCGAGTGGGTTAAGCTGTCCCTGGCTTTCCTTCCTCTGGCAACACCCGTGAGCGATGCCAAAGTGCTGACCGGTCGCCAGAAACCCCTAACCGAAGTTGCTATCATTATCGCGGAGATCCGCAGTCGCGACGGGTTTGAAGGCGTTGGATTTAGTTACTCCAAACGGGCTGGCGGCCAGGGAATCTACGCTCATGCCAAAGAAATTGCCGATAACCTGTTAGGCGAAGATCCAAACGATATCGACAAGATCTACACCAAGCTGCTGTGGGCTGGAGCTTCCGTAGGGCGCAGCGGCATGGCGGTTCAGGCTATCTCCCCTATCGATATCGCCTTGTGGGATATGAAGGCCAAGCGTGCAGGGTTGCCGCTGGCAAAACTATTGGGTGCACACCGGGACTCCGTGCAGTGTTACAACACCTCCGGCGGATTCCTGCATACGCCGCTGGATCAGGTGCTCAAAAACGTCGTTATTTCCCGTGAAAACGGCATTGGCGGCATCAAACTCAAGGTTGGTCAGCCAAACTGCGCCGAGGATATTCGCCGCTTAACCGCGGTGCGTGAAGCGCTGGGCGATGACTTCCCGCTGATGGTCGATGCCAATCAGCAGTGGGATCGAGAAACCGCCATTCGTATGGGACGAAAAATGGAGCAGTTCAATCTGATCTGGATTGAAGAGCCGCTGGATGCCTACGATGTGGAAGGTCACGCCCAACTGGCCGCCGCGCTTGATACCCCGATTGCTACCGGTGAAATGCTGACCAGCTTCCGCGAACATGAACAGCTGATCCTCGGTAATGCCAGTGATTTTGTGCAGCCCGATGCACCGCGTGTGGGGGGAATTTCACCGTTTCTGAAAATTATGGACCTGGCGGCGAAACACGGTCGCAAACTGGCTCCGCACTTTGCCATGGAAGTTCACCTGCATCTGTCCGCCGCTTACCCGCTTGAGCCATGGTTGGAACATTTCGAATGGCTGAACCCGTTATTTAATGAACAGCTTGAGCTGCGCGATGGTCGGATGTGGGTTTCCGACCGTCACGGTCTGGGGTTCAGCATCAGCGAGCAGACACGCCGCTGGACGCAATTAACCTGCGAGTTTGGTAAACGTCCTTAATTTATTTGGCGGGTAAGTAATACCCGCCCTCTTCCCTACAGAAACGCTCTCAACCTTATGAAAGGAGTGGGTGATGAACACAATAATAAAGCGCACAAAAGTGCGTTACGGTATTTTGATATTTCTGTTTCTTGCCACCGTATTTAATTACGCCGATCGCGCGACGTTATCCGTCGTGGCTCCGATTATGAGCAAAGAATTAGGTTTTGATCCCGAAGCAATGGGACTGGCCTTTTCTGCCTTCGGTATTTCTTATGTCATTATGCAATTGCCTGGCGGCTGGCTACTTGATCGCTACGGTTCTCGTCTGGTATACGGCTGCGCCCTGATTGGCTGGTCGCTGGTGACCATGTTTCAGGGCACCATTTATCTGTATGCCAGTCCACTTGTGGTATTGATAATCTTACGTTTACTGATGGGTGCCATTGAGGCTCCGGCCTTTCCTGCCAACAGCCGATTAAGCGTGCAGTGGTTTCCTAATAACGAACGAGGATTTGTCACCTCAGTTTACCAGGCCGCGCAATATATCTCGTTAGGGGTAATTACACCGTTAATGACGATTATTTTGCATAATCTCAGCTGGCACTTTGTTTTTTATTACATCGGGGCGATTGGCGTTATTCTTGGCATCTTCTGGCTGGTAAAAGTCAGAGATCCTATGCATCATCCGAAGGTAAACCAGCAGGAAATTGACTATATCCGGGAAGGCGGTGGCGAACCGTCGCTGGGAAATAAAAAACAGCCACAGAAGATTACCTTTGCGCAAATAAAAAGCGTCTGCGTCAACCGCATGATGATTGGCGTTTACATCGGGCAGTTCTGCGTGACGTCAATCACCTGGTTCTTCCTGACCTGGTTTCCTACCTATCTGTATCAGGCTAAAGGAATGTCGATCCTTAAAGTGGGGTTTGTCGCCAGTATTCCTGCTATTGCCGGGTTTATCGGTGGATTGTTAGGGGGCGTTTTTTCAGATTGGCTATTAAAGCGCGGCTACAGCCTGACGGTTGCTCGTAAGCTACCCGTTATCTGCGGAATGTTACTTTCCTGTGTCATCGTTATCGCTAACTACACCTCGTCAGAATTTGTGGTTATCGCGGCGATGAGTCTGGCATTTTTCGCCAAAGGCTTTGGCAATCTGGGATGGTGCGTACTTAGCGATACTTCACCAAAAGAAGTGCTCGGCATTGCTGGCGGCGTATTCAATATGTGCGGCAATATGGCGAGTATTATCACGCCGCTGGTGATCGGCGTCATTCTGGCGAATACCCAGTCATTCGATTACGCCATTCTGTACGTCGGTTCGATGGGGCTGATTGGCCTGATTTCTTATCTGTTTATCGTGGGGCCGCTGGATCGTATTACGCTGAGCCCGTCCGTCGCGTAATGTAAGCTTATGGCGATAGTTCGCCCGCTGTTCCGGGATTTGCACTCCTGCGGAACAGCGTTTTTTTGTTTAAATAATCTTATTATTTTTCAGTACAGTACGCAGTCGCGGGTGCTGGCAAACCGCGTCAGCGATGGCGCTGATATTGGGCGTGTTGTCCTGAAACCAGTCATGCCCTGGCCCCCAGGTGCGCATAACGGCAATATAAACGTCCAGCAGTGTTAGCTGATCGCCAAACGCGTACGGCTCAGCGCTTAGCTGGTCGTTCAGCCACATATAAAGCGATTTGCGGTACTCAATACAGTTCTTTTTTAACTGCGCCGCGGCGTCTGGTACCCAGCGTTGTGGATAATCGGCATAGGTAAACGTTGGATAGACATTTGCCACCAGCCATATCAACAGACGCTGAAACTGCTGGCGCTCAGCGTGCCCAACGGGTGGCGCAAGTTCAGGACAACGATCGAGGATCATCAGGGCGATCGCCGCCGTTTCCGTCATCACGTTACCATTTTCCAGTATCAGTGTGGGCACCTGGCACAGCGGATTCATTTTTTTAAGCAACTCCCGCGAAGGCCCGTCGCGGTCAAAACCATCCACATCAATAAAGCTGTAAGGGATCTCCGCCAGTGTGAGCATCACTTCACTGATGGCCGATCCCCAGCCCGGCACCCCATAGACCTTAATCATGCTGCAACCCCCCAAAGTTAAAACCCTAAGTGTAGAGCAGCATTCGTCAGTCTATGCAGACCTGCCTATCTTTCCCTTGAAGTTCACAGCACTTTCGACAAGAACTGCTGGGTGCGCGTGTGGCGTGGATGATTCAGCACCTGCTCGCTGCTGCCCTGTTCGACGATTTTGCCATCGACCATAAACACCACCTGATCCGCCACTTCCCGGGCGAACCCAATCTCGTGCGTCACCACAACCAGCGTGGTTCCCGACTGCGCCAGTGCTTTGATGACATCCAGAACTTCGCCTACCAGTTCAGGATCCAGCGCTGAAGTGGGTTCATCAAACAGCATAACGCGTGGATTTAGCGCCAGCGCACGGGCAATAGCGATACGCTGCTGCTGACCGCCGGAGAGATGACGCGACCAGGCATCGGCTTTATTACGCAGGCCAACGGCATCAAGCAGAGTTAATGCCCGCTCGGTGGCGGCTTTACGCGATGCCAGACCGTGCGCAATGGGCGCTTCAATCAAATTCTCCAGCACCGTTAAGTGCGGAAACAGATTAAAATTCTGGAACACATAGCCGACGTTAACGCGCTGGCGCAAAATTTCCGCCTCTTTCAGCTCATACAGCTTGTCTCCCTGCCGACGATAACCAATGTAATCGCCATCGATTTGAATAAACCCTTCATCGACGCGCTCCAGATGGTTGATCGTCCGCAAGAGTGTGGATTTCCCTGAACCGGACGGGCCAAGAATAACCGTTACCGTTCCGGGAGGGATCTCCAGCGACACATTATCCAGCGCTTTGTGGCGACCGAAGTATTTGCTGACGCCGGTAATGGAAATATGGCCTTCAGGCGAGTGGGACATGGACGGCCTCCTGCTGCGGACGTTGACGGTTGCGTTTTTCTGCACGGCTCACCCGGGCGGTATTGATTGCTGAACGTCGCTCGCTGCGGGCCAGCGCGCGTTCGACCAGGTGCTGAATTAACGACAGGACGCTGGTGATCACCAGATACCACACCGCACCCACCATCAGCAGCGGGATCACTTCCTGCGTGCGGTTGTAGATCATCTGGATGGTGTAGAACAGCTCAGGCATTGCCAGCACGTATACCATCGCCGTCCCTTTCGCCAGACTGATGATTTCATTGAAGCCAGCAGGCAAAATGGTGCGCAGTGCCTGCGGCAGAATAATCCGCAGCGTACGTCGCCATGCGGGTAAGCCCAGCGCTGCCGCTGCCTCGTACTGGCCGTGGTCAACCCCTAAAAATCCACCACGAATAATTTCAGCGGTATAGGCGCTTTGCACCAGCGTCAGGCCAACCACTGCGGTGGAAAACTGGCCGAGCACATTGATGGTCTCAAAACTGCCCCATTGAATGGGAGTAAACGGAATACCAATCGCCAGCGTGTCGTACAAATAGGAGAAGTTGTACAAAACGATGAGCACCACAATCAGCGGTAACGAACGAAACAGCCAGATGTATCCCCATGCCAGACCGTTCAGTAGCCAGGAAGATGAAAGCCGTGCCAGCGCCAGCAGACCACCGATGATAATACTCAACAGCGTACCGATAAGCGTCAGTAGCAGAGTTTGCCCAAGGCCGGACAAGATAACCGGATCAAAGAACCAACGGGCAAACACGCCCCATTCCCAGCGCGGATTAAACGCCACGGACTGGATAATCACCGCCAGGACAAACAAGGCAATAACTGCTCCTGCGGTGCGCATAGGATAGCGCGCCGGTACGACTTTAATACTCTCCGTCGTTTTCATCTTCTCTCCTCAGGCTATTCTGGCCTGACCGGCGATGGTCAACAGTTTGGTAAAGCGCAGCCGGCCATCAAACGGTGGCAGGCTGTACTCTTCGGGATCGCGCGCTGTATCAAATTGCGGATCGTAGCCCTGGCTTAAATAAAGTCGCACGGCCTCAGGCTGGCGAAATCCCGTGGTCAGATAAATCCGGCTGTAGCCCGCCAGCAGCGCCCTGCGTTCCAGCTCCTGCACCACGCGCGCCGCCAGCCCCTGCTGGCGCAGGCTGCTTTTCGTCCAGATGCGCTTAATCTCGGCGGTGTCTTTGTCGTAAGGTTTGTAGGCCCCGGTGGCGATAATCTCGCCGCTGCGCTCCAGTACCACGAAAAGTCCCTGCGGTGCCAGATACCATTCGGTCAGCTCCACTTCAGCGTCGCGAGAAAAATAATCGCCATAGCGGGCGGCATATTCACCGAACAGACCGTTCAAAATTGGCTGCAGCTCGCTGGCTTCAGGTGAGACCACGCGAAATTGATCGCTCACGATGACCTCCTTAGTCGCCTAAACCGGCCGGGTTGATTTCAGATTGCGGAATACGTTCCACCCCTTCTCCCCAGCGGTTCAGCACCTTGTCATAGTCGCCGTTGCCAATTACGCCGTTGAGGGCGGTTTGTACCGGCAGAACCAGACCGCTGTCCTTTTTCAGCGTCACAGCGATGTGTGCCGCTTTTGGCCAACCGCCATCAACGCTGCCCACCCGTTGCGTTTTACCGTTGAGTGCAGCTTTCCACGCGCCGATAACGTTAGGACCGAAGTAAGCATCGGCGCGGCCTGACTGCAGAGCCAGGGTTTGCGCGGCATCATCTTTGGTATACACCGGCGTAAACGGCTGCAACCCTTTCTTCACGTTCTCATCGTTCCAGGCGAGCAGGATGGCTTCCTGATTTGTCCCCGAACCTACGATGATGCGCAGACCGGCGATATCTTCTGCCTGCTCGATTTTCTTCAGCTTACTGCCGGTTTTGACATAGAAGCCAAGGGAGTCCTTACGATACGTCGCGAAATCGAATTTCTCTTTGCGGGCTTTGGTGACGGTAATATTGCTGATCGCGGCATCATATTTGCCGGACGTGACGCCCAGCGGCCAGTCTTCCCATGACGTGGGCACGACGTTGAGTTCCAGCCCCAGACTATCAGCCACCAGACGAGCGATGTCCGCCTCGCTGCCGATCAGTGTCTTATTGTCATCGGCAAAGACGGTCAGCGGCGGCTGGCTTAACCCGGCAATCGCCACGGTGAATTTACCCGGTACGGCCAGGTGCAGGTTCGCGGGCAACTGCGCAATCGCCTGCGGATTTTTTGCCGTATTGATTGGCGTTTTATTGGCTTCCAGGCTTACGCCCGTACCGTTAATAGTCACATCATTTGCCCAGACGTTAGCGCTGAAAGCCAGTGACAGCGCGAGGAAGACTGATTTTTTCTGCATAGCGTTTTTCTCTTATTGTGTGAATTGGTTTGCAGGTGTCGCGAGTCCCAGGCTTGCGCGCAGGGTCGTACCGGGATATTCATGGCGGAACAGGCCACGCGCCTGAAGCACGGGGACAACCTGTTCGACAAAACGCGGGAAGGTATCTGGCGTTCCCCCCTGGATGATAAAACCGTCTGCGGCTTTTTCGTCGAACCACTGCTGAAGACCATCGGCAACCTGTTGCGGCGTACCGCTGAAACGTGGGCGTGGACTGGCCGCTTCCAGAGCAACCTGGCGTAGCGTTAAGCCACGCTCACGCGCGTTGCGTTTGATCTCATCAGTCGTACTGCGAAAGCTGTTTTGTCCAAGGGAACCCAGATCCGGGAACGGTGCATCCAATGGATATTGGGCGAAATCATGATGTTCAAAGTAGCGGCCCAGGTAGTTCAGCGCGTCGGTAATAGAGACCAGCGCAGCGGTAGTCTGATACTGCTGCTCAACATCCTCTGCGCTGTCGCCAACAATCACGCTGACGCCCTGGAATATATGCAGTTGTTCGGGATGTCGCCCGGCGTAGGCCAACTGGCTTTTTACATCCTGATAGAACTCTTTGGCCTCCGCCAGCGACTCCTGATGGGTAAAAATAGCATCGGCATGCTGCGCCGCTAATTTCTTACCATCCTGTGAAGCGCCCGCCTGGAATATAATCGGACGGCCTTGTGGCGTGCGCCCAATATTTAACGGCCCTGCGACCTGAAAATAATCTCCATGATGGTTAAGCGTGTGCAGTTTTTGCGGATTAAAAAATTCTCCACTTGCCTTATTACGGGTAAAAGCATCATCTTCCCAGGAATCCCACAGTCCTTTCACCACCTGTAAATATTCATCGGCGATACGATAACGCAGGGCATGTTCTGGATGCTGGGCACGGGAATAGTTCTTTGCCGAACCCTCCAGAGGTGACGTGACCACGTTCCATCCGGCTCGCCCCTGGCTGAGATGATCAAGGCTGGCGAACTGCCGTGCGGTAGTAAACGGCTCGCTGTATGACGTGGATACCGTGCCAACCAATCCCAGATTTTGGGTAATGCTGGCCAAAGCAGATAATACCGTCAGCGGCTCAAAGCGATTTAAAAAGTGTGGAATTGATTTTTCATTAATATACAGACCATCGGCGACAAAAATAAAATCCAGCTTCCCTTTTTCCGCAATAAGCGCCGTCTCTTTGACAAAATCAAAATTAATACTGGCATCGGCCTGTGCCGCCGGATGACGCCATGCGGACATATTTCCCGCTGCGCCATGCAGAATAGTGCCGAGCCGTAGTTGCCGATTTTCAGCCATAATAACCCCTACCCAACAGGTAAACTTAAAGATGTGCGAATGCCGTTTTTGCTAGCTGTGCAAAGTAATGCGCGGCAGGTTCAATTAAACGTTCGTCCGGATTGAAGCCCGGGTGATGTAATCCGTATTCACTGGCGCTGCCAATACTGACAAATGCCCCAGGCGTATTTTGCAAATAGACGGCAAAATCCTCGCCTCCCATATGCAGGTCGGCATGATGGGTGGTGTAGCCTGATTGTTTCGCCACGGCGGTTGCGATATCGGCCCAACGAGCATCGTTTACCAACGCGGTCGGCCCCGCATGCCAGATAACGTCGATTTGTGCGCCAAAGGCGTGGGCAAAACCGGCGGCGATGTCATTAACCCGTGCTTTAACCTGCTGTTGCACCGAAGTCCGGTGCGTTCTGAGCGTCCCTTCCAGCTCAACAGATTCTGGCAACACATTCCATGTATTTCCTCCCTGAATACGGGTCACGCTAAGCACCACTGAATCCAGTGTGTTAACGTCGCGACTGGCAACGCTTTGCAACACCGTGACCAGTTGGCTGGCGAGCAGGATGGCATCTCTGCCTTCATGCGGACGCGCCGCATGTGCGCCCTTGCCATTAATACGCAGCACGAAGCGATCGACGTTGGCATAGAACGCACCGCCGCGTGTGGCAAATTCCCCCACCGGTAAACCTGGCTCATTGTGCATGCCAAAAATAGCCGCAACGTTGTGCAGCGCACCGGCGCGGATCAGCGTTTTTGCGCCACCGAAACTCTCTTCAGCGGGCTGAAACAAAATACGTACTCGACCCGGTAAGTGTGTTTCCTGTTGTTTAAGCAGCAGCGCGGCGCCCAGCATGACGCTGGTGTGGACGTCATGCCCGCAGGCATGCATCACTCCCGGTGTGAGGGAGCGAAACGGCACATCGGCGCTTTCTTCTATCGGTAGCGCATCGATATCCGCTCGCAGCGCGATGACCTCGTCTCCCTGCCCGATTTCCGCGACCAGACCGGTTTTCAGGTCGAACGGCAAAATCTCGACGTCCGCTGCGTGCAGCCAGGCGTGAATGCGCGCCGTCGTTGCCGCCTCTTGCAGGGAAAGTTCCGGGTGCTGGTGTAATTCACGGCGCCAGTTGATAAGCGTTGAGGCCAGAGTCATCAGAGCACCTCCACGGCGTTATGGGCTTGCGCCAGCAACCGCAGCGATGTCAGACGCGCGTGACCTTCCGCCACTGGCGTGTCGATAATGAACTCATCAATGCCAAATTGCGTATGCAGGGCATTCAGCTTCGCCATCACCTCCTGAGCCGTGCCGTGTAACAACGCCTGCTCACGACGCGCGATTTTGCGTGGCGGACTGCCGGCCTGCGCGGCGAATGCCAGCGCCTGCTCTTCGCTGGCTACCGTGACACGTTGACCATTCTCCAGCTCCACGCCCCAGATTTGCACGTTTTCCGCAAGCTGCGCGGCGGTATCGCTACTGTCAGCCACAATCACCTGGACAGCAACTATCGTCGGACGTGCGCTGTGGGTCTGCCAGAAGGACAAAACGTCACGCAATAACGCGCGGTCACCGTTGAGGTGTGCCGCGAAGATAAAATGCCAATTGAATTGCGCTGCTAACTGTGCGCTTTGCACACTGGCTCCCAGGACAAATCCTTCCGGCGGTATCGGTGGGATTGGCGTCGGAAATACCGTTTCCCCACTTTCCGTGCCGCTCAGCGTCAGCCAGTCGTTAAGCTGGGAAAGTTGGTCGGCAAAACTGCCTTTTTCATCCTGATGCACTCCTTGCTGTAGTGCCCGAGTCGACAGTGGTAAGCCGCCAGGGGCTTTCCCTACGCCGAGATCGACACGCCCGGGTGCCAGCGAGGCCAGAAGATTGAAGTTTTCCGCCACTTTGTACGGGCTGTAATGTTGCAGCATCACGCCACCGGAGCCAACGCGAATACGCTGGGTTTGCCCGAGGATCCAGGCAATCACCAGCTCCGGTGATGGGCTGGCCAGCTGTGGCGTATTATGGTGTTCCGCGATCCAGAAACGATGGTATCCCCACTCTTCTGCCTGCTGCGCCAGACGTAACGTCCGGGTAAGCGCCATCGCGGCGGTTTCACCTTCCCCGAGGGGGCTTTTATCCAGAATACTCAGGCGATATGACATGTTACGGGCCTATGCTTGTTAACATGTCATTATTATTAAATTATCAGATAACCATGCAGAAACATTTAATTCACATTTGCTCAGCTAAAAAGTAGATAACCAGCCCTGACGCTGTCAGGGATAAAATTCGGATCGCCTTGTACTGGTCGGAACACGAAACTGAAAACACGCGGAATGTATGGCCTACAAAATATAATAGGGTCGTTGGTCTCACGGGAATAACATCCAAATCATTTCATGCCAGTTTTCTTTTTGCGAAAACGTTTTTTAACGCGATTTACGTTAAGTCAGGTTAAATGACTTAAAACGTTATGCGGTTGTATAAAATGTTTCAGTTTTATGACCCTGAATGAATATTCCACAGAGATTTTTTAATTTAAATACTTCCACAGAAATGATGATTAGTAGAGAATGCAGCGTTTCTTATTAAAACGGTTTAAAACGGCTTTTTAATATTCATCCCGATTTTATTGCGGGAATTTTTGTATGGATTATACATATCATTATGGGGCCTCTATGAAAAGTAACATGCCCGTTACACAAATTGAGCACGCACTTAACGACAAAGCGACGCTGCTTTCAACGACGGATAAAGAAAGTCATATTACCTACGCTAACTCTGCTTTTATCGATGCCAGCGGATTTAACGAAGATCAATTAATGGGCGAAGCGCATAATATTATTCGCCATCCTGACATGCCTCCCGCTGCATTCGCTGATATGTGGTACACGCTACAGCAGGGAGACAGCTGGACGGGTATGGTGAAAAACCGCCGCCAAAATGGTGACCATTACTGGGTTCGCGCCAACGTTACGCCGGTCTGGCACAATGAAAAACTCACCGGTTACATCTCAGTGCGTACCGTTCCTTCGCGTGATGAAATAACTCACAGCGAAAGTTTATACCAAAAAATGAATAGTCAGCAGTTTAAAGGCTTTCGACTTTTTAAAGGGATTATCATTCGTCGCGGCTTATTGGCATGGACTTCCATGTTTAAATGGCTGAATATCAGCCAGCGCGTCAATTATTCTTTAGGGGTGACGGCCCTGCTCGCTTTGTTATTTATCTTCGCCCCGTTTAATCCATTTATTCAGTCGGGTGGCTTGCTGGTGTTATTTCTGGCGCTGGCTATTTACCTTAAGTATCAAATTTGTCAGCCAGTTAATACGCTCCTGACGCAAATGAAGAAAGTGGTGTCCGGACGTAAACCTGATAACTGTCATTTAAATCGGGTGGATGAGATCGGAATGCTAATGCGACTGGTTAATCAGTCCGGGCTTAATCTGAATTCTCTGGTCGATGACGTCAGTACGCAAATTTCCGGTATTCGCGCTATCAGTCAGCGGGTGTCAAAAGAAGGTACGGCGCTGCATCAGCGTTCAGAAGAAACCTCTGCCGACCTGCAACAAACCGCTGCGGCCATTGAAGAAATTGGTAGCGCGGTACAACAAACCGCTGAGACGGCAGCACATACCATGACCATGGCCGATAAAACCAGCGCCAACGCTGCAGAAGGCGGCGATATCATGAAACAAACTATCGCCATGATGCAGGCGATATCGCGTGACAACGGGCAGATCGTTGACATCATTGGCGTGATCGACAGCATTGCCTTTCAGACCAATATTCTGGCGCTCAATGCCGCGGTTGAAGCCGCGCGAGCCGGGGAATCCGGGCGTGGCTTCGCCGTTGTCGCGGCAGAAGTCCGCAATCTGGCCCAACACTCGGCGTCTGCGGCAAAAGAGATCAAACAGCTTATTGAGAAGAACGTCGCCAATGTTAATAGCGGCGTCAAAATGGTGGAACAAACGGAAACGCATCTCACCGGGATGATTGGGGATGTACTGCAGATGTCGATGATGATCAAAGACATTAGTCTGGCCACGCGTGAGCAAACCCAGGCTTTGGATCTGATTAACGATTCAATTTCACGCGTTGGCACCATGACACACAATAATGCCGAGATGGTGGAGCGCGTCACCGACGCCACCGCCGATCTGACCCAGCGTTCATCACGCTTACAGCAGGCCGTTCAGGTCTTTGGCGTATCGGCATAACGTTACGGCGCTTATTGGGTGAATGTCTCGATAAGCGCACTCCTCTACATGGGGTTCTACGCCGGAACCGCCGAAATTTCCGGTCCGTTGCTTTTAGTGATCTTTCGGTACCTCAATGACTCCATCAGCAATGCCCTGAGCCAGCCTTTCCATCCATTTTGCAAAGCGAAATATCCAGGGTATTGCAGGTATCTGGACTTTTGAAGCGCTGTCCATCACCCGTTTAAAGGCATCCATATAGTCATAACAGCCCTGCAATAATTGAGCATCACCATTATCATGAACTATCTTCGCTAACTGCTGTTGTTCAGCTGTTAAGTCGACCATTTTCTTTCCTCCTTTGGTGCCCCTCGTCATCAGGCACAACAACGATCGTTCCATGAGTCTCGATAGATAATATTACCCTCCGTATACTTCCAGGTGATCGCCTCATAACGCAATTCGAGCGTTTCAAGGTGAGTGCTACTCATACCGTTAGGAGCCAGATATGGCGCAACCGTTGTGAACTTGACGTTTTCCAGAATGATATTGAAATACTCGGCCTCGATGCCTGATTCCAGAATACGGTACATCTTGATTGTCGCCTTTTTCATGGTTCGGCCTTCGCAGACAGCGCGGTACAGGAGTGGCGTTGTCTGATCAAATTCTTTCACTATCGTGATCGGGCTATGAACGCGCGTTCCTGTAAGTTTGCCCCAACTGGGATCTACTGGAATGGTTACGCCGTGCGAAAATGATTTTAATTCGATGGAACCCAAACGCAGGGGCATTAAACAACTGCCAACAATCGGCGATCCATTTTCATCTTCAAGCCATAAGTGTGCGGGAGTAGACATGTAATTTCCTTATCAGTGATGATTTAAATAACTGTGATATTAACGCTGTCACCATTTACAGTAACGCGTGAAAATAACAATCATAACTATGGCGAATACGCCTGTAGGCCAGACAGGGCTATCAGGGAAAAAATATCCCTGGAGCAATGCGAAAATAATCGTAAAAATTACAGGTCCGTACAGCGATGATAAAAACCTGAGCTGCCACAGTAGAAACTTCTTTAGTGATCGAATCATGGTTATCTGATCATCCGGGTGATGATATTTGCTATACCAGAATCAGACGACCATTGTGCTTCAAGTGCGCCCGCACGCTCGAATACTGGTTCAATCAGGAAATACATCATTTCCAGTTGTTGCATGTAAAGTGCAGAGTAATAAGCTGGATATTGGACGTGTAGACGACGAGCACTATCCGCCGCTTTCTGAACCAGGCCATACGTGGCCACAACCCCCGCACCCGTACCCGCTGCACGTCCCGTAAGAGCACTGAGTTGCATACTTAGATGCAATCCGATACGGACGCTGGTAGCGACCGCTAAAGCGTACCCCGCACCGGTAAGGGTGCTGGCCGCGATATGAACATTTACAGCCATAAGTGCTTTTTTAATATGCTCTAATTGGGCATTAGTTTTGTATTTGAATACTTCTTCAAAGTAGACACGAAGCATTTCATAGACAACGTCACCATGCTGGATAATGCGAATAACAGCATTCCTGAAGCGCAGATCCTCCGTTTTTTGCTGCTGGCAAACATCATTATATTCATCGGTAAAGCAGGACGTGTAATACAGCAGACGGGTAGCGCCCTTTCCCAAGGTTTCAACTTGATTTGTAACCTGCTGACCGACGGCAGAAACTGCATGATCGAGCTTTAATGCAAGGATCCTGTTAGCCTGTAGGTAACTGATGACTTCATTGTTGTTGTACATAACCGCTCCATGCTAATTTCATTACATCCAGTTTTTCATTACTTTTCTCGGGAAAGCGTCCGATAAAAGGATTCGTCAGCATATAAAAAATGCCTGATCCAGCCTGCGGGCACATTGTTCTGGACCTTATCACACGCGAAAAAAGCAATCTTGATCGCATCGTCGCCACGCCGGGGCTGAAGGAAATGACGCAGGGAACGCTGATCCGCAAGTTATGTACATATACAACGGCCAACCCGACAAGACAGGCGATATTTGAATACGATCGGCTGGTTCGCAGTATTTACACGCTGAAGTATCTGCGTGACCCGCAGTTGTAACGCAATATCCGTCGCTCCCAGAATCGCGTTTAATCTTATCACCAGTTACGTGCATCAGTCGCCAAAGTCGGCGGTAAGAAAGAGTTAACAGGGAAAAATGATACTGAAACGGACATCAGTACCCAGTGTGGGCGCTTGATCTCCAATGCGATCATTTATTACAACTCCGTGTTCCTGTCACGTTTGCTGGAGAGACTGGAAGCCGAAGATAATACCAAAGGCGTCGAGGCGCTGACCCGGATATCACCGATGGCCTGGCAGCACATTTCACTGAACGGGCATTACACCTTCCAGAGCAGCAATGAACTTATCGATCTGGATACTCTTGTTGCCGGACTTAAACTGGGTTTCGGCGGTTCCGGCGTAGAACCTCTACAGGTATAAACGCCCTTCTCCTTTATTGGCTGAATCGAGGCCACACCGCGCCAGTACCGGCTGCATAAAAATGCTGAATTCTTGTTACCGGGGCTTTGCGGAACCAATCAATTGAATGTAGGATGCTCGGCCGGCAGTTTTCCCCCGTAACACAATGAAGGGTAAGGCTGTTTTCGCCGCAGCAGGTGCGGCAAAAAGGATGTTGTATTTTTGTCAGGTCAACAGGAATCGTAATGAACACAAACAACACGCAAGCCGCGGAACAACATGCGGCGAAACGACGCTGGTTGAATGCTCACGAAGAGGGGTATCACAAAGCGATGGGCAATCGACAGGTACAAATGATCGCCATTGGCGGCGCAATTGGTACCGGGTTGTTTTTAGGGGCAGGCGCACGCCTGCAGATGGCCGGCCCTGCTTTGGCGCTGGTCTATCTGGTATGCGGTATTTTTTCGTTCTTTATACTGCGCGCGCTCGGCGAACTGGTTTTACATCGCCCTTCCAGCGGTAGCTTCGTTTCCTACGCCCGTGAATTTTTAGGTGAGAAAGCCGCCTATGTGGCTGGCTGGATGTACTTCATCAACTGGGCGATGACCGGCATTGTCGATATCACCGCGGTGGCGTTGTATATGCACTACTGGGGCGCGTTTGGCGACGTGCCGCAGTGGGTGTTCGCCCTCGGCGCGCTGGCTATTGTCGGCACCATGAACATGATCGGCGTGAAGTGGTTCGCGGAGATGGAGTTTTGGTTTGCGCTGGTTAAGGTACTGGCAATTGTGATTTTCCTGGTGGTAGGTACCGTTTTTTTAGGTACCGGAAAGCCGCTGGATGGTAACGCCACGGGTTTTCACCTGATTACCGACAACGGCGGCTTCTTCCCGCATGGCCTGTTGCCTGCGCTGGTACTGGTACAGGGTGTGGTTTTCGCCTTTGCCTCTATTGAACTGGTGGGTACCGCCGCCGGTGAGTGCAAAGATCCGCAAACGATGGTGCCAAAAGCAATCAATAGCGTAATCTGGCGTATTGGTCTGTTTTATGTGGGTTCTGTCGTGCTGCTGGTTCTGCTACTGCCCTGGAACGCCTATCAGGCGGGGCAAAGCCCGTTTGTGACCTTCTTTTCCAAACTGGGCGTGCCGTACATTGGCAGTATCATGAATATTGTGGTGCTCACCGCGGCGCTTTCCAGCCTTAACTCAGGGTTGTACTGTACCGGGCGTATTTTACGCTCCATGTCGATGGGCGGTTCGGCACCGAAATTCATGGCTAAAATGAGCCGTCAACAGGTGCCCTGGGCCGGGATCCTCGCCACGATGGTCGTGTATGTCGTCGGGGTATTCCTGAACTATCTGGTGCCGTCACAGGTGTTTGAGATCGTGTTGAACTTCGCGTCACTGGGCATTATTGCGTCATGGGGGTTTATCATGGTCTGTCAGATGCGTCTGCGCCGGGCCATAAAAGAAGGTAAAACGGCAGACGTCAGCTTTAAACTGCCGGGCGCACCGTTTACCTCGTGGTTAACGCTGCTGTTCCTGCTGAGCGTACTGGTATTGATGGCGTTTGACTATCCAAATGGCACCTATACCATCGCGTCATTACCGCTGATTGCCATCCTGCTGGTCGCGGGCTGGTTCGGCGTGCGTAAACGCGTTGCAGAGATCCACCGCACCGCGCCATAACGGCAGAAGGCCTGACAGGTTAATCCTTCAGGCCTTCTTTTTTAGTTCGCTTCAATCAACTGCGCTACGTCGTTGCTGTTAATTTCCCGCGCATTCCCATCCTGATCGGTATAGCTGGTCATTCCCGTGTCTTTATCCAGTTTTGGCTTACCCTGGGTGGTGATGGTTTGTCCGCTTTTGGTCGTCATAACGTAATCGGTGGTGCATCCTGCCAATGTAAACAGCATTAGGCCTGCACAAAGACAGATAAATGGCTTTTTCATGGTATTCCCGTGTTATTCAGTTAGCCGTTGAGGGCGTAGTGTAAGTCCCTGAAGTAGGTCAGGCTACTGGCGGGGTGTAACGAGGCGTATCGGGGGATTTAGAGAAGTGACAGGAGGGGTTTCCCCCTCCGGTTAATTACAGCGCAATACGAATAACATCGTCCGGCTGGGTGGCTTCCTGCTCGCGGGTGGACTTCTGTTTCACGCTCACGTACAGGGTTTTACCGTCGGCGGAGAGCGCCAGGCTATTCGGGAATGTTGGGGTCTCGAACGTTTTAACGACTTTATAGCTTTTCGCGTCGATCACGCTCACTTTGCCGGCCTGACGATGGGTCACGTAGGCCTCGTTACGCGCCGGGTTAAACAGCACGGCCAGGGATTCCGGCGCGGCGACTTTTGCCAGGACGTTGCCATTACGGGTGTCGATTACCAGCACTTCCGCCGCTTTAGAGTCGGTGACAAAGGCGCGGTTGCCCGCCGTGTCCAGGCTCAGGTTGATGAAGAAATGCTCTTTTCCATCATCCAGCAGCTTTTTACGGCTGAGAATTTTGTTGGTGGTGGTATCGATGGTGATGAATTCACCGTCTGCATTGGCGGTGTACAGGCGTTTAGCCTTGCTGTCGACAGCCAGAGCGGTGCTCATTTTGCCGGTATTTTGAATGGTGTCCTTCAATTTAATGGCATCACCGTCCACCACCCAAATCACGCTCTCTTTACCAATACCGCTAATGTATACCGTGTTGGTGACGTCATCGGCGACCAGCTCACGCGGCTGCAGTGGGCGAACGTCTTCAGAACGCTTACGCGCATCCAGCACCAGACGTCCTTTCACCGCGCCCGTTTTGGCATCCATTGCCGTCACCGCGCTGTTTACCGTGTTGCCGAACCACAGCGTTTGCGTGGCGTTGTTGATGGTGGCGCCAAACGGTTTGAGATCGTTATGAATAACCTGAGTCACTTCGAGGGTGACCGGGTCAAGACGGTAAACCACCCCGCCGGTATCCAGTTTGCGGCTCTGCGAAGTCGCCAGCCACAGCGCGTTCTCTTGCTGGCTGTATGCCATTTCATAGGCGCCTTTGCCCACGGCTTTGCGCAGCAGTTCTTCTGCAGCCTGCGTAGTAAAAGATGATGCAACGAGCAGTGAACCTAACAGTAAAGAACCACGCAGACGCGGCGAAAACAGATGACGTAAAGACATGACGACTCCCTTTGATAAATTCGTTTGTTACTGCTTCACATAGCTTCAATGAGCAAAATCATGGTTTTGCCTTTTTTAGGAATGAGAATAGTAATCATTATTCATCTCAAAGTGGAGCACTTCTTCACATATTGACTACAATCGTTGTCATTGCCCGAAAAATTAGCGCAATTCAGCAGCGCTAAAATTCATCTTTTATAAAAAAAATTCACGCGCTTATCGCCGGTGTTACGGCGTAAGCATCATTAACTGGCCTTGTTCATGACGATTTTTGCATCCCGCTACACTGCACTTCCTGTTTCTTTACTGCCTGTCTTCCTCTCGCCTTATGCCGTGGCAGAAAGTGAGATAAACGATCAAACGCTGATCGTTAGCGCGACACCACAGTCCGTTTCTGAACTGGACACCCCTGCCGCCGTCAGCGTCATTGACGGAGAAGATATGCGTCTGGCAACGCCGCGAATTAACCTGTCTGAATCCCTGACCAGCGTCCCTGGGCTACAGGTGCAAAATCGGCAGAACTACGCCCAGGATCTCCAGTTGTCGATTCGCGGATTTGGTTCGCGAACCACTTATGGCATCCGCGGCATTCGTTTGTATGTCGACGGGATCCCGGCAACCATGCCGGATGGGCAGGGTCAAACATCCAATATTGATATCAGCAGCGTACAAAATATTGAGGTTTTACGCGGCCCCTTCTCTGCTCTGTATGGCAATGCGTCTGGTGGAGTGATAAATGTCAGCACTGAAACGGGACATGAGCCGCCAACCATTGAAGCCAGCAGTTATTACGGCAGTTTTGGCAGTTGGCGCTACGGGTTAAAAGCAACGGGCGCATTGGGCGATGGCACACAGCAAGGGGATGTGGATTACACCGTTTCAACAACCCGGTTTACTACCCATGGTTATCGCGATCGCAGCAGCGCACAAAAAAATCTGGCCAATGCCAAACTGGGCGTGCGCATGGACGATACGAGCAAACTAACCCTGATTTTCAATAGCGTAGAGAGTAAAGCTGACGATCCTGGTGGTCTTACCGAGTCAGAGTGGCAGGCCAATCCGCAGCAATCTCCCCGCGCTGAGCAATACAACACGCGAAAAACCATCAAGCAGACCCAGGCGGGGTTGCGCTATGAACGCCAGTTTAGCGCGAAGGATGATATCAGCATCATGACTTATGCAGGCGAGCGTGAAACCACTCAGTATCAGTCGATCCCGATGGCCCCGCAGTTAAAACCCTCTCATGCCGGAGGCGTTATTACCCTGCAACGTCATTATCAAGGGATAGACAACCGCTGGACTCACCGTGGCGAACTGGGCATACCCGTGACCTTCACCACCGGTCTGAATTACGAAAACATGAGCGAAAGCCGTAAAGGCTACAACAATTTTCGCCTTGATGATGGCGTGCCAGAATATGGTCAGAAAGGCGACTTACGACGTAACGAACGTAACCTGATGTGGAATGTCGATCCCTATCTGCAAACCCAGTGGCAATTAACGCAGAAACTCTCGCTGGATGCCGGCGTTCGCTACAGTTCGGTGTGGTTTGATTCTAACGATCGCTATATTACGCCTGGTAACGCAGATGACAGCGGTGACGCCAGCTATCACCAGTGGTTACCTGCCGGATCGTTAAAATACGCCATCACCGATGCCTGGAACGTCTACCTGGCCGCGGGACGCGGGTTCGAAACGCCCACCATCAACGAGTTGTCTTACCGCTCCGACGGCCAAAGTGGGATGAATTTTGACCTACAGCCTTCCACAAACGATACCGTGGAAATCGGCAGTAAAACGCGTATCGGCGATGGGCTGTTTACCGCAGCGCTATTCCAGACCGATACCGATGACGAGATCGTGGTTGACAGCAGTAGCGGCGGGCGGACAACCTACAAAAACGCTGGAAAAACCCGCCGTCAGGGAGGTGAGTTATCCTGGGACCAACGCTTTGCCGCAAGCTGGCGCGTAAAAGCTGCATGGACCTGGCTGGATGCGACCTACCGCAGCAACGTCTGTGGCGATCAAAACTGCAACGGCAACCGCCTGCCTGGCATTGCGCAAAACATGGGATTTGCTTCGCTGGGCTACGTGCCTCATGAAGGTTGGTATGCGGGAACTGATGTTCGTTATATGAGCAACATTATGGCCAATGATGAAAATACGGCGCAAGCCCCGTCCTATACCGTAGTGGGTTTAAATACCGGCTATAAATTTTATTACCGCAGTCTGATGTTCGACCTGTTCGGTCGGGTGGATAATCTGTTTGATAAGTCCTACGTCGGTTCGGTGATAGTGAATGAGGCAAATGGTCGATATTACGAACCGGCGCCAGGACGAAACTATGGCGTAGGAATTAATCTGGCCTGGCGTTTTGAGTAACACTGGCGGGAATGACTCCCGCCATCCGTTTTACGCATCGTCTGCAAGACGAATCACCACTTTACCGAAGTTTTTGCCGGTCAGCAGGCCGATAAAGGCCTGCGGCGCATTTTCCAGACCGTCGGTGATTTGCTCGCGGTAATGGATTTTGCCCTCTTTAACCCAGCGCCCCATCTCCCGCTGAAACTCCTGAATGCGGTGACCATAATCCTGACCAATGATAAAGCCCTGCATCCGGATTCGCTTTTTCAGCAGCGTTGCCATCAGCAAAGGTAATCTATCGGGTCCGCCTGGAAGCGATGTGGCGTTGTAACCGCTGACCAGTCCGCACAGCGGAATGCGCGCAGAGGTATTGAGTAATGGCAGAACGGCGTCAAATACCTTACCGCCGACGTTTTCGTAGTAAATATCGATCCCCTGCGGACAGGCTTTTGCCAGCTGTTGCGCAAAATCTTGTGCATGGTGATCGAGGCAGACATCAAAGCCTAATACCTCGGTGGCATGTCGGCATTTCTCTGCCCCGCCTGCAACCCCGATCACCCGGCAGCCTTTGAGCTTACCAATCTGCCCTACCGTTGCGCCAACCGGGCCGGTGGCGGCGGCCACAACCAGCGTTTCCCCTGCTTTTGGCTGACCAATATCCAGCAGCCCCATATAAGCAGTAAACCCTGGCATCCCCATCACTCCCAGCGCCCAGGAGGGATGTTCAGGATTATCGCCAAGCTTCACCAGCCCGTTACCGTCGGAGATGTCATAGTCCTGCCAGCCGCTGTAGCTCAGCACCCACTCGCCTGGCTGGTAATCAGGATGGTTGGATGACACCACGCGACTCACGGTCCCGCCAACCATCACGCCGCCAATCTCTACCGGCGGGGAGTAAGACGGCTCATCGCTCATGCGTCCACGCATGTAGGGATCGAGGGAAAGAAAAATGGTGCGTAGCAAAACCTGGCCTTCACCCGGCGTTGCCACCTCATCGTCTTCAAGACGGAAGTTTTCCGGGACCGGCGCGCCATGCGGGCGGGAAGCCAGTACCCAGCGGCGATTGCGATTAGTCTGTTGACCCATGATGTGCTCCTCTGCTTTTGGCATGATTCCATCAATAGTAGCAGCCTGTGTCCGCCAGTTAGCTGACGACATGATTTAACCGCACAACCAGGTAAACGCAGGGGTGTGCGGTTTCATTGATAAACCGACAATCATTCGGCGGGCCAAGCTCCAGGCAATCGCCAGCCCGCATTTCATGACGCACGTCCCCTTCCACAAAGACCAATTCCCCCTGCTGTAGCCAGATAAGTTGTCTTGCCTGCACATAGGAAGAGGCTGGCATCGGGATGTCGCTTCCGGCGGGCAATTCTATCTGCACCAGATCAATAGGCAGATCGCTGCGCGGTGAAACGTGGCGGCGCAGATAGTGGCTTTGCGGGTCGTGCCAGACCGGCTGATCAGCGAAGCGCAGCAGCTTGCCCTCCTGCATTTCGGCCCGCGCCATCAGCATAGACATGCTGATACCAAAGGCACCGGAGAGCCTGCCCAGCAGCGTGGCCGTTGGGCTGCTCTCACCGCGCTCTATTTTATGGATCATCGCCCGCGACACGCCTGCGCGTTCAGCGAGTTCCGTCAGAGACCAGCCGCGAGACTCCCGCTCAATGCGAATTCTTGCACCGATCCGTTGATTTATGCTGTCTTCAATAGTATTCATATTGTAATACTATAGTGAACAATCCCTGAGGTTCAACATGTCCATTCGATTTGCCAGCAAAGAAGATTGTGCCGCCATTGCAGAAATCTACAACCACGCGGTACTGCATACGGCGGCTATCTGGAACGATCAAACGGTCGATGCCGAAAACCGTATCTCATGGTATCAAGCCCGCCAGTTGATGGGCTATCCGGTGCTGGTGAGTGAAGAGAATGGCGTGATTACAGGGTACGCCTCCTTTGGCGACTGGCGTAACTTTGATGGATTCCGTCATACCGTTGAACATTCGGTATATGTCCATCCTGCTCATCAGGGTAAAGGCCTGGGACGATCGCTGCTCAGCAGGTTAATAGAAGAAGCCCGCGCGTGCGGCAAGCATGTGATGGTTGCGGGCATTGAGTCTCAGAATCAGGCGTCGCTGCATCTGCACAGCACGCTGGGTTTTAAAACCACCGCGCAAATGCCACAGGTTGGCACGAAATTTGGGCGCTGGCTGGATCTGACTTTTATGCAGTTGCAGTTAGACGATCGCCGCGAACCGGATACCAGCAGATGAACCAGACGCTAACCCTCTCCTTTCTGATTGCCGCAGGTATTGGTCTGGTGGTGCAAAATACCTTGATGGTACGCATCACGCAGACGTCCTCGACGATCCTCATCGCCATGTTACTTAACTCGCTGGTCGGGATCGTGCTGTTTGTCAGCATACTGTGGTTTAAGCAAGGTATGGCGGGGTTTGGGGAACTGGTTTCCAGCGTGCGCTGGTGGACGCTAATCCCTGGCTTGCTGGGATCGTTCTTTGTTTTTGCCAGCATCAGTGGATACCAAAATGTGGGTGCAGCAACCACTATCGCGGTGCTGGTGGCCAGCCAGTTAATCGGCGGACTGGTGCTGGATATTCTGCGCAGTCATGGCGTGCCGCTGCGGGCGTTGGTGGGGCCGGTCTGCGGCGCGGTGCTGCTGGTCGTTGGGGCCTGGCTGGTGGCGAGACGTTCGTTTTAATTGCGCTTATCCGTATATGGACACCTCCCGTTATGCAAGCCATTCTGCATTTTGTGTGACGGGGGTAAGATGCTGTCGTATATCCGGCCTCTCTTTCGGTACCGTCGTACCCGGCCATGATGTTATCTGCACACCTGGTTCCATTCGGCCTGCCGGCTTTGCTTTCGCAGGGAGCCTTCGGATAAACCGGAG
>NZ_KZ559405.1:0-299046 GCF_002850715.1 Citrobacter sp. L55 | reverse complement strand
CATTTATATGGGAACACGCAAAGCCATCACCGAGACAGAAAAGGAAAGCGAGAGAGGTTGCAGCATACCGAGAGGAATTAAAGCGCAATCAGGAGTCAGCCAATGTTCCAGCTAATTCAACGGGGTCAGATATACGCTGACAATGCCGGGTGGCCTGTCATCATCCATTCTGTTACATCTGAAATAGTCCGCTACTGGCGACAGGGCCGGATCAACACCGCTTCAATCGACCGCTTTAATAACGATTTCGAGCACCTCGACCCACACGAGGCGGCACAGATACGCGCCGAACTTGAAACAGCAGAACACTTAAAACGACTCCGCGCTATGCGGGCGGCATGAGGAGAGATTATGGGGAAGATGACATTTGTCTTTGAATATGAGGACGGTAAAGAGCCGCCAGTCAGTGCTGCCGATGAGTTCATGGGAGGCAGGTTAGTTTCTGCGGCATTATATGATTATCGTGATGACTTTTTCACGGAAGAGCAAAAAGAAGCTATTGCCGAAATGTTGGAGGAGTCCGAGTGGCATGACCATATTGAACAGCATGAAGCAGAAGCAATTATGAAAAAGGTCGAATCTCTCACCTACTGAGCGCAACTGATAGCCAGTTATGAGCTGGCTATTGGGTGCGAATGCACTGCCACGTTATCCATTTTGCCCTCCAGTGTGAGGGCATTCTTTTACAGGTGAACCAATGAAGAAAGGATTGCTATTGCTGAGCGTTTTGGCGATTTCGGCATGTGATGTTAATGACGCTGATGTTGCCAGTCGTAACGTTAGTAAGGCTGCAGATAACTTCGAGGCGCAGCGCCGCTTTGTTTTCTATAACGGCATCACCGGCGAATTCATGCTTGAGATCACTGGGCTTTGCTCCAAAGATAACACCAGCACAGATCGCACTCTGGGTGTCATCTGCAAAACTGGGCCAAACGTCTACAAGAAGCACATGCTCGGCCTGTCAGACAACGTGACGTGGTTCATGGAAGATCTGAGCGGAACTAACGCCAGTGTGAACCACTATCGTGTGACATTCAAACCATCAGTAATAATCCCGGATATTGATATTCGATAGCCAATTTTGCATCCCGGCTCCGCGCCGGGCTTCTTTTTGCCTGGAGGAAACTATGAAGATCTTTAAATTCTGGAAGCCGGAGACTGGTGTTATTGGCGGCCTAATTATGTCTGCTGCACTCCTTGTTGGGTGTTGCTTTTTGCTTCCGCCATTCCTTTCTCTTTTTCTTTGGTGGGCATCAATCTGGCTTTTAAATTTTTAATAGAGATTTCCGGTTTTTTAAATAGTTATTTAATTATGGAGTAAACCATGACGCGCGAAGAGGCCATTAACAAACTCAAGATACTGCAAGGCATGAGAGATAAGGAAATAGCCCATTGCAATGCAGACGATGTGATCTGCGACCTGTTAAAAGCATTGGGATATGAAGATGTCGTAAAGGAATACGATGAAATAGATAAATGGTACGCATAGGAGATCATCGTGGAATCACACAGCCTCACACTCGATGAGGCCTGCGCATTTCTTCAGATATCCAGACCAACGGCTACCAACTGGATCCGCTCAGGCCGATTGCAAGCAACCCGCAAAGACCCCGCAAAACCCAAATCCCCTTACCTCACTACACGACAGGCCTGCATTGCGGCGCTTAACTCTCCGCTGCATACTGTCGCCGTGAGCGCGGGTGATGGCATAACAGAGGAAAAACAATGTCACTCTTCCGCAGAGGTGAAATATGGTACGCGTCCTACTCGACACCGGGCGGGAAGCGAATTAAGGAAAGCCTTGGGACTTCCGACAAGCGGCTCGCTACTGAGCTACATGACAAGCGCAAAGCTGAATTGTGGCGAGTAGACCGGCTAGGAGATTTCCCTGACGTAACGTTTGATGATGCCTGCATGCGATGGCTGGAGGAAAAGGCAGAGAAGAAATCACTGAAGGATGACCGAAGCCGTATGGCTTTCTGGCTGGCGCATTTTGAGGGGATCCGGTTAAAGGATGTGACCGAGCAAAAGATTTACTCCGCAGTGAACAAGATGAGCAACCGCAAACAGCTTGAGATATGGAAAATCAAGGCTGCCGCGGCTCAAAAGAACGGAGAACCAGCGCCAGTATATTCAGCTAAACCTGTCACCACCTCCACCAAGGCCAAGCATCTGGCATTGATGAAGGCAATCCTGCGGTCGGCAGAGCGTGACTGGAAGTGGCTGGAGAAAGCGCCGGTGATCAAGGTTCCATCGGTACGCAATAAGCGCGTCCGGTGGCTTGAGGCTGATGAGGCGAAAAGGCTGATTGATGAATGTCCGGAACCGCTGAAGTCGGTTGTTAAGTTTGCGCTGGCAACCGGCCTACGCCGTTCGAACATTATCAATATGGAATGGCAGCAGATCGACATGCAGCGTCGAGTTGCCTGGGTTAACCCGGAAGACAGTAAGTCAAATCGCGCTATTGGCGTAGCGCTGAACGACACCGCCTGTAAGGTTTTGCGTGACCAGATTGGTAAGCATCATAAATGGGTGTTCGTGCATACGAAAGAAGGCATCCGTCCTGATGGCTCAAAGACACCGACAGTCAGAAAGATGCGCGTCGATGATCAGCGAGCATGGAACGCAGCTTGCCGCCGGGCTGGAATTGAGGATTTCCGCTTCCACGACCTGAGACACACTTGGGCCAGTTGGCTGATTCAGTCCGGAGTTCCGCTTTCTGTTCTGCAGGAAATGGGAGGATGGGAGAGCATCGAGATGGTGCGCCGGTATGCTCACCTTGCCCCGAACCATTTAACGGAACATGCGAAGCAAATCGACTCGATTTTTAGTGATGATGTCCCAAATATGTCCCATCTGGAAAATAAGGAACTTGCAGAAAATGGGTAAGTTACTGAAATATAATGGTACGCCCTGTAGGATTCGAACCTACGACCTACGGCTTAGAAGGCCGTTGCTCTATCCAACTGAGCTAAGGGCGCATTGCGAAGTGATTACTTCATGCAGATGAAACGCGTGAATTATACGGTCAGTGCTTGCTGAGTCAATGCCTTTTGTTTCGGTTGCTGGCGAAGTGTACGAATGTTGATTTTTTCTGCTCGTTCAAAGGTATCCAGGAAATCACCTGGTAACAACTCAGCCCGCAAAACGTCAGATTTAGGGATACATGTATTTAGAATATTTATGATTTTGCTTAACATTCTTTTATCCCCTCTCCAGTGGTCAGGAACTCTTTAATGTTAAGTATCGCCATCAAGGAAGAAAACAGTCACTTCGAACATGGACTGAAAATCATCATCTCCCATCTGGCAAATCAGTGGCATCAGGAGATTAGCTTTTTACCTGTCGAAGATATCGATCGCGCTGAAATCGCGTTTATCTCACTGGATGAAGATTGGCTCAGCGCCGATTGTTACATGGTTCCTGTCCACACCAGGCGCCAACACCGGGTGGTCATCTGTAGCAAAAACGACAAAGATAAGCTGATGTTCCGCCCCTGCCTGTACATGTTGCCACTGATTTATCGGGAAGATGACGTCGACGAGATAACCAAAAAACTGGTCCTCATCCTGCAAAAACGCGCACTGCGCACTAGCGTGCCCGCGACTATCTGCCATTACTGCACCACCCGCAACTTTTCTATCGAAGAACGCCAGTTCTTAATGTTTCTCGCCAGCGGGTATACGTTAGCCGAAACGGCTCATCTGCTCTCAGTCAGTGATATCCAGGCCAAAGCGACCCGCCGCAGCATTATGAAAAAGCTGCATGTGAAAAACGATCAGCAATTCTTAAGATACATCCGCGCACATCTGAACTTTCTGCAAAATTAGACGGGGTATCTCTGCCTAATTTTTATTGAGAAATATCTCATCATCGATTAAGCATCGGCTCCTACTGTACCTGGCTTCAGGCTGCGAGAATAATCCGGCCATACTATTTCCGGGGTAACAAAAAGACACACCCGGTAATATTTTATCTAATCTCAGAGAGAGGTTGAACTGGATAAAACGATCTTTTGGGCATTGAGTAAGACATCAGAAAACTTCCGGCAGATTATTCTGATGGAGTACGCAATTGCCAGTCTGATGATTGTTGAAGCACTGAAACCCAACGGCACAAGTCAACTCACCTTTGCGCTGACAAAAGTTTGGTTCAGGGATGCCTGTAGTCAGCAATTTATCCAGACCTGCCGCAACAGAAATGGAATGGAAAAGGTGCACAGTGCAAAACGCCGGGACCGCTATCGCCGTATACGAAACGCTAACTGTAGCTGGCAATTTCCCCACTGTACCTCACAGGTATTTGACCGGATCGAGTATCTGGCGCAAAAACTCGAATACACCTTACCGGACGGCACTATATCTCAGGCGATAATTACGACAGACTACTATCTGGCCTATGCGCTGAGTCGACATTTATTCTCAGGTACTCGCACGGCGATCTTCCAGAGCGTTGAATCGACTTTGCTCAGCATGCAAGAGCCGGTAATTAGCCAGTTAGTGATTGACATTGAAAGCTTAACAACCCCTTATTTCGATATACTTGAAAGCCTGCGCCAGCTAATTAAGAAGCATAATAACATCCAAATCTTCATAATGCTTTCCAGTCGCGATGAAGACCTCACTAGATTTATTTCACTGTCCGGTCCATTTTATATCTTGCCACGCAATTTGCGCCTCCCCGAGATGCGCCAGGCCTTATTATCTCCGGTTCTTAACTATATTCATTCCAGGCGTATAAATCAGTTCGACTGGGAGCTGATTACCTTACTATTACAGGGTAACTCCTTAAAAAAGATTGCATTGTTACAGGCACAACCCTACCACCGCATCATCTATCGCCTGAACCAGTTGATTACGCGCCTTGGATTACCCAGCAGGCAGCGCTTTTTGCATCTGATACACCGCCTCAACGTTACCTCTCCCCATTTAATTTAACACCATAACTCATTGTGCTATAAGATTTTTTAGGAAATTACTTATTTTTAAATAAGAAAACAGATCTAATTTTTACAAATATTTAATATTTACAACTATTCCTGGTATTATGCCTGGAGCCACTCCCACACTTAACCTTACTGATCCTGTGCATTTCAATAAAAAATAGTCCTATTGCAGCCTTAACAAAACCTAAACAATTGGTTTATTGTGTCGTTTTTACTGTTTAAAAAAAATTTTCAATCTGCCATAATTCGAACCACAGATAAATAATACCAATAGTCATTAACACATCTGGATCTTTCAGAATATCCTAACTGACATTAACAACCAGGATGTTGTAAGTCTTTTCCGAATGAGCAGAGCAGGTATAATCCCCACAGTTTCCTGATTAATTGTTAGTTTTCCCGGTGTGAAATGGATTTTCCACAAATTCATTGTTCTGCAGAAGAACAACCGAATAAACAAGGATGAAATAATATTTATTCGGCTCTCCCTCAGAACAATTCTTGGCTATTTGACAATATTATAACGCCTGATGTTTTATCAAATTCGCAAGATACGCAAACAGTTTGAGGCATACAACAATGAAACCAGCATCCGTTATCATTATGGACGAACACCCTATTGTCAGAATGTCGATAGAAGTACTACTCGAGAAAAACAGTAATATTCAGGTAGTGTTGAAAACCGATGACAGCCGTACGGCAATAGAACATCTGCGCACGTACCCTGTCGATCTTGTCATCCTGGATATTGAACTGCCTGGTTCTGATGGGTTTACATTACTCAAAAGAATAAAGTCATTGCAGGAGAAAACTCGGGTACTGTTTCTGTCCTCAAAATCCGAGTCGTTTTATGCCGGGCGTGCTATCCGGGCCGGTGCAAATGGGTTTGTCAGTAAACGAAAGGATCTCAATGATATCTACAATGCGGTAAAAATGATTTTATCGGGATATTCCTTTTTTCCTTCGGATACCCTTAATTTCATTAACAATATAAATGCACAAAAAGGCGTCTTACATGACATGCCGCTCTCTAACCGTGAAGTTACCGTTTTGCGTTATCTGGCAAACGGGCTATCCAATAAGGAAATTGCTGAGCAGTTGTTACTCAGCAATAAAACGATTAGCGCTCACAAGGCTAATATCTACTCCAAGCTCGGGTTGCACACCATCGTTGAGCTGATCGATTACGCAAAAATGCATGAATTAATGTAATAACACTCCCGGCGAGATTTCGTTCGGGAGTGTTTTGTTAGCGCATTGATTAGTTATAGTTAATCATGAACGTGGCATCAGCCCTGGCAATGCCAGGCTGAACCCCAGCAGCTAACGCGATATAGTT
Source organism: Citrobacter sp. L55 (assembly GCF_002850715.1). Taxonomy (NCBI): domain Bacteria; kingdom Pseudomonadati; phylum Pseudomonadota; class Gammaproteobacteria; order Enterobacterales; family Enterobacteriaceae; genus Citrobacter; species Citrobacter sp. L55. The sequence continues at coordinate 292,762 of NZ_KZ559405.1, read as the reverse complement.
TGCGAAAAAGGTCAGCGTGGCGTTGCCGTTCTCATCAATCCCCACCGTCTGACTGGCCTGCTCGAGCGGCAATCGCGTACGGTCGCTGTCGTGCAGTTCGATCGCCACCTTTTGCGCCATCACCGCATCATCAAGCGCCAGCAACGTCGTGCCCGGGGCCGGAGTTCCGGAAAACGTTATCGAAGCGGAACCCGGCGGGCAGCCTTCTAGCTTCAGCGTAAACGCGACCGGTTGAGTAGTATCTCCGCTGGTCTGAAGCTGCTTGGTCGGCCAGGTGCCTAGCTCCACCGACTTATTGCTGTCGCTGGCAATTACCGCGCAGGTAAAGTCCACCACGTTTCCGCGCAGTTCAATATTGATTTCCCCCAGCGACGAAGCGGCATGGCACAACGAGCTGAATGTCAGCAGGCACACCATTGCCAGGCGTTTCCCTGCGGCTGGCGTTTGCTTGTTAGTCATAATCCACTCGCAGATAGCCACGGGCTGTAAAAGGTCCTTCGGTAGGCTTATTGCCCGTTACGCTAACCGGCCATGTTCGAATACCCACGCTCGCCGCGGCGTTATCATCCAGTTGAAACGGGATAGTGCTGGACAGATTATTGGGCGTCAGCGGTTTACCGCTGCTGTCGGCGACAATAAAACCTAAATCGGGATTGTCAGATACCATCATTTGCCCGGTGGCTTTCTCGGCCTCTACACGCATGGTTAAGTAGGCCTGTGCAGCGACGTTGGTGCATTTTATCGCTACCGTTTTGGTCTGCGGATTGATGCCTTCTGGCCGGTTTCCCGCTCCTGCCTTGCTAAACAGCGATGCGCCAATATCACCAAAATCAAACTCAACAATCTGCCCGGCGTTTACTTCGCAGTTTTGTGGAACCTCCACCTTGCCGCTGTAGCTGATGGTATAAACCGGCACGCTTAGTGCATCTCCGGTACTGGTCGTGACATAGACGCTGAACATCGTCTGCCGCGGAATCGGCACCATGTTAATAAACGGGCGGATTACTTTGAGCTTAAACACCAGCTTTGAATCCATCACGCCAAAAGGCTGCTGCTTAGGTACGTTAGGGTGAGTCCCCATGCGAATGTAATTACGTGGGGGATAAAATAACCCGGCATAGCTATCGGTTATGCTCATGGCCCCCAGCAGGTAGTCATTGAGCTTCAGATACTGGAAGCCGCCTTCGGTACTTTGAACCGGAAGTTCAGTGACATAGCTTCGATAGGTGTAATTTACCGTTGTCCCGGCCGGACAGGTGGCATTCACGCCAATCCAGCCAGATTTTTCCGGTAACGTCACCACCTGTCCCGGCTGGTTGTTACTACTGTTGAAGACATTCGACAGATCGTAAAAAACATCCGTTGGCGTGCCATTCGAGTTTTGGCAGACCGTCGCCCAGGACGAATGGGCCATCAGCAGTAAAGCGCTTCCCAGTAACAAACCCGTTTGTCGTTTCATCGTATTATTCCTGTCGTGCTGACGGAGATTCGCACGTCACGTTCGTGAGCGTTACCGCTTGTTTCAGGCTATCCTCTGGCAAGGCATAGCGCGCCACGCAGCGCGCGTTTGCGCCTTCCCCCCATTGGATCAACAACTCGCCTTTTAGCGGCAAGCCGCTCAGGTAGATTTGCCCGTCTTCACCCACCATGCTGGTCACGCCGCTGGTGTTTTCACGCACGACGGAGCCAAACGGCACTGGTTTACCGGCATGTTTGGCGGTAATCAGCGCCCGCACACCGATTCGTGTATCAAACGCCGCCCGCACCAGCGCCCCTTGCGTTGGCACTACGCTACTGACGTTATTCTCCACATCGGTATTGTTGTTCATGGAATTGGTGTCTAACGCGACGCGGTTATAACGATAGACGGTGGCATATGGCATCACCGCGTATCCGCGCCAGTCGGTTTGAACGCCGGTCTGGTTCTCTATCCGTACACCCTGCGCGCCCGGCGCTTTAATCAGCACGTTGGTATCGCCCAGAGGCTGACTGAGCGTAATGCCGTCCGCATGCCCCACTACGCCGCCGGAGAGCTGCCAGTTGTAGTCATGCTGGTCACGGTCGTAGTTGTAACCCACGCCCAGCGTACCGTAGGCCGCCTGCCAGTTGGCGCTGGCATTTCCGCTATAGCCATTGGTGCTGCTGTGCCCCTGATTCACGCTGTAGCTCAGGTTGCGCCCATCCAGCAACGTACCGCCGATCCCGCTCTGCCAGCTGTTCTGTCCGTTGCTATTACGGTTGGCATTAAAGGTGGCGTAGGTGCGATCGAGGGCGTTATCACGCGAGTAACGCCGTCCGCTCAGCAGGCTGAACGGTACAGACATATTGAACGCCAGAATACGATCGGTGTCGGAGATGCCAACCGATTCATTCCACGACCAGGAGAGTGAATAGCTAATCCCCTGCCAGCCGCTGGCATAGCCTAGTTGATACCAGGTATTGGTGTCTGAAGTATTCCAGTACGTCTGCTGACTACCCGAGATATACAGCGATCCGTAATCCCCCAGATTCTGCGAAATGTTGATCTGGAAACGGCCCTTTTTGCTGTAGCTCAGGTTGTGGTAACTCGTCACATTGGGCACGTCGTGGCGATTGCCCTCACTGTCGTATTCGTACTCATAGCCTTCCATACTGCGATACGCCACATCGTCGAGGGTATAGAAGCCACGCGTTGAGTAGCGATACCCCAACAACTGGAAGTTAGTGCCAAAATTGTTCAGCGATTTCGCATACAAGAAACGCAAAGACTGCCCCTGGTGCGTACTGTCATCCGCCAGTTGGCTGCGCGCATGGGTGAGATCGACAGAAACTGCCCCCCAGTCCCCCAGGTTTCGACCGGTGCCTAAAACCACCGCGGTGTAACGTGAGGCCAACTGCGTACCACCGTATGCGGTATAGCCCTCTGGTAACCCGGCAATTAATGTTCCCTGGAAAAAGAACGGTGAAGATTGCTGGCTATTGCCGCTGCGAAAATCCCCGGCGACAACGTCATACTTAAAACGCCCTTCTCGTTGTAATAAGGGAACGGTGGAGTACGGCACCGTATAGCGTTGCTGGCTGCCGTCCTTCTCATCCACCGTGACCTCAAGATCACCGCTGGATGACGTTGGGTTGAGATCGGTTATTGAGAAAGCGCCGGGTGAAACATAGCTTTGATAAATCACATAGCCATTCTGACGAATGGTCAGTTTCGCTGCGGTACGCGCAATGCCGCGCACGGTAGGCGCGTAGCCCTGTAAGCTGTCGGGATACATACTGTCTGAGGAATAGAGCCGCGCACCGCGAAACCCGACGCTGTCAAAAACGTCGTTGCCAGTGTTGCTGTCGCCCATCACCAGTTCGCCCTTCAGCGGGATAATTGCGCGCTGAAGCCATGTACCGATGTTTTTCCAGCTTTGTGAGTGGTATCCGTCGCCCTTGGAGTAGCTCCACGCACCGTTGTTTCTCAACCGCCAGGGGCCATAGTTCAGACCACTGAGCATACTGAGGAAGTAACTGTCAGTATCACTGCCGCGGCTGCCGGTAAAGCTGTAGTTAACCAGCGCGGCCGGGATCCCTTCATCCCACTCTTCCGGTGGAATATAGCCGCGCGCGCTGTTTAACATTGACGCCTGTGGCAGGCTGACGTTTAAGCGCAGGGTAGAAAAATCAAACGCAATCTCGCTGCCGGGAATCGCCTCAGGTAGATTGATACAGGTATCGTTCGGATCCTTACTGAGTGCCGGAAACGCGGCGATATTGACGCCAAGGCGCTTCACCCAGTCGAGTCCAAAGCACGGCATCAACCCACCGGACTTCTCCCCGGCTTTTGCCGCACTGGTAGTAAAACGAATATCCTGAGTGGCAACAAACTCATCGTTGCGCCAGATATCCACGCGATAAACGCCTTCAGGCTGGTGATTGCCTTTTTCAAAACGTGATAAATCCGCCACGGTTGCCGTATCCGCAGATAAAAAGGCCGGATTAAAATAGCTTTCCCCATAGCTTAGAGAGGGAAAGAGCGCCGCCAGCGTGGACAACGCCACCCCCGCCAGCGGTGGCGTAACCCCCGGTAACAGGCCAGGAAAATACGTTGTCTTATTCATCGTTATCTCAACGCACACTAACCGTTTTGGCCGGGGTCACAGCGCCATAATCATTGACCGTCTGGAACGTGACGTTGCCCTGAACGCCCGTGGGTAGCAGGACCTGCGCATCGCTTTTCGGCGCAACCATCACGTTATCGACCTTCGTTTTCCCCACATTGAGATTGACCAACGTGACGTAGTACGCTGACGGATTGTTGATTTTCAGGTGGTTGCCGGAGCGGGAAAAGGTCAGCATTCCTGGTGCATCTTCCGGGATTTGCGGCAGATTATTCGGACGAACGAAAAGTTTGATGCGTGACAGAATCGCCAGTTGCAGAACGTTTTTGCCCTCAAGGCTGTTTTTATTGACTGACGGAATGGCTTTGACGTTCATCCAGAACAGCGACTCACGGTCTTTGGGCAGCGGTTCACCGGCATAGATGATACGCAGCGTGTTTTCGCTTTTGGGTTCACTAACAAACAGCGGAGGCGTAACCACAAACGATTTTTCTTTAGCGCCTGCGCTATTCTCAATCCATGAATTTACCAGGTAACGTTCTTTGGTATCGCTATTGCTAATAGACAGGGACGTTTGTTTGGCATCGGCCGGATAAATAACGCGAGTGGCGCCTAATGCAATGCCTCCGGCAGCCTGAACACTGGCAGCAGAAAATAAGGCCAGTAAAAGGATAAAACCTGATTTTAGATAATTAAACATAGCTAAAAATACCTTTGATGCGATTATCGTTGGGAAATAAATCAGGGATAAACCAACGTAAACCACACGTCTGAGCGAAGCGTTCCCGGCGTTATATTTTCCGAGACAGCCCGATAGCGGGCAGTGAAATGAAACGTCATCTCTTGCGTTATAATCGGCACATAATGAAGCGGCAGGGCATTCGGTATAATTTGCCGTTGGCGCTCGTCAAATAACGCCAGGCCAATCCCCGAAGCCGCAGACGCATCGCCGCTGGCAAGAAAAACCTGCGGATCTTCCGCTGGCGTCACGCCCGCAAACGCAATCCCAACATGGTCATAAACATCGGAGCTGCACGACGTTAAGCGCAGTGAAAACGGTACGCTGGTAGAGGCGAAGCTTCCCGTCCCAGAGAAAGCATTGGTGCGATACTGCCCCATTTGCACCCGCATATCCTGACTGTCAGTGGCGACCGTACAGGCGCCGTTGACGAGCTGCCCCCGTAAGTGGACGCGGCCACTTTCCAGTATTACCGTATGTGAAAGCACAGGCATTACGCACAGCATTCCCGCCAGCGCCACGCCTTTCCCTATCATCTGCCGCATCCTTCATCATCCCCGGATATTGCCTCATCCATTGAGGCGAACGTCATCCTTGCGCAAATCAAAACGGCTTATTCGTACTTCATGATGAATGTCGCGTCGGCATTTGCCTGACCCGGCGTTGCGCTTGCGGCAGTGGCTTTGTAACGCGCAGAGAAACGCAGGGTGTTGGTCCCTTCTACCAGCGCCTGAGCGGTAGAGAAGGTTGCGCCATCCGGCTTCAGCGCGGTGGACGTATTGTCCAGAATTTCAATCCCAACACCGCCTGCAGTGGTACCGTTGTCTGCAGAAGTGACAGCCAGCAGGTTGTTATTGGTATTATCGGACTGGCCAGAGAAAGCAACGGCTGCAGTTGCGGCAACGTTCGGGTCACAGTCGTTCAGCACGATAGAGAACGGAATTTGTGCTGTAGTGTCACCCACTGCGGCAAAACTGGCAGTACGATACTGGCCTAACGTCACAACCTGATCGGATGACTGAGTACTGACTGCACAGGCTGCATTGACCAGTTCACCTTCAAAATGCACAGTACCGCCGCTAACGCTTACCGGATCGGCTGCAACCGCTGCACCGGCGACTAACATCAGGCTGGCAATAACAGAAGAGGTCATTAATTTACGTTTCATGGATTTCCCTTGAATTACACACATCCGGCTCCAGCATCCTGCGGGATCCGTTTGAATCATTATCGACATTAAATGTCAGGCTAATTATCTCTGCATCCTGTAAAGATATATATCGCATGAGAATTAGCTAACCTTTTACCCCAACTCTCCTGAGTATTTGATTCACTAATTATTCCTCGCGAATATGACTATTCGTCACAGCGATAAATTAAACATTTCAATTAATGAAAAATACCTGCAAATCCTTTTAATGACCCTGGCTAATTCTTAATGGGACCCAGGAAAAATCTGGGTGAGAATGAGGTAAAATCCCTCATAATTAACCGTAACAGACTGGTTTGTGGCGCATTACCCCTGAAAATACCAGGGTGATGAGTTGTTTCATTCACGTTAATTTTGATTAGCATGCTCATTAATTATCCGCAAGGCTTATGCCTTTGTCCTGATCCCATTCGCAGATCGTGACGCCCCCTGGCGCACGTAAAAATGCAAACGAAAACTGACAGCACGTCCCGCTTCTGACAAAATAGCGGCATCCCCTTCGATTTAACGTAACAGACGGAATCCTCTCTCTGATGGCAGCAAAGATTATTGACGGTAAAACGATTGCGCAGCAGGTGCGCTCTGAGGTTGCTCAAAAAGTTCAGGCGCGTTTAGCGGCTGGATTACGCGCCCCAGGCCTGGCTGTTGTGCTGGTAGGTAGCAACCCGGCTTCGCAGATTTATGTCGCGAGTAAACGCAAAGCCTGTGACGAGGTGGGGTTTGTCTCCCGCTCCTATGACCTGCCTGAAACCACCAGCGAGGCGGAGCTGCTCGAGCTGATCGATACGCTCAATGCAGATACCACCATCGACGGTATTCTGGTCCAGCTGCCGTTACCTGCGGGTATCGACAACGTTAAAGTTCTCGAGCGTATTGCGCCGGATAAAGACGTTGACGGTTTCCACCCGTATAACGTTGGTCGCCTGTGCCAGCGTGCGCCGCGCCTGCGCCCATGTACTCCGCGCGGTATTGTGACTCTGCTTGAGCGTTACAATATCGACACCTACGGTCTGAATGCGGTCGTTATTGGCGCGTCGAATATTGTTGGCCGCCCGATGAGCATGGAGCTGCTGCTGGCTGGCTGCACCACCACCGTCACCCACCGGTTCACCAAAGATCTGCGTCGCCATGTAGAGCATGCAGACCTGCTGATTGTTGCCGTCGGCAAACCTGGCTTTATTCCCGGCGAGTGGATCAAAGAAGGTGCGATTGTGATTGATGTCGGCATCAACCGTCTGGAGAATGGTAAGGTTGTTGGCGATGTGGTCTTTGAAGATGCTGCCGCACGCGCGTCATACATCACGCCGGTACCCGGCGGCGTAGGCCCAATGACGGTCGCCACACTTATCGAAAACACGCTGCAGGCGTGTGTTGAATATCATGATGTAAAGGACGTTTAAGATGGCGACATTTTCACTGGGTAAACACCCACACGTTGAACTCTGCGATTTACTGAAGCTGGAAGGCTGGAGCGAAAGCGGCGCCCAGGCAAAAATTGCTATTGGCGAAGGGTTAGTGAAGGTCGATGGTGCTGTAGAAACGCGTAAACGCTGCAAAATCGTTGCCGGACAGACCGTCAGCTTTGAAGGCCACAGCATTAACGTCGTGGCGTGATCCCAGGTGCCGGATGAGGTTAACCCCTGTCCGGCCACTTCCTCTCTCCTTTTCAGATAATGACTTCATCACCACTTCACAGTGAACTGTTAGCATGTTGTTTTTCCACATGAAGCGATCATCATGCCAACAATCGTTACCCACGCTGCCGTTCCTCTCTGTTTAGGATTAGGTCTCGGGCGTAAAGTCATCCCCCCACAATTACTGTTTACTGGCGTCATTCTGGCTATGTTGCCGGATGCCGACGTACTGTCGTTTAAGCTTGGCGTCGCCTACGGCAACGTGTTTGGTCACCGCGGTTTTACCCATTCGCTGCTGTTCGCCTTCGTGGTGCCGCTGCTCGGCGTATGGATGGGTCGACGATGGTTTAAGGCAGGCTTAATTCGCTGCTGGCTATTCCTGACGGTTTCACTGCTGTCGCACAGCCTGTTGGATTCGGTCACCACTGGCGGCAAAGGCGTCGGCTGGCTGTGGCCGTGGTCGGATGAACGCTTCTTTGCACCGTGGCAGGTGATTAAAGTCGCCCCGTTTGCGCTATCACGCTACGCCACACCATACGGGCACCAGGTGATAATTTCGGAGTTGATATGGGTATGGCTACCGGGAGTTATGATGATGGGTGTGCTGTGGTGGTATCGGAAATATTAATTTGCCGGATACAACAAGCGTCTTATCCGACCGACATTCGTACATTGATTGCCGGACAGGGCGCGAGCCGCCATCCGGCAATCAATATCATTACTTACGGCGCCAGGTAGTGCCCTGCGGGCCATCTTCCAGCACGATACCCATCTCATTGAGACGGTCACGCGCGGCGTCAGCTGCCGCCCAGTCTTTGGCTTTACGGGCATCCAGACGCTGCTGGATTAACGCTTCAATTTCAGCAACTTCACCGTCATCCGCCTGCGCTCCGCTTTGCAGGAATGCTTCAGGCTCCTGTTCCAGCAGGCCCAGCACGCTGGAAAGCTTACGCAGATGCGAAGCCATACCGTTAGCCGCCGCCATATCTTCACCCTTAAGGCGGTTAACCTCACGCGCCATATCAAACAGCACGGAGTAGGCTTCCGGCGTATTGAAGTCATCGTCCATCGCTTCAATGAAGCGTGCTTCAAAGGCTTCGCCACCGGCTGGGGCAACGGACTTATCGGTGCCGCGCAGCGCGGTATACAGACGCTCCAGCGCAGAGCGCGCCTGCTTCAGGTTCTCTTCGCTGTAGTTTAACTGGCTACGGTAATGACCAGACATCAGGAAGTAGCGAATGGTTTCGGCGTCGTAGTATTTCAGCACGTCACGCACGGTAAAGAAGTTGCCCAACGATTTGGACATTTTCTCCCGGTCAACCATCACCATCCCGGAGTGCATCCAGTAATTAACGTATTCACCGTCATGCGCACAGGTGGACTGAGCGATTTCGTTTTCATGGTGCGGGAACATCAGATCCGAACCACCGCCATGAATATCAAAATGGTTGCCCAACTGTTTGCAGTTCATCGCCGAACATTCGATGTGCCAGCCAGGACGACCCGCGCCCCACGGAGACGGCCAGCTCGGCTCGCCTTCTTTGGACATTTTCCACAGCACGAAGTCCATCGGGTTGCGCTTCACATCAACCACATCAACGCGTGCGCCCGCCTGCAGCTGATCCAGATCCTGGCGTGACAGCTGACCATAGTTCGGGTCAGTCGGCACGTCGAACATCACGTCGCCGTTATCAGCGACATATGCGTGACCTTTGGCAATCAGCTGTTCGGTGATTTCAATGATCTCAGCGATATGGTGCGTAGCGCGCGGCTCCAGATCCGGACGCAGAATATTCAGCGCGTCGAAATCGCTATGCATTTCCGCGATCATTCTGTCGACCAACGCCACAAAGCTCTCACCATTTTCATTCGCGCGCTTGATGATTTTGTCATCAATATCGGTAATGTTGCGCACATATTTCAGCTTATAGCCGAGGAAGCGTAAATAGCGCGCGACAACGTCGAAAGAAACGAAGGTACGTCCGTGGCCAATATGACAGAGATCGTAAACGGTAATACCACACACGTACATGCCGACTTCCCCGGCATGAATAGGTTTGAATTCCTCTTTTTGGCGCGTCAGTGTATTAAAGATTTTTAACATCGAAGATTCCGTGTAGACGTGTGTGGATAGTAAAGTCTGTATAATACCCATAATTTAGACCGGAAGCAGCACACTTTGCGAGGTGATCGCAGCTTGCGGTTATGCTATAACACACCCCTAACTCTGACCCTTCACGGGGTCGAAGCACCAATCTATCGGAACAGGATGCAAAAATGGTTACTTTCCACACTAATCACGGCGATATCGTAATCAAAACGTTTGATGATAAAGCGCCTGAAACAGTTAAAAACTTCCTGGACTACTGCCGCGAAGGTTTTTACAACAACACCATTTTCCACCGTGTTATTAACGGTTTCATGATCCAGGGCGGCGGTTTCGAACCGGGCATGAAGCAAAAAGCCACGAAAGAAGCGATCAAAAACGAAGCGAACAACGGTCTGAAAAACACCCGTGGTACGCTGGCGATGGCGCGTACTCAGGCTCCGCACTCCGCAACCGCACAGTTCTTCATCAACGTTGCAGACAACGACTTCCTGAACTTCTCCGGCGAAAGCATGCAGGGTTGGGGTTATTGCGTGTTTGCCGAAGTTGTTGAAGGCATGGACGTGGTTGATAAAATCAAAGGCGTTTCCACTGGTCGCAGCGGTATGCACCAGGATGTGCCAAAAGAAGACGTCATCATCGAAAACGTGACCGTCAGCGAGTAATCGTGACGACACTGTTTATTGCAGATCTTCACCTCTGCACAGAAGAACCGGCGATCACCGCCGGTTTTCTGCGTTTTTTAGCCGGTGATGCGCGAAAAGCTGATGCACTGTACATTCTCGGCGACCTGTTTGAAGCCTGGATTGGCGACGACGACCCAACCCCACTGCATCATGAAATAGCCGCGGCGATAAAATCACTGGTTGATTCCGGCGTTCCCTGTTTTTTTATTCACGGCAATCGAGATTTTCTGCTCGGCAAACGTTTTGCCCGTGAAAGCGGCATGAGCTTGCTGCCTGAGAAAAAAGTACTCAACCTGTATGGCCGCAAGGTATTGATCATGCATGGCGACACTTTGTGCACCGACGATGCAGGCTATCAGGCGTTTCGCGCCAAAGTACATCAACCCTGGCTACAGAAGCTGTTCCTCTCCCTACCTCTGTTCGTTCGCCAACATATCGCCGCGAAAATGCGCGCCAATAGCAAAGCGGCCAACAGCAGCAAGTCACTGGAGATCATGGATGTGAATCCGCAGGCCGTCATCACCGAGATGGAAAAGCATCAGGTCCAGTGGTTAATTCACGGCCACACCCACCGCCCGGCAGTCCACGAACTTACGGCCAATGAGCAACCCGCTTTCCGCGTGGTATTAGGCGCATGGCACACCGAAGGGTCGATGATCAAAGTCACGCCAGATGACGTTGAACTAATCGCATTTCCGTTTTAATTCCGCAGATATCCAGTTCCTATTTACACAAAACTCGTTGAGATGCAGCCAACTACAAAGGCTGCCTGAAGGGTGAAGTGCAAAGCGCGCAATCGTTTTCCTTGACGGCGAATTATGCTATTCTCTGTGGCCTCAAAAGTCGAGTGTAGTGCATCACAGGAGTTTTCAGACGCATGTCTTCCCGCAATAACCCGGCGCGTGTCGCCATCGTGATGGGGTCCAAAAGCGACTGGGCTACCATGCAGTTCGCCGCCGAAATCTTCGAAATTCTGAACGTGCCGCATCATGTTGAAGTCGTCTCCGCCCACCGCACCCCTGACAAGCTGTTTAGCTTCGCTGAAAGCGCAGAAGAGAACGGCTATCAGGTGATCATTGCCGGTGCGGGTGGCGCTGCACATCTGCCAGGCATGATTGCGGCGAAAACGCTGGTGCCTGTTTTAGGCGTCCCGGTGCAAAGCGCGGCGCTTAGCGGCGTAGATAGCCTTTACTCCATCGTACAGATGCCGCGCGGTATTCCGGTCGGAACGCTGGCTATCGGCAAAGCGGGCGCGGCAAATGCGGCCCTGCTGGCAGCACAAATTCTGGCAACACACGACAAAGCATTACACCAGCGTCTGAACGACTGGCGCAAAGCACAAACCGACGAGGTGCTGGAGAATCCGGACCCGCGAGGTGCGGCATGAAGCAGGTCTGCGTACTCGGTAACGGTCAGCTAGGGCGCATGCTGCGCCAGGCCGGTGAGCCGCTGGGCATTGCGGTCTGGCCCGTCGGGCTGGATGCCGAACCAGCAGCGGTCCCTTTTCAGCAAAGCGTGATCACCGCTGAGATTGAGCGCTGGCCGGAAACGGCGCTCACCCGCGAGCTCGCGCGCCACCCGGCGTTTGTCAACCGCGACGTTTTCCCGATTATTGCCGACCGTCTGACGCAAAAGCAGCTTTTTGACAAGCTCGGCCTGGCAACTGCGCCGTGGCAACTGCTGGCGGATAAAAGCGAATGGCCTGCAGTATTCGACAAACTCGGCGAGCTGGCGATCGTGAAACGTCGCGTCGGCGGCTACGACGGTCGTGGGCAGTGGCGTTTGCGCGTAAATGAAACCGAACAACTGCCGGACGACTGCTACGGCGAGTGCATCGTTGAGCGGGGAATCAACTTCTCTGGTGAAGTCTCATTGGTTGGCGCTCGTGCGCACGACGGTAGCACCGTCTTCTATCCGCTGACCCATAACCTGCACCAGGACGGCATTCTGCGCACCAGCGTGGTCTTCCCACAGGCTAACGGCAAACAGCAGAAACAGGCCGAAGCGATGCTCTCTGCCATCATGCAGGAGCTGGGCTATGTCGGCGTGATGGCGATGGAATGTTTCATCACCCCGGAAGGTCTGCTGATTAACGAACTGGCTCCACGCGTGCACAACAGCGGGCACTGGACGCAAAACGGTGCCAGCATCAGCCAGTTTGAGCTGCACCTGCGAGCCATTACCAACCTGCCGTTACCCACGCCGGTAGTGAACACTCCTTCGGTGATGGTAAATCTGATTGGTAGCGACCTGAACTATGACTGGCTGAAGCTGCCGCTGGTGCATCTGCACTGGTATGACAAAGAGGTGCGTGAAGGGCGTAAGGTGGGACACCTGAACCTGAGCGACAGCGATACCGCGCGTCTTAGCGCGACGCTGGAAGCGCTTATCCCCCTGCTGCCGCCGGAATATGCCAGCGGTATTATCTGGGCGCAGTCAACGCTGAAATAAGCCATTAATGCCGGGGATTTGATTTTATCCTTCCCCGGCCCCTCCTCTGGCGCGTAAAATCCCCTCCATTGCTGTTTTTGTATTTTCAGGATCACACATGAACGATGGAACGGACTATCGCGCAATTTTGCTCGCTGGTACGCCTATAATCGATGTACGCGCCCCCGTCGAATTTCTGCAAGGCGCAATGCCGGGCGCAATCAACCTTCCCCTGATGAACGATGACGAACGTGCCGCCGTGGGTACCTGTTATAAACGTCAGGGACCCGAGGCAGCCCTCACGCTCGGCCATCAACTGGTCTGCGGCGAGACTCGCCAACAACGTATGAAGGCCTGGCTGGATGCCTGTCGTCAAAATCCTGCGGGTTATTTATGCTGCGCGCGCGGCGGTCAGCGTTCGCACATTGTGCAGCAGTGGCTGCACGAGTCCGGGATTGACTACCCGCTGATACACGGCGGCTACAAAGCCCTGCGTCAGGCGGCGATTCAGCTGACGGAAGAATTAGTGCAAAAGCCGATCGTCTTAATTGGCGGCTGTACCGGGAACGGTAAAACGCAGCTGGTGCAACAGCAGCCGAACGGCGTGGATCTCGAAGGTCTGGCGCACCATCGCGGTTCCTCGTTTGGTCGCACCGTTGAACCGCAGCTGAGTCAGGCGAGTTTTGAAAACCTGCTGGCGGTCGAAATGCTCAGAACCGACAGCCGTCAGGATCTGCGTCTGTGGGTACTGGAAGATGAAGGCCGCATGATCGGGGCTAATCATCTGCCCGAATGCCTGCGCGAACGCATGACCCAGGCATCTATTGCAGTGGTGGACGATCCTTTTGAGCGTCGTCTGGAGCGACTGCGCGAAGAGTATTTCGTGCGGATGCACCACGATTTTACCCATGCTTATGGCGAGAGTCAGGGCTGGCAGGAGTATAGCGAGTATCTGCACCACGGCCTGTTTGCTATTCGCCGCCGTCTGGGTTTACAACGTTTTGCCGAGCTGACCGCCCTGCTCGACGTGGCTCTGCGCGAACAGCAAGCGACGGGCAGTACCGACGCCCATATGGGCTGGCTGGTACCGTTGCTCAACGAGTATTACGACCCGATGTATCGTTATCAACTGGAAAAGAAAGCCGCGAAAGTCGTCTTTCGCGGCACATGGCAGGACGTTGCCGACTGGCTTAACGCACAGTGATCAGTGTCTGTCGCGCTTATCCGCGCGTTTCGCCAGCCAGTCGCCCAGCACCTGAACGACCTGCACCAGAATAATCAGCGCCACCACGGTGACGATCATGACCTGGGTTTCATAGCGGTAATAACCAAAGCGAATCGCCAGGTCGCCTACCCCACCGCCACCAACGATTCCGGCCATCGCGGAGTAACCGATCAGACTCACCAGCGTTATCGTCAACCCACGCAGCAGACCCGCGCTCGCTTCAGGTAACAGAACGGTGCAGATGATGCGCATCGGGCTGGCGCCAAAGGCTTCCGCCGCTTCAATAATGCCTTTATCGACTTCGCGCAGTGCGCTGTCGACCAGACGGGCATAAAAAGCGATTGCCGCCACCGAGAGCGGGACCGACGCCGCAATCGGCCCAATGGTATTTCCGAGTAAAAACTGAGTGAGCGGCAGCAGCAGCACCAGCAGGATCACAAACGGCACCGAACGGATGATATTCACCAGCACGGAGCTGAGCAGATACACAAAACGGTTTTGCCAGAATAAATGCCGGTCGGTGACGAAAATAAGAAAACCGAGCGGCAGACCGCCAATAATCGCCAGCACCGTAGAGATGCTCAGCATCTGAAAGGTTTCATTAAACGCCAGCGTCAAATCAGGCAATAAATCATCCACGAATCACCTCCACCTGTGCCGTGCGTTGACGAATATGCTCCACGGCGACATCCACCGCAGAAGGGTTATGCGGCGCGGTAAGTTGCACCACCAGAATCCCCAGCGCACGCTCGCCGATATATTCAATTTTGCCGTGCAGAATGTTCACCGCCACACCAAATTTAACCGCGACTTCTGACAACACTGGCTGTTCCGCCGAATCGCCGATGAACAGAATTTTCAGCAACTGGCCAGGCAAATGTTGACGCAAGCGTTCGGGTAGCGTCAGATTGAGGGTATGCGACACCAGTTGCTGCGTGAAAGCGTGCTGCGGGTGAGCAAAAACGTCAAACACCTCACCGGACTCCACCACCTTGCCGCCGGACATCACCGCCACACGATCGCAAATCGATTTGATCACGTTCATCTCGTGAGTGATCAGCACGATCGTGATCCCCAACTGTTGGTTGATCTGCTTAAGCAATGCCAGAATAGTGGCCGACGTTTCCAGATCCAGCGCAGAGGTCGGTTCATCACACAGCAGCACATCCGGGTGATTGGCAATCGCACGGGCAATACCAACGCGCTGCTTTTGCCCGCCGCTGAGCTGCACAGGAAAGCGGTTCGCCTTGTCAGACAGCCCCACCAGCGTCAGGATTTCGCTGACGCGTGGGCCAATTTTACTGCGCTCCCATCCGGCAGCCTTCAGGCTGAAAGCGACGTTTTGCGCCACGGTACGGGTATGCATCAGATTAAAATGCTGAAAAATCATCCCAATACGCTGACGGGCTTTACGTAGTTGCGCCCCTTCCAGCGCGGAAATTTCTACGCCGTTAACCTTTACGCTTCCCAGGCTTGGTCGCGTTAAGGCGTTCAGGGTGCGCAGCAGCGTACTTTTCCCCGCGCCGCTGGTCCCGACAATGCCAAATATCTCACCTGCGCCTATGCGCAAGCTGACGTCATCAACCGCCCGGGTTGATGGTCCACGGCCTGCGCTAAAATCCACGCAAACCTTTTCTATCTCAATCATAGCCACCTCAGAAATGCGAAAAGGGCAGTCGCCGCTGCCCCTGTTAACCTTGTGCGCAGCGATTATTGGGCTGCCGACATCCATTCCGGTTTCTGGAAGGCGCTGTAGATATTTTGCGGATCGTCGATTACCGCGCGATACGCCGGAGATTTCACCGCCGCCACAATATCTTTCGCGAACGGTTTATCCGCATCTTCACTGCGTACCGCTATGATATTTTTCAGATTTTCGTCAAGATGCTCTTGCTTGATGGCGCTGGCGAGATCCAGTTTCGCCGCCACGGCAAAGTTACCGTTGACCAGCGCGCCGGTCACACCGTCCAGGGTACGCGGCAGTTGTGCCGCTTCCAGCGGTTTAAACACCAGCCCTTTCGGGTTGCTGGCGATATCGCGCTCAGAGGCTTTAGTCGGATCGATAGTGTCTTTGATGGTAATAAGGCCAATAGACTGCAGGAAACGCAGACCGCGAGCCAGGTTGGTTGGATCATTGGAAAGCGTGATCACATCCCCTTTTTTTAACTCATCCAGGCTTTTGATTTTATGTGAGTAAAAACCCATCCCGGCCGTCGGGACCACAATCAGCTTGCTCAGCTTCAGTCCTTTATCAGCGGTGAATTTGTCAAAGTAGAGCGAGTGCTGGAACAAGTTGGCATCAATACTGCCGTTGGAAAGCGCCATGTTCGGCTGCACGTAGTCGCTGAATTCGCGCACCACTACCTTATAGCCTTTCTCTTTCAGCGTAGGGGCAATGGCCTGTTTCACCATATCGCCGTACGGACCAGGTGCGACGCCAAACACGATGGTATGCGGGTCACTGTTCGCATGAGCAAGTTGTAATCCACAGGCCAGTAACAGCGCTCCGGTCGCGACGCGTAAACTCTGACGCAATCCCATAATTTCTCCATTTTAACGTTGTGGTGTCATGTCTCACGCCGTTCTTGCGGCGTTGTTCTTGTTGGCCTGTTAACAGGCTGATTGTTAACATGACACAGATCACAACCTGCTGTCCTTGAAATTATTTCATGATGTTGCGGGATATGTCGTTGAATGTACGTTGAAGGTACTAATGTGTTTTTCAGCAAAGGAT
This sequence comes from Citrobacter sp. L55, assembly GCF_002850715.1. Taxonomy (NCBI): domain Bacteria; kingdom Pseudomonadati; phylum Pseudomonadota; class Gammaproteobacteria; order Enterobacterales; family Enterobacteriaceae; genus Citrobacter; species Citrobacter sp. L55. Next base: position 275,912 of record NZ_KZ559405.1, on the reverse strand, counting down.
AGTAAAAAACCGGATAACCTTCTGGTTATCCGGTTTTGGCAGGGAAATTGACTTAGAAATCGTAACGCAGACGAACCAGGTTCATATCACCCAGATTGTCGGTGCTGGAGGTGAAGACGTGTTCGTAATCCACACGGAAACCGTAGTCCAGCTGGAAGCTGATACCCACACCATTGTCGGTACGCAGGTAGTTACGACCATTCACGTATTCAATACGGTCGCCCATAACGTAGGGTTGAACGGATTTCAGCGCATACTGACCAACCGGGAAGGTGTAACCCGCGAAGTATTCCAGACCCCAGGCATCACCGGCAAAGTAATCGTTAACAGAGACTTTTTTGGTGGTCATGAAGTTTTGATACCAACCGCCGCCCATCGAGAAGGTCCAGTTGTCCGGTTTCCAGCTCAGCGCGGTACCGACGATGTTTTGATCGTAGGTTTTGCTGGTGTCGCCACGCATTTCCGCGCGGGTGTAGTTCCACGCCGTACCCCAGGTCAGGTCATCGGTGATGTGATAATCCACACCCAGCGAGCCACCGCCTTTACGCTTGTAGCGCAGACCGTTGTTCGGGTTGTAATCATCGCTGAACAGATAAGACGCGTAGAGATCAACATCGCCAACCGTTTTCTTATACTTCAGTGATTTACGCGTACGATAGGAACCGTCATAGTCGCCATTGATACCGTTACCTGGTGCCTGACCGATCATGTCGTAGTCCCAGATATCCGTTTTCGCACCAACCACATCATAGTAAATGCTGTTCTGTTGACCGAAGGTCAGCGTACCCCAGGTCGCGCTCTTCAGACCGGTGTACAACATACGACGCGTGGTATCGTTGGCGCCGTTAGCATAGTGATTATCCCAGTTGAACATTGCCGGGAAGTTAACGCCCAGCTCGTAATAACTCACCCAGCTGATGTCATCAAACAGATAGTAATCAGCGGCGAAGCGGAAACGCGTCCCACCGTCGAAGCCATTACGTTTGTAGCCATTCTTACCATCGTCACCAGCCATATTCTGGAACTGCGGACGAATACTCCCGCCGACGGTGAAGTTAAGACGGCTCAGCGGGTTGCCCGCCTGTGGATCTTGTTTCAGGACTGTGATTTCCGCCTGGGAGGCGAACGTCGTTAATGCCACTGCTGCGCCGATCGATACCGCCAGCGCCGTTTTTTTTATAGTCATTATTTGTACCTTGATAGATAGCCTGCCAATTATTCAGCATGCAAATATTAACGTTTATTAATACACTCGTGTTGTCGGGTTTTTATTGTTCTGTGCTGTTAAATATCAATGAGTTATCAATTTGTGCTACATAGATAAAAAAACGCACCGATTTAAAAAACCGGTGCGTAATCATCACGAATATAAATTAACTACTGAATTGACGGAACAGCGCTTTGCCTTTTAGCAGACGTGAACCGAGCCATCCGCCGCATAACGAGAGCAACAATGCCCCACAAAGCGGCAACACGACCCACAGTCGCCAGTCTGGCTCCCACGGAAAATCAAACACTCGGGTTTGCAGCACCGCCAGTGCGGTTTCCGCGCCGATAGCAGCCACCAGTCCGGCGACCATCCCGAGCATGGCGAACTCGCACCATAGCGTGGTACGCAGCAGCTTCTTACCCGCGCCCAGCGTGCGCCAGACCACCAGTTCCTGATGACGCTGACGCATTCCGACCTGGACCTGCGCCAATAGCAGCAACATACCGCAAGCGGTAACCAGCACCACCATCACCTCCAGTGCCCGGCTCACCTGCTCCAGAACCTGGCTCACCTGTTTGAGGATTGCACCAATATCCAGCAGGCTGATAGTCGGGAATTCGCGGTTAAGCTGCGTCAGCATGCCGTTGCCGTTCTCCCAGCGAAAGCTGGTTAACCAGCTTTGCGGCTGAGCGTCCAGCGCGCCGGAGGGAAAGATAAAGAAGAAGTTGGGGCGCAGGCTTTCCCAGTCCACTTTGCGCAGACTGCTGACCGTGGCGCTGAAATCCTGGGTATCGCCCATAAAGGTCACCCGATCGCCAAGTTTGACGTTCAGCCGTTTCGCCAGCCCCTCTTCCATCGAGACTTCGCCCGCTTTTGGCGGCCAGCTTCCGGCAACGATCGGGTTATGATCCGGTCGGGTATCCTGCCAGGTCAGATTAAGCTCACGGTTCAGCGCCTCATCGTGATTGCCTTCGGTCGGCTTCTCATTGATCGCCGTCAGACGCGCCCGCACAATCGGATAGAACGATTCCGGGATCACCTGATGCTCAGCCAGGAAAGCCTTGAGTGGAACCACCTGTTCGGTGGCAATGTTGATGAGAAAATAGTTCGGGCTTTCCGGCGGCATTTGCTGCTGCCAGCGGTCGAGCAGGTCGCCACGCAATACCAGCAGCAGCGCCAGCAACATAAAGGAAAGCGAAAATGCCGACAGCTGACTGAGCGTTGACCACGGCTGGCGCAACAGCCGACTGACCGCTAAACGCAGCGGCAGCGAGGTGAGCGTCAGGCCACGCAGCACGTTGAGCAGCATCCAGCCGAGCACCCCGCACAAAAGCGCCAGCACTACCGCTCCGGCCAGCACAGCCCACAGCAGCGGACTTCCGCCCATCAGTCCGGCGAGCAGGGCAATCACGACTATCAATACCACCGGCAAATAAAACTTCAGCGGCCAGACGTTTGCCACCACGTCACGGCGCAGTACCCGCAGTGGCTGGGTCGCCAGCAGCAAACGGTAAGGGCGTAACCCCACCAGCAGAGAAATGACCGTCATGGTGCCTAATGCCCATAGCCACGGCCAGGGACTGGCAGGCGGCAGTTCGCCAGGCAGTACCGGCTTAAGTAATACCACCAGCACGCGTTCAAACAACAGCCCGAATAACCCTCCGGTCACGCCAGACAGCACCAGCACCATCAGCCATTGACCAACAATTAGCCTGCGCAACTGTGCTCTGCCCGCGCCAAGGGTTTTCAGAATAGCCACCAGATCGTAACGACTGCGGCAGTAATGGCTCATCGCCACGGCAACCGCAGCGACCGCCAGCAGCAGGGTTAGCAGCGCCGACAGCAGCAGGAACTGTTGCGAACGCTCCAGTGATTTCCCCAGCGCCCCTTCATCCTGCTCCAGCCCATACCAGCGCTGTTCAGGCTTTAACTGCGGGAGCAGCCATTTTTCATAGGCTTCCAGTTGCTGCGGTGTCCCGCCAAATTTATAGCGCCAGGTCACCCGGCTCCCCGGCTGGACCGCCGCCGTTTTTTCGACATCCGCCATGTTCATCATCAGGCGCGGCGCTATCTGGAACGGATTAAAACCGGCGTCCGGCTCCTGCACCACTTCCCCGGCGATGCGCAGCGTGGCATCACCCACATCGATGGAATCACCGATTTTTAAGTTCAGCAACGCCATCAGACGCGGAGCCAGCAACACCGAGCCTGGCTGAGGTTTCAGTCCCGGCGGATTGGTTTGCAACGTGCCATACATCGGATACACATCATCCACCGCTTTGACGTTCGCCAACTGCGGCGTATCCTGGGCAAAGGTCATAGTGGCAAAGGTCAGCTGTTCGCCCACTTTCAGGCCACGCTGTCGCGCCTCGTCAATCCACGCTTTCGGCACGGTACGCGAACTTTGTAGCGACCGATCTCCCGCCATAAACTCACGGCTTTGCTGGCTCAGCCCCTTTTCCATACGATCGCTGATATTGCCCAGCGCCAGCACGCAGGCCACGGCCAGGCTCAGCGCCAGCCAGACAATCAGTAATGAAGGCGAGCGCCATTCGCGCCAGAACCAGCGTGCAATCATGCCTCCTCCTGCAACTGTCCGTTCACCAGGCGTAAACGCCGATCGCAACGCGCCGCCAGTTGAGAATCATGGGTCACCAGAATCAGGGTGGTGCCATGTTCCCGGTTCAGAGAAAACAGCAGGTCGGCGATTTTGTCTCCGGTCTGGCGGTCCAGATTGCCCGTCGGTTCATCGGCAAACAGCACGTCAGGACGACCGTTAAACGCCCGCGCCAGCGCCACGCGCTGCTGCTCCCCACCGGAAAGCTGGGCCGGAAGATGATCAAGACGTTTTCCCAGCCCCAGTTGCTCCAGCAACGTTTTTGCCCCGTCGCGACTTTTTCCGCTGTTTTCGCCGCGCAACAACGCGGGCAACTCGACGTTTTCCAGCGCGTTAAGGGTCGGAATTAACATGAATGACTGGAAGACAAAACCCACGTGTCGCGCCCGCAGCTGTGCCCGGGCTTCTTCATCCATGGTGTGCAGCGCCTGCCCCACCAGGCTGACTTCACCGCTGGTGCCATCGTCCAGCCCGGCGAGGATCGCCAGCAGTGTGGATTTTCCTGAACCCGACTCGCCAATCAGCGCAATGGTCTCGGCGCGTTTGACAACCAGTTCAACTCCGGTAAGGATGGATAGCTCATGATCACCCTGACCGACGGATTTCTTAAGATGATGAACTTCAACAATGTTTTCCGCTGGCATTGGCCTTTCCTGTTCCTGGTCCTGTTAACTTTCCGCGCCGCCGCAGCGGACACGTTATTAATTCTGGGTGACAGCCTGAGCGCCGGATACCGTATGTCCGCCAGCGCCGCGTGGCCTGCGCTACTTAATGATAAATGGCAAACCAAAACGCCGGTGGTGAATGCCAGTATTAGCGGCGACACCTCGCAGCAGGGTCTGGCCCGTCTGCCTGCATTACTGAAGCAGCACCAGCCGCGCTGGGTGCTGGTCGAACTTGGCGGCAACGACGGTCTGCGCGGATTTTCGCCTGCGCAAACCGAACAAACCCTGCGCACGATTCTGCAGGATGTGAAAGCAGCAAATGCCGAACCGCTGCTGATGCAAATTCGTCTGCCGGCAAACTACGGTCGCCGTTATAATGAAAGCTTTAGCGCGATTTATCCAAAACTCGCCAAAGAGTTTGATATACCTCTGCTGCCCTTTTTTATGGAAGAGGTTTATCTGAAACCCCAGTGGATGCAGGATGATGGTATTCATCCTAACCGTGACGCCCAGCCGTTTATTGCCGACTGGATGGCGCAACATCTCACACCTCTAGTAAATCACGACTCGTAAAACAACGGAGATCCTGACAGGTAAAGTTATGCAAAAATCGGTCTTAATAACAGGATGTTCCAGCGGAATCGGTCTGGAAAGCGCGCTTGAGCTAAAGCGCCAGGGTTTTCAAATTCTGGCAGGCTGTCGCAAACCTGACGATGTGGCGCGTATGAACAGCATGGGATTCACCGGCATATTGCTGGATCTGGATTCACCCGAGAGCGTAGATCGCGCGGCTGATGCGGTGATCGCCCTGACCGATAATCGTTTGTATGGGATCTTTAACAACGCCGGATACGGCGTCTATGGCCCACTGCCCACCATCAGCCGCGAGCAGATGGAACAGCAGTTTTCCGCCAACTTCTTCGGCGCACATCAGCTTACCATGCGCTTGTTACCCGCCATGCTACCCCACGGCGAAGGACGAATTGTGATGACCTCGTCGGTAATGGGATTGATCTCAACGCCGGGGCGCGGGGCCTATGCCGCCAGCAAATATGCGCTGGAAGCCTGGTCCGACGCGCTGCGTATGGAGCTGCGCCACAGCGGGATTAAGGTCAGCCTGATTGAGCCAGGCCCTATTCGCACCCGCTTTACCGAAAACGTCAACCAGACCCAGAGCGATGCTCCCGTGGAAAACCCCGGAATTGCCGCGCGTTTTACGCTGGGGCCACAAGCGGTTGTCGCCAAAGTGCGTCATGCGTTTGAGAGCGACAAACCAAAGCTGCGTTATCCGGTTACGCTGGTGACCTGGGCAGTTATGCTACTGAAGCGCCTGTTGCCAGGCCGCATAATGGACAAAATTTTACACGGTTGAGTTGAAGCACGCGCGTCAGCCCCCATGTAACAAGAAATCGACAAAAGAGAGTAACTCCATGTCCACACAGAATATTGTTAACATTAACGAATCGAACCTCCAGCAGACCCTTGAACAGTCGATGACCACGCCGGTCCTGTTCTATTTTTGGTCTGAGCGCAGCCAGCATTGTCTGCAATTAACGCCGGTACTGGAGAGCCTTGTTGCTCAGTACAACGGTCAGTTTATTCTCGCCAAGTTAGATTGCGACGCCGAGCAGATGATCGCCTCCCAGTTTGGTCTGCGCGCGATCCCCACGGTTTATCTGTTCCAGAACGGTCAGCCGGTAGATGGATTCCAGGGCCCGCAGCCGGAAGAAGTTATTCGCGCGCTGCTGGAGAAAGTGTTACCGAGCGAGGAAGAGCTGAAAGCGCGCCAGGCGATCGAGTTCATCGAAGCCGGCAATCACGCTGATGCGCTGCCGCTGCTGAAAGAAGCCTGGCAGATCTCCAACCAGAGCAGCGAAATTGGCCTGCTGTTGGCGGAAACGCAAATCGCCCTGAACCGTTCAGACGAAGCTGAAGCGGTGCTGAAAACTATCCCATTGCAGGATCAGGACACCCGTTATCAGGGCCTGGTGGCACAGATCGAACTGCTGAAGCAGGCGGCTGATACGCCTGAAATCCAACAGTTGCAGCAGCAGGTCGCCAGCAATCCACAGGATGCGGCGCTGGCAACTCAACTGGCCATTCAGTTACACCAGGTTGGACGTAACGAGGAATCGCTGGAATTGCTGTTCAGTCACCTGAAGAAAGATCTCACTGCAGCCGACGGTCAGGCGCGTAAAACCTTCCAGGAGATCCTTGCCGCACTGGGCACCGGCGATGCGCTGGCCTCGAAATACCGCCGCCAGCTGTACGCGCTGTTGTACTAATCCGCTGCATTTGCCTGATGGCGCTTGTGCTAATCGGGCCTACAATCTCCCCGTAGGCCCGCGCCATCCGGTACTCCATTAGGTTTTTTTCAAATGCGTCACCACCAGCTGGTGACGTGAATTATAGAACTTCCGATAGGTCAGGTAGCAGGCGATAATGGTTGACAGACTGGCGGTCGAAAGCAGCATAAACGTCACCATAATCTGATACTTAATCGCTTTTACCGGATCAATACCTGCAAAGATCAACCCGGACATCATCCCCGGTAAACTCACCAGTCCCACGGTCTTCGCTGAATCGATCGTCGGGATCAGCGAAGCGCGAATACTGTCGCGAATCAGCGGCGCGGAGGCCACTTTCGGCGTCGCACCGAGGCTGAGTTTTTCCTGAATTTGCTGCTGTTCGCTGTTAAACCGCTGCCCCAGATTGTTGTAACACAGCCCTACCGCAACCATCGCATTGCCTGCAATCATGCCGGAAATTGGGATCACCTGCATTGGGGTAAACTCGATAGAGCCTGACAGAACCAGCACCGCCAGCGTTAACCCCGCCCCCGCCGTGATGGCGATAAATGACGAGAGAAAAGCTTTATCAATATATTTACTGCGCTTTTGCGCGTTATAGGCCGCGTTGAAACAGATAAACAGCACCATCAATAAGGTCAGAATGCTGTGGTTAACGCCGAAAATATATTTCAGCACATAACCAACGATAATAAGCTGAACCACCGCCCGGCAAACGCTCCAGAGAATATCTTTTTCCAGCGCCAGTTTTTCTTTGTTGCTGATCAGTATCGCGACCACCACCAGCATCATCGCTAACGCCAGTGATTCATTGGTAATATTATGCTCGTTCATTGCTGACTTCCTGCATTTCCCCGGCGTGCGGTTGAAGGGTTATGACATTATCCGCATGATTAATTTCATCTTTGTCGTGCGTCACCCACAGCACAGCAATATTCTTATCGCGAACATAGTGGTGAATTAATTCGTTCACATTCCGTTTATTGGCTTCATCCAGCGCGCTGGTAATTTCATCAAGCAGCAGGATTTTTGGCAGAAACTGTAAATTACGAATTAACGAGACGCGTTGCTTTTCGCCGCCAGACAGCTCATTGATGTTTTTTTTGAGGATCGTTTCGGGTAGCTCAAAACGGGCCAGATCGGCAAGAAACACATCCGGATCCGGACGTTTATCGCGGATTTGCCAGGGGAAAATGAGGTTGTCGTAAACGGTGTCACCAAACAACGCGGGCGTTTGCGCACAATAAGAGACCTGCTGGCGATATGTTTCAGGCTTAAGAGTGTTTATCTCCTTGCCCTCAAAGAGAATTTCACCGGCAGTCGGGCTAATTAATGACGCCACTATCTTGAGTAACGTACTTTTACCGCAACCAGACTGGCCGGTAATCAGCTTAAATTCTCCGGCCCGGAGATTAAAACAGATGTTATTGAGAACCTGCGTCGCCCCTGCCTGCCATGCGACATTTTTTAACTGAAGCAGAATGCTGCTTTCTTCCATTACCAATCCCTTTTTTACCTCTTTCGTGCAGACAGTCTATCCCTGTAATTTATTATAGGGGAGCCCACCTTGATAAATCGGGTATAATTTGACTAATGAGGCAGTAAAGGACAACACAACAGGAGGTTTCATCAATGCTCATTTTTATTCCTATTCTCATTTTTGTCGCGCTGGTCATCGTCGGTGCTGGCGTCAAAATCGTCCCGCAGGGATATCAGTGGACGGTCGAGCGTTTTGGCCGTTACACCAAAACCCTGCAACCGGGTTTAAGCCTTGTTGTACCGTTCATGGACCGTATCGGTCGTAAGATCAACATGATGGAACAGGTGCTTGATATCCCCTCTCAGGAAGTCATCTCCAAAGACAACGCCAACGTCGCGATTGATGCCGTCTGCTTTATTCAGGTGATCGACGCGCCAAAAGCGGCTTATGAGGTCAGCAACCTGGAACTGGCGATCATCAACCTGACCATGACCAACATTCGTACCGTTCTCGGCTCGATGGAACTCGATGAAATGCTCTCCCAGCGCGACAACATCAACACGCGCCTGCTGCATATCGTTGATGAGGCCACGAATCCCTGGGGCATCAAAATCACCCGTATTGAAATCCGCGATGTGCGTCCCCCAGCAGAACTTATCGACGCCATGAACGCGCAGATGAAAGCCGAACGTACCAAGCGTGCCTATATTCTTGAAGCGGAAGGGATCCGTCAGGCAGAAATCGTCAAGGCCGAAGGTGAGAAGCAGTCGAAAATCCTCAAAGCGGAAGGTGAACGCCAGTCGGCATTTTTACAGGCCGAAGCGCGTGAACGTTCCGCAGAAGCCGAGGCCCGCGCGACGCAGATGGTTTCGGAGGCCATTGCAGCCGGGGATATTCAGGCCGTGAACTACTTCGTGGCGCAGAAATACACCGAAGCGCTGCAGCACATCGGTTCGTCGAATAACAGCAAAGTGGTGATGATGCCGCTGGATGCCAGCAGCCTGATGGGGTCCATTGCCGGGATCGCCGAACTGGTGAAAGACAGCGCCAGCGAACGGAAAAAATCATGATAGCGATGATTCTGGTGCACCCGCACATCTTCTGGCTCAGCCTCGGCGGTCTGCTACTCGCCGCCGAGATGCTGGGCGGTAACGGCTATCTGCTGTGGAGCGGCGTGGCGGCGGTGATTACCGGCCTGGTGGTGTGGCTTATCCCGCTTGACTGGGCGTGGCAGGGGGCGATGTTCGCCGTACTCACCCTGCTGGCGGCCTGGCTGTGGTGGAAGTGGCTGGCAAGGCGCGTACAAGATCAGAAACCCGCCGACAGCCATCTTAACCAGCGCGGGCAGCAGTTGGTTGGCCGTCGATTTATTCTGGAAACTGCCCTGGTCAATGGCCGCGGACATATGCGCGTCGGCGACAGCTCATGGCCCGTCAGCGCCCGCGACGATTTGAGCGCCGGAACGCAGGTTGAAGTCATTGCCGTTGAGGGAATTACCCTGATTATTACAGCGGTATCACACTGAAAAGACAGGAAATAAGACTATGGTCAGGAAGACACCCCTTGCCTTTGCCCTTTGCTCATTATTGGTCGCCGCCCCGCAGGTATTCGCCTCTTTCGATATGGAAGACTGCAAATGGAGCGACGACAGCTGCCTGCTGAAAGGCACGCCCACCTTCAATCCGGAAAACGACAGCCGTGATAACCTGCTGCGGCTGCTGAGCCAGGAGAAATCATTTGCTCTGCCGGTGCAGTCGATGCCGGCGGACATCACCCGCTCCCGCGATTTCTATTTTGCGTATCATCCGCAGTGGGATGACATTGCCCCGCAGCCAGCCGCAGCGCAGGTATCTGCTGAAGACAGCCCCCTGTCCCGACAGATAGCCGAACTGAACATTAGCGCAGACGAAATAAACGTCAACGACGCTGAGCTTGAGAACCGTCATGTTTCGAATAATACCGCGAGCGTCAGCGCGTTTTTTGCCGCACTGCTGGCCGACTCAACGTTAACGGCAAATCAGCGTCAGGCCCTGGCCCAGGCGCGTACAGGACTGTTATCCGGGGCAACCCGCGAGCAGATTGAGTCATCGCTTGCCACTCTCCCGGCAGATTCTCCAGCTCAGTCCTACAAAAGCTATCTGGCAGCGGCCGCCAGTTTTTATGCCGGTGATTATGCCAGCGCCGAACAGGATTTCGCTCAGCTAGCCAAAAGCGATCGTCCGTGGCTGGCTGAGACCGCGCAATACATGCTGATACGTGCGGCGTTGAACAAAAGCAGCCAGAACAGCGTGGGCGAGTACGGCGATTTTGATATCACAAAAATTAACCGCGAGGACGCTTCTCAGGCTCAGACGCTAGCGCAAGCCTATCTGCAACACTACCCGCAAGGCCTGTACGCCGCTTCCTCGCACGGTATGCTGCGTCGTATCAACTGGTATTTACAGGCGTGGCCGCAATTGGCGGGGTTGTATGAGCAGACGCTTCAGCAATCGGCTGACGCACAGCAACTGCGTGAGATCGTCATCGAATACGATAATGTCTACGGCATGGCGTTCTACGAACAGTCCGTGGTGGAGGCTTTCCCCGATGCGCCGCTTGTCAGCTATATCGAACTGCTGCGCGCGTTGCGCCTGAATAACAACAATAAACCAACGCTGACGCAGGCCCAGCTTGACGCCAGCAAACCGGTGTTTGAGCAGAGCCAAAAACTGCCGCTATGGCGCGATCTGCAGCTGAATCTGTGGCTGGCAACGGGCAACTACGCGGCGATTATTTCGGCAGTTACCCCGGCGCAGAAACTTCCGGCCCACGATACGCTGGCCTTCAGCGAACAGGTGCTGTACGGCGAAGCGCTGATGGGCCAGCAGAAATGGACCACGGCACGTGATTTCTGGCAGACATTGCTGAAGCTCAGCCAGGACAACGAACAGCAGCAGTATGTGCAGGCTAAGCTAGCCGCGACGCTGGTTTATAGCGGCGACGTGGCGGCAATTTTCGCCCCAGAAAGCGCAGTAACCAACCTGCGCTTTCGCTCGCAGGTGCTGAAAACCCAGGCAACGCCTGAACTACTGCGCCAGCAAGCCGTCCACGGTCCTAATAACGAAGAGCGTACCATCGCCCTGCATACGCTGCTGGTGCGGGATCTTACTGAGCATCGCTTTGACGACTGGCTGAATGACAGAAAACTGGCCAGCGCCATTACGCCGCCGGTCATTGGCGAAGCGTTTGATGACGTTAATCTGAGTATTTTCGACTGGAACGGCGACTCTGCCGAGAGCGGTTATACCTGTCGCAGCCTCAATGAAACGGTAACAGTTCTGAGCAAACAAGCGCATGATGCCCACGCCCTGAACTGCTTAGGCGAATTTTTCCGCACTACGCAAACCCACGTTGATTTATGGAAAAACAGTTCCGGCAACGATGTGCTTGAATCAGCAATCTCGCGCAAGAAACCGTTCGGCCAGTTCGACAGGCAAAGCTACTACCAGCAGGTGATCACATCGCCAAAAGCAGAGGTTGAAGATAAGAGCTTTGCGCTGTATCGCGCCATCATGTGCTATGCGCCGTCAGGCTCTAACGAGTGCGGCGGTGAGGAAGTGGATAAACTACAGCGTAAAGGCTGGTTCACCCAACTGAAAACGCAGTATCCGGGAAGTCCGTGGGCGCAAAAACTCAAATACTACTGGTAACTGCGCTGCTACTCGGCCAGGCACAGGCGGCGGAAATCGTCGCCGCCCGTGAACATCCGGCCTTCTGGCTATGGTCCGGAGTGAAGGCCAGTGACGAGCTGAAAAACGCACAAACAGTCTATCTGCATCAGGGCGAAGTCCTGGTACGTTCAGGTAACGTGGTGTTCCAGCGTCTCGGACTGCCGGTTAATCGCCTGACTTTCCCCTCTATCTGGTTGACCGTGCGCTTTACCACACTCGACGTACCGGAGGAGATCCCGGCGCGCATCATACGCTTGATGCAACGCTGGCAGGCGGCCGGGAATCACGTCATCGGCCTGCAGGTTGATTTTGACGCGGCGACCCATCAGCTTGCCGATTACGCCTACTTTCTGCAGCAGTTACGCCAACGGCTACCGACCGAGTTTGCACTTGGCGTAACCGGACTACTGGATTGGGCAAAAACGGGCGACGTCGCCACGCTGAACGCGCTGGCGGTCGATGAACTGGTGGTCCAGAGCTATCAGGGACGTCACACGGTACCGAATTATCAGGCGTATCTGCCCGCCCTCAGTCGTCTGCGCATTCCATTTAAGCTGGGGCTGGTACAAAACGGTAGCCGGGACCCGCAGGCTGAAGCGCAGCTTGAGAAATCACCGTGGTACCGCGGCACGGTGGTGTTTATGCTTAATCCGCCACCCCGTTAAGCCTTCGCTTTATGGTGGCAGCAGCCGGAGAGATTATCAATAATCGGGCATTCAGCGCTGTCATCGCCAGGGCAACTCTCCGCCAGCGCCAACAAATGCAAGCGCATAGCCTGCAGCTCGCTGATATGGCGCTCAATGTCCGCCACCTTTTCTAACGTACGCTTTTTCACATCTGCGCTGTGACGCGCCGGATCGTTAAACAGGTTCACCAACTCGCCGCACTCTTCCAGGTTAAAACCAACCTGTCGTGCCTGTCGTAACAGCGTAAGCTCATTCAGATGCTGTTGGTTGTATGTGCGATAGCCATTTTCGCTACGCAGCGGCGGCGTCACTAACCCCTTTTCTTCGTAAAAGCGTATCGCTTTGCTGGTTAAACCGGTTTTTTTCGCAACATCGCTAATATTCACATTTCCCCCGCTGATCTTGTTGGTACTGAGCCACATTATAGCCCACATTGCCGTAATCCTTTACCCAAGAACCCCGCGCATCTTCCACCATCACAGCGATGCACAAATCCTTTTAATTCACATTGTTATATCCGATTCAGATCACATTTCAGCATTTATTGACCACGCAAAATTGACTCAAATCAAAAGATGCATCGGTTCTGCACCTTTCATCTTGAACAAAGGGAAACAATTTTATATACAAACGCGAATGATAATGATGATCATTTACATTCAATAAAGGTTCTCTTATGTTGCCACGGATTAACCAAAGGCCATTTATTCTTTCAGCCCTGACATTATGCATGTCCGGCGCTACTTTTGCAGCGACCTCTCCAACACACGGTTCAACGTCCGACGAAGATACGGTGATCGTTACGGCTAACCGCACAGAAAGTAGTCTCTGGGATAGCCCAGCAACCATTCAGGTTATCGATCGCCAGACGCTACAAAATTCCACCAGCGTTTCTGTTGCTGATGATTTACAAGATATCCCCGGCGTCGAAGTTACCGATAACGCTCTCGCAGGTCGGAAACAAATTCGTATCCGTGGCGAAGCTTCTTCACGGGTGCTGATTTTGATAGACGGCCAGGTCGTCAGCTACCAACGTGCCGGACAAAACTACGGAGCCGGTTTACTGATTGACGAATCCGCGCTGGAACGCATTGAAGTGGTCAAAGGCCCTTATTCTGTCCTCTACGGTTCGCAGGCAATTGGCGGCGTCGTGAACTTTATTACAAAAAAGGCGGCGATAAGCCTCTGGGGGGTAGCGTTAAGGCTGTTTATAACTCCGCAACAGCAGGATGGGAAGAGTCAGCGGCAGCCTGGGGAAGCATCGGTAACTTTGATTACCGCATCAATGGCAGCTATTCCGACCAAGGGGATCGCGATACACCTGACGGAAGATTGCCCGACACCAACTTCCGTAATAACGGTCAGGGAGTGTGGCTTGGCTACAACCTCGATCGCCACAAAATTGGACTCTCACTCGACCGTTATAAGCTATCCACTCAAACCTGGTTTGACGATCCCGAAGGTCAGTTCGACGACTTTAGCGTCAAAATTCCTAAGCTGGAACGCGAGAAAATCGGTCTTTTCTACGACTACGCGGCCGACGGGGATTACCTGAAGAACATCCATTTTGACGCATACACCCAGACAATAGAGCGCAAATTTGAAAACCGGGTCAAAACGACCCAGATTATCCCCAGCCCGATGATTAAAGCGCTGACGGTAAGCAATCAAACCAATACCAACGACAAACAATATACCCAGGGTGTAACGCTGCAGGGCAATATCTCCCTTCCGGCTAACAACACGCTGGTGATTGGCACTCAGTATCAGCATGACAAAATAAAACAGGACACGGACGGCAGTACGCGCCAGACCGCGGCTACCGGCTTCTTCGATACGCAAACCCGTACCCTGTCATATAACGAAGCGGAACAAAGCAACACCTCACTGTTCGCGCAAAACGACTGGCGCTTTGCCGATGACTGGACGTGGACCGTGGGCGCACGCCAGTACTGGCTGTCTTCGAAACTCAATCGCAACGATACGCAAACTATCCAAAGCAGCGGCACCACCTGGCAATCCACCGGGGGAAATTCCGTTCACGATGATGAACTGGTGACCTCGACCAGCCTGCGCTATTCCGGCTTTGAAGATCTTGAACTCCGGGCTGCATACGCCCAGGGCTATGTCTTCCCCACGCTTACTCAGTTGTTCATGCAGACATCCGCCGGCGGCAGCGTTACCTACGGCAACCCAAACCTGAAGGCTGAACACTCGAATAACTATGAGTTGGGCGCGCGGTATAAAGGGAATATGTGGCTGATTGACGGCGCCATTTATTACTCTGAAGCCAAAGACTATATCGCCAGTCTGGCCTGTTCAGGCCAACCCGTTTGCAACGGCAACACCACCTCTTCCCGCGGCGGCTATTACTACTACGACAACATCGATCGTGCCAAAACCTGGGGCATGGAATTAACTGCAGAATACAACGGCTGGGCGGTTTCCCCCTACCTGAGCGGTAATCTCATTCGCCGTCAATACGAAGGCAACACCATAAAAACCTGGGATACCGGCGAACCCACGCTGACCGGGCGCGTTGGCCTGAAACATACCTGGTTGATGAATGTCGCTAACGTGACGTCAGATGTCTTTATTCGCGCGGCGTCCCGCGCTAAAGATAATACCGGCACCACGGAAATAAACTACCCAGGCTGGGCCACGCTAAACCTCGCATTCAACACTGAGTTTGGTCCGCAGGACCAGTATCAGGTCAACCTCGCGCTCAACAACCTGACCGACAAGCGTTACAGAACCGCGCATGAATCTATCCCAGACGCTGGTTTCAATGCCGCTGTTGGCTTTGCGTGGAATTTCTGACGATGAAAAAACTCATGATTGGCTTACTGAGCCTCGCCTGTGTTTTCAGCGCCCAGTCCGCTGACCGCCTGGTGGTGGCGGGCGGTTCGCTTAGCGAACTGATTTACGCCATGGGCGTCGGCAACCGGGTGGTTGGCGTCGATGAAACCACCTCGTACCCACCTGAAACTGCCGCACTCCCGCATATCGGCTACTGGAAGCAGTTAAGCAGCGAGGGCATTTTATCGCTGCACCCAGACAGCTTTATCACCTGGCAGGATGCAGGCCCTCAAATCGTTTTGGATCAGCTCCGGGCGCAGAAAGTTAACGTCGTTACATTGCCGCGCGTACCGGCCACCGTCGAGCAGATGTACGCCAACATTCGGGAGCTGGCTCAAACGCTGCGCATTCCTGAACAAGGTGAAGCGCTGGTCAATCGCCTGCATCAACGTCTGGATCATGTTCAGCACAGCGTGGCGGCGAAAAATGCGCCGGTCAAAGCCATGTTCATTCTCTCCGCTGGCGGCAGCGCGCCGCAGGTCGCCGGCAAGGGCAGCGTTGCCGATGCCATTATGACCCTTGCGGGCGCACAAAATGTCGCCACCCACGCGCAGTATAAAAGTTACAGCGCAGAGTCGCTGATCGCCGCCAACCCGGAGGTGATCGTGGTGACGTCGCAAATGGTGGATGGCGATCTGGCTCGTCTGAGCGCGATTGCCGGTATTACCCACACTGCGGCCTGGAAAAATCAGCGCATTGTGGCGGTAGACCAGGCGCTGATTCTGGGAATGGGGCCTCGCGTCGCCGATGCGGTTGAAGCCCTGCACCAGCAATTCTGGCCTCACTAACTGGATTTATAAAAAAGAATGAAAACTGAACACTCGCTGGATCTCACCGCGCATTTTGCGCTTGAGGGAAGTCAGCCCTTTAAGGATCGCCGCGCCACAATGCCATGGCGCGGGGCGATCCCGATTGCCAAAGAGCTATTGTCACAAACCTGGCAGGATGTTATCAGCCAGCCTACCCCGCCGCGTAAACGGCTGGTGTACTTGCATATCCCTTTTTGTGCAACGCATTGTACTTTCTGTGGTTTTTATCAAAACCGGTTCGAAGAAGATCACTGCGCCCGCTACACCAACGCGCTGTTGCGCGAAATCGAGATGGAAGCCGATAGCGCATTACATCAGTCAGCCCCAATTCACGCCGTCTATTTTGGCGGCGGTACGCCTTCAGCGCTGTCAGCACGGGATCTGGGCAGAATCATCACCGCGCTGCGTGAAAAGTTACCGCTGGCACCGGACTGCGAAATTACCATTGAGGGACGAGTGCTCAATTTTGACGATGCGCGAATTGATGCCTGCCTTGACGCTGGCGCCAATCGGTTTTCGATCGGTATTCAATCTTTTAACAGCCGGATCCGCAAGAAAATGGCGCGCACCTCAGACGGCCCGACCGCAATTGCCTTTATGCAGGGGCTGGTAAAACGGGATCGTGCCGCCGTGGTATGCGATCTGTTGTTTGGTCTGCCAGGACAAGATGCAAAACTGTGGGGCGACGATCTGGCGATTGCCCGTGACATCGGCCTCGACGGCGTAGATCTTTATGCGCTGAACCTGATCCCCAATACACCGCTTGGCAAAGCAGTTGAAACCGGGCGCACAACCGTTCCCTCTCCCGCCGAACGTCGCGATCTCTATCTTCAGGGTTGCGATTTCATGGACAGCGCAGGCTGGCGCTGCATCAGCAACAGCCACTGGGCGCGTACCACGCGTGAACGCAATCTGTACAACCTGCTGATTAAACAGGGAGCGGACTGTCTGGCATTCGGCTCAGGCGCCGGGGGATCAGTCAATGGCTATTCCTGGATGGTCGAGCGCAATCTGACAACATGGCATGAATCTATCGCCGCCGGGAAAAAACCGCTAATGATGATGATGCGTACCGCCGAGCGTGGTTTCCAGTGGCGACACACTCTCCAGGCGGGCATTGAAACGGCCCGCGTTCCGCTGGATGAACTGACGCCTCATGCACAAAAACTGACTCCGCTACTGACCCAATGGCATCACGCAGGACTGACGCGAGATGCCAGCACCTGTGTGCGCCTGACCAATGAAGGGCGTTTTTGGGCGAGCAATATTTTGCAGTCTCTTGATGAACTTATTCAGGCACTTAACGCGCCGCGCATTGCGGTAGAACAACCATACCAGGAGTGAATTATGAGCCATGTCTCTTTACAGGATTTTTTGAAAACTGAACCGGACGGTACGCTGGAAGCTATCGCTGCCCAGTACAACACCACGCTGCTGGAGGTGGTGAAAAACCTCCCCTCCCCGACGCTGGTTTCCGGCGATCAATTTGATACCGTCTGGGAAACCGTCAGCGAATGGGGCAAAGTCACCACCCTGGTCCATACTGCTGATGTCATTCTGGAATTCACCGGTGAATTACCTTCCGGATTCCACCGTCATGGCTACTTCAACCTGCGCGGCAAAAAAGGCATGACCGGTCATATCAAGGCAGAAAACTGTACGCATATTGCCCTGATTGAACGCAAATTTATGGGAATGGACACCGCGTCCATTCTCTTCTTTAACCAGGCGGGTAGCGCAATGTTCAAAATTTTCCTCGGTCGGGATGAGCATCGACAGTTACTGGCCGAACAGGTCAGCGCCTTTCACGCGTTGTCTTCATCTTTAAAGGAACATGCCTGATGGCTCCATGGCTCATTTTTGGTGCGGGTGGTAGCGGCGTCGGCGCGAAAACGCTTGAACTCGCACTGGCGGAACAACGTCCGGTGATTGCCGTCGTTCGCAACGCACAGGTCGCTGCAGGGTTGCAGGAAAAAGGTGTGCAGGTCTTCATCGGCGACGCCTGCGATAGTCAGGTCACCGCCTGTGCCTGTCGCGCAGCGGGTCAACATGCCACGGTGATCTCCTCCATGGGCGGCGCCCAAGATTATCTGGCGCACAGAACCGTCATTGATAAAGCAGAAAAAGCGGAGATCAAGCGCATGATTCTGGTGACCTCACTCGGCTGCGGTGACAGTTGGCCTTTTCTTTCTTCACGCGCAAAGGCCACATTTGGTCAGGCTGTACGGGAAAAATCGTTGGCTGAAAGCTGGCTACAAACCAGTCGACTGGACTACGCCATTCTCCGCCCCGGCGGTTTGCTGAACGGTGCAGCCACCGGCCAGGCGCAACGAATACAGGCTCAGGAGTGTCACGGCTTTGTGATGCGTGCAGATGTTGCGAAGCATATTCACGAACTGGCCACTGCGCCGGCACTCAATAACCAGATTTACAGTTTGGTTGAGCCGGGACTGAAACCCGCGTAAACCCCTCACGGCGCGGGAACTCCGCGCCGCAAAGACGTTATGGAGCGTTACGTGCTTAAGGACTCGCTTTCTTCCGTCAGCATCCTGACGGGTCTTTCTCTTTTGCTGGTTGCTCTGATGCTCTTCGGTGCCAGCCAGGGGGCGCTGAACATTAGCTTCAGCGCTCTGTTCAACGACGAATATCGTGATATCTGGTTAAACATCCGCTTGCCTCGCGTGCTGCTGGCCGTTCTGGTCGGTGCTGCGCTGGCGACGGCTGGGGTCATCATGCAGGGACTTTTTCGCAATCCGATGGCCGATCCTGGCCTGCTTGGCGTCAGCAGCGGCTCCGCGCTGATGGTCGGCATCGCGATAGTTATCCCATTTTCGTTCCCCGTGGTGCTGGTGCTGTATGAGCAGATGATTTTTGCCGTCGCAGGCAGCATGGTGGTCTGCACGATTATTTTCCTGATAAGCCAGCGTCATAACCACGGTGGAATGATGCAACTGCTGTTAGCCGGTATCGCTATCAATGCCCTGTGCGGTTCGGCTATTGGCGTACTGAGCTATGTGGGCGACGAGCAGCAGCTACGTCAACTTACATTGTGGATGATGGGAAATCTCGGCCAGGCCCAGTGGCCAACGCTGTTGGTTGCCAGCACGTTTATTCTTCCAGCCATTGTTGTAACCATCTGCATGGCGGGAACGCTTAATTTACTGCAGTTGGGTGATGAAGAGGCGCATTACCTCGGCGTAAACGTCAAACGTAAGCGTCAGCAGTTACTGTTGCTCAGTTCGCTCCTGGTTGGCGCTGCGGTTTCCGTCAGCGGCGTAATTGGCTTTATTGGCCTGGTGATCCCACATCTGATCAGAATGACGACCGGCGCCGATCATCGCTGGTTGATTCCCTGCTCTACGCTGGCCGGTGCCTGTTTACTTCTGATTGCCGACACGTTGGCCCGCACACTTGTTCAGCCAGCCGAAATGCCCGTTGGCCTGTTAACCAGCCTGATCGGGGGACCGTATTTCCTGTGGTTAATACTGCGTAGCCGGAGGGTGTCATGATCGTCGCTGAAAATCTGGTCTACCACATTCAGGGAAGACGACTGACCGACGACGTTTCCCTGACGCTACCTGATGGAGAGATCATCGCGATTCTTGGCCCGAACGGAGCCGGGAAATCGACGCTGCTACGCCAGCTTACGGGATATCTGCAGCCCCACAGTGGGCGTTGTAGCATGTTTGGCAAGCCGCTGGACAAGTGGTCAATCACCGAGCTGGCAAAAACCCGTGCCGTGATGCGCCAGAATAGTCATATGGCCTTCCCGTTTAGAGTTCAGGAGGTCATTCGCATGGGCAGACATCCGTATCGTACGCGCAACACGGGCGATGAAACGGAGTACATCATGGCATTGTGTGATTGCCAGACGCTGGCCGCACGCGATTACCGGCATCTCTCGGGAGGAGAACAACAGCGGGTACAACTGGCGCGCCTGCTGGTTCAGCTTTGGGAGCCCGAGCCTGGACCGAAATGGTTGTTTCTTGATGAACCCACCTCCGCGCTGGATATTCACCACCAGCAGCACCTTTTTCGTCTGCTACGTCGTCTGGTGCGTGAACGGCAGTTTAACGTCTGCTGCGTCCTGCACGATCTCAACCTCGCGGCGCGCTATGCCGACCGTGTGGTATTGATGGAATGCGGCAGGATAGTTGATAACGGATATTCGCAGGATGTCCTGAAGCAACGGTCGCTGAACGCGCTGTACGGTGCCGATCTCACGGTCATAAATGAACCGGAGCATCGAACGCCGATTATCGTCCTCAATCAATAACAGACCGGGAACCCCTGACGTGGCGTTCCCGTTTTTCTCCCTTTACACCCTTTTTTCACCTTTTCTAAAAACGCCCTTGACCTTCCCCTTGCTGGAAGGTTTAACCTTTATCACAGTCAGTTAATCCTGCAAAAAAGGAGTTGGTTATGTCTCAAACAATCGATCTAACCCTGGACGGCCTGTCCTGTGGTCACTGCGTAAAACGCGTTAAAGAAAGTCTGGAACAACGTCCGGACGTTGAGCAAGCGGATGTCACCGTGACAGAAGCGCATGTTACCGGGAGCGCCAGCGCAGAAGCGCTGATTGAAACCATTAAACAAGCCGGTTACGGCGCGGAGTTAAGCCACCCAAAGGCTAAACCGCTGACGGAGTCATCAATCCCGTCGGAAGCACTGGCAGCGGTCCCTTCCGAGCTTCCGGCAGCTACGGCTGATGATGACAGCCAACAGTTGCTGTTAAACGGCATGAGCTGCGCCAGTTGTGTGACCCGCGTACAAAATGCATTGCAAAGTGTACCGGGCGTCACGCAGGCACGGGTAAACCTGGCGGAACGCACTGCGCTGGTAATGGGCAGTGCCTCCGCCGCAGATTTAGTACAGGCGGTTGAAAAAGCGGGCTACGGCGCAGAAGCGATTGAAGATGATGCTAAGCGTCGCGAACGTCAGCAAGAAACCGCCGTGGCAACCATGAAACGTTTTCGCTGGCAGGCAGCCGTCGCGCTGCTCCTGGGTATCCCGGTCATGGTATGGGGCATGATTGGCGACAACATGATGGTGAGCGACGACAACCGCAGCCTGTGGCTGATGATTGGTCTGGCAACGCTTGCCGTGATGGTTTTCGCGGGCGGTCACTTTTACCGCAATGCGTGGAAAAGCCTGATGAACGGCACCGCGACCATGGATACGCTGGTGGCGCTGGGTACGGGGGTGGCATGGCTCTATTCCATGAGCGTCAACCTCTGGCCACAATGGTTCCCGATGGAAGCGCGACACCTCTATTATGAAGCCAGTGCCATGATTATCGGTCTGATTAACCTCGGACACATGCTGGAAGCGCGGGCTCGCCAACGCTCGTCTAAAGCACTAGAAAAACTGCTCGATCTGACACCGCCGACCGCGCGGGTCGTCACTGACGAAGGTGAAAAGAACGTGCCGCTGGCAGAGGTGCAGGCTGGAATGTTGCTGCGCCTGACCACCGGTGACCGCGTTCCGGTTGATGGCGAAATCACTCAGGGTGAAGCCTGGCTGGATGAGGCCATGCTGACCGGTGAGCCGATTCCACAGCAAAAAGGTGCAGGCGATAGCGTCCACGCCGGTACGGTCGTACAGGACGGTAGCGTGCTGTTCCGCGCCAGCGCTGTTGGCAGTCACACCACGCTGTCGCGCATTATTCGTATGGTGCGCCAGGCGCAAAGCAGCAAACCGGAGATTGGCAAACTGGCCGACCGCATCTCGTCGGTGTTCGTTCCGGTCGTGGTCGCCATTGCGCTGGTCAGTGCGGCTATCTGGTATTTCTTTGGACCGGCGCCGCAGATTGTCTATACGCTGGTAATCGCCACCACCGTCCTGATTATTGCCTGCCCTTGTGCGCTGGGTCTGGCAACGCCGATGTCGATTATTTCCGGCGTCGGGCGTGCCGCTGAATTTGGGGTGCTGGTACGTGATGCCGATGCGCTGCAGCGCGCCAGCACGCTCGATACCATCGTGTTTGATAAAACCGGGACGCTAACTGAAGGCAAACCACAGGTTGTCGCCATCAAAACGTTTGGCAATACCGACGAAGCGCTGGCAATTCGTCTGGCAGCGGCCCTTGAACAGGGTTCCAGCCACCCGTTAGCCAGGGCGATTCTGGACAAAGCAGGTGATGTCACGCTGCCGCAGGTCAACGGTTTCCGTACGCTGCGCGGTTTAGGCGTCAGTGGCGAAACGGAAGGTCATTCGCTGCTGCTGGGAAACCAGGCACTGCTCAATGAACAGCAGGTAGATACCACTGAAATGGAGGCTGAAATCACCGCTCAGGCTTCCCAAGGCTCAACCCCGGTACTGTTAGCGATTGACGGTAAAGCAGCAGCGCTGTTAGCGGTACGTGATCCTCTGCGTAGCGACAGCGTGGCAGCACTCCAGCGTCTGCACCGCGCCGGGTATCGTCTGGTGATGCTCACCGGCGACAACCCAACGACCGCCAACGCCATTGCCAAAGAGGCGGGTATTGATGAGGTGATTGCTGGCGTTCTGCCGGACGGTAAAGCCGAGGCGATTAAACGTCTGCAGAGCCAGGGGCGTCAGGTTGCCATGGTCGGTGACGGTATCAACGATGCGCCTGCGCTGGCTCAGGCTGACGTAGGGATTGCCATGGGTGGCGGCAGCGATGTGGCGATTGAAACCGCCGCGATTACGCTGATGCGCCATAGCCTGATGGGCGTTGCAGATGCGCTGTCTATCTCCCGGGCAACGCTGCGCAATATGAAGCAGAACCTGCTCGGCGCGTTTATCTATAACAGCATCGGTATCCCCGTTGCCGCCGGGATTTTGTGGCCGTTCACCGGAACACTGCTCAACCCGGTCGTTGCCGGAGCGGCGATGGCGCTCTCCTCCATTACCGTGGTGAGCAACGCTAATCGACTGCTGCGCTTCAAACCTAAAGAGTAAGCCTTTACCGGATGTCGCTCTGAACGGGGCCCCAAATCATTCGCGTTGCCTCAAGGCGGCAAGTATAAAAACCCCAGGAGCATAGCCAATTATGTGACTGGGGTTTTTGCACGCTGCCAATAAAGAGGCGGAGCGAATGATGAAGTGTATTTGCACCTTCCAGGACCACGCGCTAGCATGGAAGTCTACTTAGGGAGGCCGTATGGATCTGTTGTACCGGGTAAAATCATTTTTCACCGCGCTACGCGGCAACCACTATACCTGGCCTGCCATCGACATCTCCTTGCCCGGAAACCGCCATTTTCATCTGATTGGCAGTATTCACATGGGCAGCCGCGATATGGCGCCTCTGCCTGCCAAATTACTCAAAAAGCTCCAGCGTGCCGATGCGCTCATTGTCGAAGCCGATGTTTCCGGCGACGACGCGCCGTTTGCCAACCTTCCGACCTTTGCCGCACTGGAAGAGCGCATCAGCCCAGAGCTGCTAGATAATCTGCACAAAGTCACCGACGAGCTGGGTATTTCCCCTTCCCTGCTGTCTACACAGCCGCTGTGGCAAATCGCCATGGTCTTGCAGGCAACGCAGGCGCAGCAGTTGGGGTTGCGGGCAGAATACGGCATTGATTACCAACTCCTGAATGCGGCAAAACAGGTGCATAAACCCATAATCGAGCTGGAAGGCGCATCCAGCCAAATCGAGCTGTTATGTCAGTTACCCGATAACGGACTGGCTCTGCTGGACGATACCCTGACGCACTGGCATACCAATGCCAGACTGCTACAACAGATGATGGGCTGGTGGCTTAAAACGCCGCCACGCAATAGCGAACTCACTCTACCCAATACTTTTAGCCAGTCGCTGTATGACGTTTTGATGCATCAGCGTAATGCGGCCTGGCGCGATCGACTCAGGGCGATGCCCGCCGGTCACTATGTTGTAGCCGTTGGCGCGCTGCATTTGTATGGAGAAGGAAATTTGCCGGAGATGTTACGGTAAAAAAATGGCCAATATTGCTATTGGCCCGTCAAAGAGGAATTTCATCATTATTATGATCCCGACGCTTAAAGCATCGGTGTAGTTCGATTGTCGCTCAAAGTCATCATCCTGCCAACACTATTGCGCAAGATGGTACTATTTTTTAGACAGACATCAGGCGTATGCTTGTGTCGTATTTTGTCTGGGCCAGGAAAATTGCTATGACACCCGCCGTTAAATTACTCGAAAAAAACAAAATTTCTTTCCAGATCCACACCTACGATCACGATCCGTCCGAGACGAACTTTGGTGACGAAGTGGTACGCAAGTTAGGTCTGAATGCGGACCAGGTCTACAAAACGCTACTGGTTGCCGTGAATGGCGATATGAAGCACCTGGCGGTTGCCGTTACGCCGGTAGCCGGTCAACTGGATCTCAAAAAAGTCGCCAGGGCGTTGGGAGCCAAAAAGGTCGATATGGCCGATCCGATGATCGCGCAGCGAACCACCGGGTATCTGGTAGGCGGCATCAGCCCGCTGGGGCAGAAAAAAAGATTGCCGACGCTCATCGACGCTCCCGCCCAGACGTTTGACACCATTTATGTGTCCGGCGGCAAACGCGGGCTGGATATTGAACTGGCAGCGGGCGATTTGGCGAAAATTCTGGATGCGAAATTCGCCGATATCGCACGCCGTGATTAATTGTCTTTTGCCCGGTGATACGGCAATTGAGCCTACTGCGATTACAGGGTGTGATTGGTGAAGACAGTTTGGACTCGGCCAGCGTGCAGGAACCGGAGCATAGAGGTAATAAGTAGGATTATTGGGCCGCCATGAAGGGCGGCCCGGAGGAGCGGATAAAATGATGCCCCAAATTGCCCTGTTACTGCCAGCTTACCTCGCCCTTCGGCTCATACGCACCAGCATCGAGCGGTGAGTTCTTCTGCACGTACTCTTTCAGCACTTCCGCATCAATAAACCCGGTATTTACATAGCCAGGCTTGTTATCAATTTGCGGATAGCCATCGCCGCCGGTGGCATTGAAGCTCAGCGTTGCCATGCGATAGGTTTTGGCTGGATCAACGGGTTCGCCTTTAATTTTCAAATCGTTAAGCTTGCCGTCTTTCGCCACGAAGCTGACATTGGCAAACTGCGGATAGGCCCCGGAATCCGGCTTCATTTGCGCCACGGCGGTCAGATAGTCAATCACCTCTTTCCCGCTCATGTCGGCGTACACCACGATGTTACCGAACGGCTGCACTTTCAGCACGCTCTTATAGGTGATATCACCGCCTTCGATGGAGTCACGGATACCGCCGCCGCTCATCACGCCAAAATCAGCGCTGGTTCGCGCCATTTGCGCAGCCAGCAGTAAATGCCCCATGTTGGTCTGCACGAAACGGACTTTGCTACGGTCGCCTTCGAGGCGCGCATTGACGCTACCAATTTTCACGTCGAGCTGCGCTTTACCTTTATTCTGGAACGGCGTCAGCAGAGAAAGCATTTGCTGATTTTCTGCAATTTCCGGGGTGTAGAGTACGCGCTCACTTTTACCGTTGTCCCAGGTCACTTTTTTCTTAAGGTTGACGGGGATGAGCTGGTAATTAACCATTTTCATTTCGCCATTGCGGAACTCAAAGTCCGCCCGCCCCACGTATTTCCCCCACTCATGCGCCTGCACAATCCAGATCCCGTTTTGCTTGTCTGGCGCACACGGCGTACCCGGTACGTAATCAACCTGCTTCTTGTTTTCCGCGGCCATACATACCGGATCCTGCGAGTGACCACCCACAATCATTGCCAGCGATCCCGCCGGCAGGCTGCGCGCCATTTCTACGTCGCCAGGCGCGTTCGAGCCGTGATTGCCATTGTCATAATGTCCCATATGGGTGGTCGCAATAATGATGTCCGGCTTTTCCCCCATGTTCAGTTCCTGGATAACCAGTTTGGCTTCATCAGCAGGTTTACGGAACTCAATATCGGTAAAGAACTCTGGGTTGCCAATTTTCGCCGTATCGTCAGTGGTTAAACCGAGTACGGCAATTTTTAAATCCTGGCGCTTAAAGATGGCCCACGGCTTAAACAAACGCTCGCCGGTGCTTTTCTGATAGATATTGGCCGAGAGAAACGGGAATTTGGACCATTTTTCCTGCTGGCGCAATACGCTAAGCGGATTATCAAACTCGTGGTTTCCGACCGCCATCGCATCATAGCCAATCAGGTTCATTCCGCGAAAATCAGGTTCCGCATCCTGCAGATCAGACTCCGGTACGCCGGTATTAATGTCGCCACCGGAAAGCAGCAGTACACTGCCTCCTTCCTCAGCCACCTCTTTACGAATACCGTCCACCAGCGTTTTTTGTGCCGCCAGCCCGTATTCACCGTATTCGCTGCGCCAGAAGTGACCGTGATGATCGTTGGTATGCAGAATGGTAATTTTGTAGGTTTTATCTTTTTCGTACGCCTGTGCAGGTTGACCTGCCAGCGCAAATGCGGCTAATAACGCCAGCGCCACGCCCCGTTTTAAAAACTTCATATTTCACTCCCTGACTCAATATCAACCGCCATACCCGTTATCCTTCAAATTACATGTGCGTTGGCTGCGCTCACTTCCCCCTGTCGCTTATGCAGTAAGCTCCTGGGACTCTCGCGTTTGCCGCCTACCTGTAAGTCGAATTAGTTCGGGCATAAAATTACAGCTACTGAAAATAATAGCCGAAAATGTTTTCAGAAATGAGACTTCCTTCAAACACCTTCCGCAGGTATGTTAGTCAGGTAATAATAACAAATTAGATTACCCTCATAATCGCAACCCAAACAGAAGTGACTTTCTATGGCAATAAGTGAACCAACCCAGCCAGTGGCTGGCGCGTCAGCGTCGGTTGCTAAAGCACGCACCTCATTTGGCATTTTAGGGGCAATCAGCCTCTCCCATCTGCTAAACGATATGATCCAGTCGCTGATCCTGGCGATTTATCCGCTATTGCAGTCAGAGTTCTCGCTGACGTTTATGCAGATAGGGATGATTACCCTGACCTTCCAGCTTGCTTCCTCACTGCTGCAACCGGTTGTGGGTTACTGGACGGATAAATACCCGATGCCGTGGTCGCTGCCCATTGGGATGTGCTTCACGCTGAGTGGGCTTGTTTTGCTGGCCATGGCCGGCAGTTTCCATATGGTCCTGCTCGCCGCGGCGCTGGTTGGTACCGGCTCTTCGGTATTTCACCCGGAATCATCCCGCGTGGCGCGAATGGCCTCCGGCGGTCGTCACGGTCTGGCCCAGTCAATTTTCCAGGTTGGCGGCAACTTTGGTAGCTCTCTGGGACCGTTACTGGCGGCTGTCATCATCGCGCCATATGGTAAGGGTAATGTGGCCTGGTTTGTGCTGGCTGCGTTATTAGCGATTGTCGTTCTGGCGCAAATCAGCCGTTGGTATGCCGCGCAGCACCGGATGAGTAAAGGAAAACCGAAAGTCGCCATCGTGAATCCGTTACCACGGAATAAAGTGGTGCTGGCGGTAAGCATCCTGCTGGTGCTGATTTTCTCCAAATACTTCTATATGGCGAGCATCAGCAGCTATTACACCTTTTATCTGATGCAAAAATTCGGATTATCGGTACAAAATGCCCAGTTTCACTTGTTTGCCTTCCTGTTTGCCGTCGCAGCCGGGACGGTGATTGGTGGACCATTGGGCGATAAAATTGGCAGAAAATATGTTATTTGGGGCTCTATCCTCGGCGTAGCACCCTTTACCCTCTTTTTACCCTACGCAACGCTGGAATGGACCGGGATTTTAACCGTGATCATTGGTTTTATCCTCGCATCGGCGTTTTCTGCCATTCTGGTCTACGCGCAGGAGCTGCTTCCTGGCCGTATCGGCATGGTTTCTGGGCTATTTTTCGGTTTTGCCTTCGGCATGGGCGGCTTGGGAGCCGCGGTGTTAGGGCTGATTGCCGACCATACCAGCATCGATTTGGTCTACAAAATATGTGCTTTCCTGCCACTACTGGGGATACTGACCATATTCTTACCTGATAACCGACATAAAGCGTGATTTCCTGACGGCCAAAAGTAAATTTTGGCCGTCAGACTTACAGTAGCCATCAGCCTTTGCCTCTCACATACCGCTGTACTTTTCCGATCCGTGCTTTTTTACGTCTAAAATCCTATTTTCATCAAAATTCAATAATTATTCACAAACAAAAACATCAAAATTGTCATAAACTATTACTCGTCGTTTGAGTTTTCAGGATTATCACAGCAACCAAAGGAGACGGAATGCATCACGCCACCCCGCTTATCACCACCATTGTCGGCGGCCTTGTGCTCGCTTTTATATTAGGCATGATTGCCAATAAACTACGTATTTCTCCTCTGGTGGGATATCTGTTAGCGGGCGTTCTGGCCGGTCCATTTACACCTGGTTTTGTTGCTGATACCAAGTTAGCGCCTGAACTGGCCGAGCTTGGCGTAATCCTGCTGATGTTCGGCGTGGGGCTGCACTTTTCGCTGAAGGATTTGATGGCGGTAAAGTCTATCGCCATTCCCGGCGCGATTGCCCAGATAGCGGTGGCAACGCTGCTGGGCATGGCGCTTTCAGCGGTGATGGGCTGGTCGCTGATGGTTGGGATCGTGTTTGGTCTGTGTCTTTCAACCGCCAGTACCGTGGTGCTATTGCGTGCACTTGAAGAAAGGCAGCTCATTGACAGTCAGCGCGGGCAAATCGCCATTGGCTGGCTGATTGTCGAAGACCTGATGATGGTGCTGACGCTGGTTCTCCTACCAGCCGTCGCTGGAATGCTGGAAAAAGAAGATGTCGGCTTTGCCTCGCTGGCCGTAGATATGGGCATTACCATCGGTAAGGTGGTGGCGTTTATCGCAATTATGATGCTGGTCGGTCGTCGCCTGGTACCGTGGATTATGGCCCGCAGCGCCGCAACCGGCTCACGCGAACTGTTTACCCTGTCAGTCCTCGCCCTCGCATTAGGTATCGCATTTGGCGCAGTGGAGCTGTTCGATGTCTCCTTTGCACTGGGGGCATTCTTCGCCGGCATGGTGCTGAACGAATCTGAACTGAGTCACCGTGCGGCGCATGACACCCTGCCGCTGCGCGATGCGTTCGCTGTACTGTTCTTCGTTTCCGTCGGGATGCTCTTTGATCCCATGATTCTGATTCAGCAGCCGCTGGCGGTACTGGGCACGCTGGCGATTATCATCTTTGGTAAATCCCTTGCCGCCTATTTCCTGGTGCGCCTGTTTGGTCACTCCCAACGCACAGCGCTCACCATTGCCACCAGCCTGGCGCAGATTGGTGAATTTGCCTTTATCCTGGCGGGTCTGGGCATGGCGTTAAACCTGCTGCCGCAGGCCGGACAGAATCTGGTGCTGGCGGGGGCGATCCTGTCCATCATGCTTAACCCGGTGCTGTTCGCGGTGTTAGAAAAATATCTCGCCAAAACAGAAACGCTGGAAGAACAGACGCTGGAAGAGGCTATTGAAGAAGAGAAGCAAATTCCGGTGGATATCTGCAATCACGCCCTGCTGGTTGGCTTTGGGCGCGTCGGTAGCCTGCTGGGCGAGAAATTGATGGCTGCGGGGATCCCGCTGGTAGTTATCGAAACCTCACGCACCCGAGTGGATGAACTGCGCGAGCGCGGGATCCGCGCGGTGCTGGGAAATGCCGCCAACGAAGAAATTATGAATCTGGCGCATCTGGATTGCGCACGCTGGCTGCTGCTGACCATTCCCAATGGCTATGAAGCGGGTGAAATTGTCGCTTCAGCACGCGAGAAGTGCCCGTCGATTGAAATTATCGCCCGCGCGCATTATGACGACGAGGTGGAATACATTACCGAACGCGGCGCCAATCAGGTCGTCATGGGTGAGCGTGAAATCGCCCGTACCATGCTGGAGCTGATTGAAACGCCGCCTGCAGGTGAGGTGGTCGTTACAGGCTGATGTCGTTGCCGGATGACGCTATCGCTTATCCGGCATGTGCATGATTTAACGATCCCAGTACGACTCTTCGAGGCTATCTTCGCGTTCCGGCAAACCGCGCGTCAGGCGCGGGGAATGCTGGTTCAGCACCTGATAACTCACGCGATTCGCATATTTACACACCTGGGCTAACGACGAATAGGTCAGCCAGGTGAACTTGTGCTTGCTGGAGTTAGGCACGTTGCTGCGGTGATAGCTGTTAGCGGTAATATCATGCAGCAATGCCGCCAGCGCGCCGTCGCCAGCGCCGTTGGTATTCATGATCTTCTCTGGACCGCCCATATACGGTGCGATGTGCGAATACACACGCAGCGGATTAGTACAATCTTTATGGCGCATGGCGCGGCTAAACTCGTACTGGTTGAATTCGGCAATGGCTCCAGGCAGCAGCGGATGCTGGGTTTTACGTTTGACTTCTTCTTCCGTAAAGCCCGCCATATAAAGACCCGCCGGACCCGCTGTGCACAGCACCAGATCCACCCAATCCAGCGCCTTGTCGGACGCCAGCAGCGGATCGTTTTCGCCGGTCAGCGCTTCGGCCTCTTCTTCATTCATCGCCAGAATTGAGACATGCTCTTTCAGGAATGCCTGCCACCACTGCGGATTATCGGCAATGACAAATTTGGTGCCCAGCGTCAGTACCACCGGTACATTGTGTTTTTTAGCAAATTCGATCGCCTTCATGGTCGCTTCCGGCATTGGCTCGCCCGGCTCGCAGCGCACCAGATAAGACGTCAGCACCAGCGCGGACGCTCCGGCAATCACCGATTCAGGGATGCTATCCGCCCGCAGCTTGTTCATATGCCCTGGGCTGATTGCAAAGGTACGCTCACCGGACTCGCCAATCAGCGTAAAGCAGCGACCAATCGGTCCATCTACGCCCTGCAGGTAGTTCAGATCGGTACGACTGGAGGTATTGCATAAATAGCGGTACGCATAGCTGCCAATCTCGATATTGCTGCACATCACACCCAGCAGCACCGAGCGGTCATCCGCCAGCACGGAGTAGTTGTGCATCGTATTACCGATAGTACCGCCCGCAAACTGATGGGTGATCAAATTTTCACGCACCAGTTCCTGGTAGAGCGCTTCAGCGACATCATCTGCAATCACCAGAGAGTGCCCGGCGCTTAATCCATAACGTTTTACAAAGTTATCATCAACTTTGGCTTCAATATCCACCAGCGTCTGGTCAATACCCACCACCCAGGCTGCGCTGGTTTCATTTTCTGGCTGAATTTGTTGCAGCAACGGATCGCGCGCGCTGACGGGGAAATAGTGTTTGGATTTACGTTTACCGGGAAATTTCATGGTCGATTTTACGGGTGGTTAGCTGAGCGATGCATGGTAGCACATTCCCCGCTGCGCATGCGATGCGGCGCTGAGTTTCAATATCGGACGGTGAGATCGCAGTTTATCCGGGATGAATTTCTACAATAACTCACCTTCACAAGGAGCGCTTTATGAAGCCGGAAAACAAGATCCCCGTACTCGACAACATTTCGGATGAAATGAAAAGTGTGGTGAATTTTCATCGCGAAGATTTGCCGCCGTGGCCCGCTGCTGCTGACTTTGTGGCCCAGCGTAAACACTACATTCATGAACGGCAGTTGTGGAATGCCGATGCCCCACAGATGAATACCCGAGAATGTGTTATTTCCACCGCATGCGGCCCCGTTGCCACACGAATTTACGCTCCGCAGCCCCATAGCCAGGCGACGCTATATTATCTGCACGGCGGCGGTTTTATTCTCGGTAATCTGGATACCCACGATCGCATTATGCGTTTACTGGCGCGCTATACGCAGTGCACGATAATTGGCATCGACTATTCGCTTGCGCCAGAGGCCCGCTACCCGCAAGCCATCGAAGAGATAGTCGCCGTCTGTCAGTACTTTTATCAGCACGCTGACGATTATTCCCTTAATGTGAATCATATTGGTTTTGCGGGCGATTCCGCCGGGGCCATGCTGGCGCTTGCCAGCGCGTTGTGGTTGCGGGATAAACAAATTGCCTGCGGCAAGGTGGCTGGCGTGCTGTTGTGGTATGGACTTTACGGCCTGCAGGATTCACTGAGCCGACGGCTAATGGGCGGAGCCTGGGATGGTTTAACTCGCGAGGATCTGCTGATGTACGAAAACGCGTACCTGCGTAGCGCCGACGATCGCGAATCACCATACTATTGCCTGTTTAATAACGACCTGACGCGCGACGTACCGCCGTGTTTTATCGCCGGTGCGGAGTTTGATCCGCTGATTGACGATAGCCGCTTATTATTCCAGACGCTACAGGCGCATCAGCAGCCCTGCCAGTACAAAATGTACCCCGGTACGTTGCACGCCTTCCTGCACTATTCGCGGATGATGAAAACCGCCGACGATGCGTTGCGGGAGGGCGCGCGTTACTTCAGAGCGCAGCTTTAACGGTAGGCTGCGGTCAGTTTAACCATCATTTCGATATGTTCCGGTGTGGCATTCAGCGCCGGAATATACTCATATTGCTTACCGCCTGCCTCAAGGAAAATCTCCCGGTTTTGCACCGCTATCTCTTCCAGCGTTTCGAGACAATCAGCCGCGAAGCCCGGACACATGACCTGGATATGTCGGGTCCCTTTCTCCGCCAGCATTTTTAACGTTTCATCGGTATATGGCGTTAACCACGGTTCACGGCCAAAGCGAGACTGGAAGGTCATCATCACTTTTTCCGGCGGCAAGCCAAGCGCAGAAACCAGCTCACGAGTCGTATCGCGACAGCGCTGCGGGTAGTCATCGCCTTCATCGGCGTAGCGCTGCGGAATGCCGTGGTAGGAAAGCAGCAGCAAATCGGGTTCACCATGTTGAGCAAATGAATCACGGGCGCTCTTGGCCAGCGCATCAATGTAGCTGCTGTCATCGGCGTAATCACGAATAAATGAGATGCCAGGAATACTGCGTTTACGCGCTAAGATTCGCGCCAGTTCGTCCCAGACCGCCGCCACGGTAGAACAGGAATATTGCGGGTACAGCGGTAACACCACCATGTGTTCAACTCCGCTTGCCAGTAGTTCATCGACCGCGCTTTCAAGCGACGGTGAACCGTAGCTCATCCCCAGCGCGACAGGCGTATTTGGCAGACGTTGTGCCAGCGCCTGCTGTTGCGCCTTGCTGTAGACCATCAGCGGGGAACCGTCTTCCATCCAGATTGACTGGTACAGCTTTGCCACGCGTGGCGCACGCAGCGGCAAAATCACACCACGCAGCAGCGGCCACCACAGCGCAGGTGACGTATCGACTACGCGTTGATCGCTTAAAAACTGGCGCAGGTAGCGCTTAACGGCTTCGGGGGTTGGGGCATCGGGAGTGCCGAGGTTTGCCAGCAGGATACCGGTTTTCGTCTGACGCATTACCGCCTCTTATCGATTCAAATTGTTGATAATTGTAGCGGAAAAGCGATAAAGAAGAACTAATTGCTGTGAAAGGTAAGACGAGAATTTGCCTGATGGCGCTGCGCTTATCAGGCCTACATAAAATCGTAGGCCGGATAAGGTGTTTACACCGACATCCGGCATTGACTGCGCTAAAACTTAACCGAGGATTTTTTCCAGCGCTGCGCGAACGTCAGCCACAGCCTGGGTGCCATCAACTTTCGCGTATTTGGTGTTACCCGCCTGCGCTTCTTTCGAGTAGTAGCCGATCAGCGGAGCGGTCATCTGATGGTATTCCACCAGGCGCTTACGTACGGTCTCTTCCTGATCGTCTTTACGGGTGGTCAGCTCTTCGCCGGTCACGTCGTCTTTGCCTTCAACCTTAGGCGGGTTGAATTTGATGTGGTAAACGCGGCCAGAAGCAGCGTGTACGCGACGACCCACGATACGGTCAACGATCAGCTCATCCGGAACGTCGAATTCAAGAACGTAGTCCACGTTGATGCCTGCTTCTTTCATGGCATCAGCCTGCGGAATAGTACGCGGGAAGCCATCAAGCAGGAAACCATTACGGCAGTCTTCCTGAGCAATACGCTCTTTTACCAGCGCGATCACCAGCTCATCAGTCACCAGCTTACCGGCGTCCATGATGTCTTTCGCTTGTTTGCCCAGCTCGGAGCCAGATTTCACGGCAGCACGCAGCATATCACCGGTGGAGATTTGCGGAATACCATACTTCTCCATGATGAACTGAGCCTGAGTTCCTTTACCCGCGCCCGGAGCGCCAAGCAGAATGATACGCATTACGAAAATCCCCTTAAAGGTTGTCGATATTTTTTAAAAAGCGCTAAACGATACCACCATCACGCAATTGGCTCAAGGAAGACGCCCGACGCTGAAACGGTTAACGGTGGGAAAATTAAAAATGAGGAGAGAAAATGCCGGATCGCGGTGTAAACACCGTATCCGGCCAGGGATCGACGAGATGGTGTAAGCCGGACACGCGTTAGCGTCATCCGGCATTACCTTACGGCTATCAGGACACCAGCAACTGGTTCATACGACGAATGAACTGGTTCGGATCTTCCAGCGTGCCGCGTTCAGCAAACAGCGCCTGATCCAGCAGCAGTTCAACCCACTCTTTGAACTGTGCTTCGTCCTGGGTATCCGCCGTGCGTTTGACCAGCACGTGGTCCGGGTTGAGTTCAAAGATATATTTCACTTCCGGTACGGCCTGGCCAGCAGCTGCGAACAGTTTCGCCATCTGGGTGCTCATTTCGTCCGCATCGGTGGTAACGATGGCCGGCGTGTCGGTCAGACGGTGAGTCAGACGCACTTCTTTTACGCGATCGCCCAGCAGGGTTTTCACGCGCTCAACGAACGGCGTCAGCGCTTTTTCCGCTTCTTTTGCCGATTCGTCAACGTCATCCGCCAGCTTGTCGATGGACTCGTCAGCTTTGGCTACGGACTGGAATGCCTTACCGTCGAACTCGGTCAGGTAGTTCATCATCCACTCATCGATACGGTCAGAAAGCAGCAGCACTTCGATGCCTTTCTTACGCAACAGTTCCAGGTGCGGGCTGCTCTTCGCCGCCGCATAGCTGTCTGCGGTGATGTAGTAGATTTTCTCCTGCCCTTCTTTCATACGCGACACATAGTCTTCCAGCGACACGGTTTGTGCGGAGGAGTCAGTGTGCGTGGACGCGAAGCGCATCAGCTTAGCGATCGTTTCCTGGTTAGCGTTGTCTTCCGCCGGACCTTCTTTCAGTACCAGGCCGAACTGTTTCCAGAAGGTCTGGTATTTTTCCGCGTCGTCTTTCGCCAGTTTTTCCAGCATCTGCAGTACGCGTTTGGTCAGCGCGCTACGCAGGTTACGGGTGACGGTGCTGTCCTGCAGGATCTCACGAGAAACGTTCAGCGGCAGATCGTTAGAATCTATCAGGCCACGCACAAAGCGCAGGTAATTCGGCATAAACTGCTCGGCGTCGTCCATAATGAACACGCGCTGAACGTACAGTTTCAGACCATGCTTGTGATCGCGGTTCCACATATCCCACGGAGCCTGAGATGGGATGTACAGCAGGCTGGTGTACTCCTGCTTACCTTCCACACGGTTATGACTCCAGGTCAGCGGATCAGTGAAGTCGTGCGCGATATGTTTGTAGAATTCGTTGTACTCGTCGTCTTTGATTTCCGACTTGTTACGGGTCCACAGCGCCTGCGCCTTGTTGATCTTTTCCCAGGAAACCACGGTCTCGCCGTCTTTCTCTTCGGATTTTTCGATCTCTACCGGCAGCGCGATATGGTCGGAATATTTGCTGATGATGGAACGTACGCGCCAGTCATCAAGGAACTCGTCTTCGCCTTCGCGCAGATGCAGCGTGATTTCGGTGCCGCGATCGTCTTTGGTGATGTCGGCAACGGTGTACTCACCTTCACCCGCAGATTCCCAGAACACACCATTTTCCGGTTTATCGCCCGCTGCGCGGGTACGCACGGTGACTTTATCCGCCACGATGAACGCAGAGTAGAAGCCAACCCCGAACTGGCCGATCAACTGGCTGTCTTTCGCCTGATCGGATCCCATGGATTCAAGGAAAGATTTAGTACCGGATTTCGCAATGGTCCCCAGATGATCGATAACGTCATCACGGTTCATCCCCACGCCGTTATCGGCAATGGTCAACGTACGCTTATCTTTATCGAAGGAAACACGCACACGCAGCTCACCGTCACCTTCATACAGGTCCGGGTTAGACAGTGCGCGAAAACGCAGCTTGTCTGCCGCATCCGAGGCGTTAGAGATAAGCTCACGCAGGAAGATTTCTTTATTGGAATACAGAGAATGGATCATCAGGTGCAGAAGCTGTTTTACTTCTGACTGAAAACCACGAGTTTCTTGTCCTTTCATGTAGGTCTACCTCAACAATGCCATTTTCAATGGTAAAAACAGGTTGAGGGTGAAATGGGGACAAGCGGGAAGGATTTCAAGCGGAAGCCGCCGTCGCGGCCTCCGTTTGTTCAGAATTTAATCTTGTGTCGTCCTGCCAGAGAGTGCGACAGCGTGGTGCCATCGACCATTTCCAGCTCGCCACCAACCGGAACGCCATGGGCGATACGGCTGGCTTCAACGTCATATTGCATGCAAAGCTCAGCAATATAGTTGGCGGTCGCCTCTCCTTCGACCGTGGGATTGGTCGCCAGGATCAGTTCGCTGATTTGCTCAGATGCCAGCCGCTGCTCAAGACGATCCAGCCCGATATCATCAGGACCAATACCGTCCAGCGGCGACAGGTGTCCCATTAGCACGAAGTAACGTCCGGAAAATTGCCCGGTTTGCTCAATGGCGTAGATGTCCGCCGGACTCTCCACCACGCAAATCTGACCATTTTCCTGGCGACGCGGATTCGAGCAGATGTTGCAGACGTCCTGTTCTGTGAATGTGCGGCAATCGGCACAGTGGCCGATTTCCGACATCGCCTTCGTTAACGCCTGCGCCAGACGCATCCCGCCGCTGCGATCGCGCTGAAGCAGCGTGAACGCCATGCGCTGCGCAGACTTCGGGCCAACGCCCGGCAGACAGCGCAGAGCTTCCATAAGCTGAGTTAACAGCGGGCTGGTTTGCATCAGAACGGCATCTTAAAGCCAGGCGGCAGCTGCATTCCGGAGGAAACAGAGGCCATCTTCTCTTTCTGCGTCTCTTCAATACGGCGCGCGGCGTCGTTGAATGCCGCAGCAACCAAGTCTTCCAGCATCTCTTTGTCGTCTTCCAGCAGGCTTGGATCGATCTCCACACGACGGCAGTTATGCGCGCCGTTGATGGTTACTTTTACCAGACCCGCGCCAGATTCGCCGGTCACTTCCAGCTTGGCGACTTCTTCCTGCATCTGCTGCATTTTTTCTTGCATCTGCTGGGCCTGTTTCATCAGGTTACCCAGACCGCCTTTACCAAACATAGGCTTCTCTCTCAATCACGTTAAGGGATGACGACCGTCAAACCGTAATGGCTGACGATCAAATGGGGCGAATACTCTCTTCGTCCAGGTCCGCATCGAAAAAACGACGCAGCGTCTGAATGTTATTATCCGCAATAATCGACTCACGCGCCTGCGCGAGTTTCTCTTCATAAATGGCCTGACGCCACTCCAGCGGCGTGCGCACCGCTGGATTATCATCTTCAACGATGGTCAATTCAACCGTTGACCCCGTTAAGGAACTCAATGCTTCGGCCAGTTTTTGCTGCGCGCCGCTGGAGTTAAGGTGTCGCTGCGTGGAACGCAGGTGCAGGCAAACCACGTTGCCATTCTCTTCTTTCCAGGCATTAAGCGCCACCTGCTCCACCAGTTTAGGCAGCGAGAGCTGGCTTACCTGTGCAGCCCACGGGTCGCGTTCGATGGCCTCAGCCGCCAGCTTTGCCGCCAGTTCTGGCGTTTTTTCATGCTCAAGCGCTTTTTTCAGCGCTTTCGGCGTAGCGACGACCTCTTTGACTTCTGCAACAGGATTGGTCGCTTTCCAGCGATACGCTTCTTTCTTCGCTGGCGCTTTTTCCAGCGCAGAGACCGCTGGACGCGCCTGAACACGTTCCGACACCGAAGCCAGTCTTTCCAGCGCAGCATTATTCACCGGCCGCGCGCGGGAAGCGGCTGCCGGTTCACTCTTTTTTGGTTTGGTTGCTCCCTGAGCGCGTTGCAGCTGGCTGCGTGCCGCCAGCACCTGGCTGGTAGCATCGGAGAGCGGTACATTCTGTTGCTGTTGCGCTGCCGCAGGCTGCTGCGGCACCTGCGTCGGGTTCATCACCGCAGTGGGGGCGACCGGGGCAAAAGACTGTCGCGGGGCTTCAGGTTCCGGGAGCGGCATGCGCGGATGAAAAGCCAGTGCACGTAGCAGCGTCATTTCAACGCCCATTCGCCTGTCCGGCGCATACGGCAGTTCTTTGCGCCCGATTAACAGGGTCTGGTAGTAAAGCTGCACATCGGTTGGCGGGACGATTCGCGCCAGTTCGCGCATACGCTGTTCAATAGCGGCCATATCGCTGCCGAGTGCGGCAGGTGAAAGCTGAACCATGGCAATACGATGCAGCAGAGCCGACATCTCAACCAGTAGCGCTTCCCATTCAATACCGCGCGCGGCGGCATCGTTCACCAGCGTCATAACGCGTTCGCCGTCCGCAGCCACAACCGCTTCAACCAGCGAAAGCGCCTGGTCGTCGTCCAGCGTACCAAGCATGGTGCTGACCGCGTCGGTCGAGACCTGACCATCGCCGCTGGCGATCGCTTGATCGGTCAGGCTCAGCGCATCGCGCAGGCTGCCGTCCGCGGCGCGAGCCAGCAGTTGCAACGCACGTGGCTCATGGGCGATATGCTCTTCTTTGAGGATATGCTCAAGCTGATGGCGAATCTGTTCGACATCCAACGCTTTAAGATGGAATTGCAGACAGCGCGACAGGATAGTCACCGGCAGCTTCTGCGGATCGGTGGTCGCCAGCAGGAACTTAACGTGTGCGGGCGGCTCTTCGAGCGTTTTCAGCAAGGCGTTAAAACTGTGGCGCGACAGCATGTGCACTTCGTCAATCAAATAGACCTTAAAGCGACCGCGCGCTGGCGCGTACTGGACGTTATCCAGCAGGTCACGGGTGTCTTCGACTTTGGTGCGTGAGGCGGCGTCGATTTCAATCAAATCGACAAAGCGCCCCTGCTCGATTTCACGGCAGTTATCACACACGCCGCACGGCGTAGCGGTGATGCCGGTTTCACAGTTTAATCCCTTCGCCAGCAAACGGGCGATTGACGTTTTCCCGACGCCACGGGTGCCGGAAAACAAATAAGCATGATGAATACGCCCTAACGACAAGCCGTTCGCCAGTGCCGTCAGCACATGTTCCTGGCCGACGACGTCAGCAAAGGTTTGTGGGCGCCATTTTCGGGCTAAGACCTGATAACTCATTGGCAGGCTCTGAAAGGCTGGAGGGTGGATTCACAGGGAGATAATGCTAACACAACCTCGCAGCGACGGCGAGGTTGTGTGTCTCGGTATTAATCTGCCGAGATAAGATAGCCCGAAATTAGTGGCCCGGGAATGGAACCAGGCTATAACAGGTCAGTCCCTGCTTTTCCAGACGCTGCTCGCCACCCAGATCAAACAGGTTAATGATAAATGCAGCATCGGTCACTTCGCCACCCAGACGGCGGATCAGTTTCACGGTCGCTTCAATTGTGCCGCCGGTTGCCAGCAGGTCGTCCACAACCAGAACTTTATCACCAGGTTTGATGGCATCTACGTGGATTTCCAGTTGATCGGTGCCGTATTCCAGCTCATAGCTCTCAGCAATAACTTCACGCGGAAGCTTACGGGGTTTACGTACCGGAACAAAACCAACGCCCAGACCCAACGCTACCGGCGCGCCAAACAGGAAGCCACGCGCTTCGGTACCAACCACTTTAGTGATACCCGCATTTTTGTAGCGTTCAACCAGCAATTCAATACTGAGGGCGTAGGCTTTCGGGTCTTCCAGTAAACTGGTGACATCACGAAAAAGAATGCCCGGTTTTGGGTAATCGTGGATGCTTTTGATGCTATTTTTGAGAAACTCAAGCTGCTGTGCAGTCGCGGTCATAAGTTTGTGCCTGATTAATACAGTATTACTTCACGGCGCACAATACACTTCATCCTCGACGTATCTTGAATGATTTTGTGTCTGTATAAGAGCCAAGGTTATATTTGCTTAACCTTTGACCACCTGCGCCTGTGCTCGAAAACGGTCGAATTTACTGGCTGTGAGAGACAATTGCAACAGCGTTTATTGCGCTTTACTGCTTTTGTTGTTTTTCATCAATCACCGGGATCCGCCACATAAAAATCAGTAAACAGGCGAGAATAACCAGCAGCAGGCCGCGTACCCACATCATATTGACCAGCCACAGTGAAATACTAAACGTTACCAGGATCAACAAAATAGCGCGCGGCTTTGCTCCCGGCGGCATCGCACGGTGTTTTTGCCAGTGGCGCAGATACCCGCCGAACCACGAACGGTACAGCAACCAGTAGTGAAAACGCGGCGACGAGCGAGCAAAACACCAGGCGGCCAGCAAGATAAACGGCGTTGTCGGCAACAGAGGCAATACAACGCCCAGCGTTCCTAACACTACCGCTATCCAGCCTATGATGATTAGAATAATGCGTTGCATAATATGAATACTTAACACAGAGAATCGCTACTTTATCATAACAGTTCTCATTTTCATCGGAGTGTTGTCGTGAAAACCGTCATGCTGCTTCAGACGCTCGAAAACCAGCTTAACCGCTTGCGGCAGCGTTGTGCCCCACTGGCACACCATGCCACGCTTAGCGCCCGCTTTGACAGGCATCTGTTTCACACCCGCAGCACGTTGCTACAGGCCTGTCTGGATGAAGCTGATGATAATCTCACTGCTCTACGTCGCGCAGTTGAACAGCAACAACTACCACAAATTACCTGGCTTACGGAACACCTTGCCTCACAGTTAGAGGCGATTTCACGTGAAACCGCCAGTTGGTCGCTCCGGGAGTGGGACTGCGCCTCTCCTGGTCTGGCGCGCTGGCAGCGTAAGCGAGTTCAACACCAGGAGTTTGAGCGCCGCCTGGTTGAAATGACGCGTGAACGTAAAGAACGCCTGGCACAGGTTACGGGCTTTGAAGAACAGCAAAAACTGCATCGCGAAGTAGAGGCATTCGAAGCACGACTGGCACGCTGTCGTCATGCACTGGCAAGAATAGATAACGTGCTGGCGCGTTTAACCCGCTAATCCCCGGAGAATTTATGTCATTAGAGAACGCCCCAGATGAAGTCAAACTGGCCGTCGATTTGATTGTCCTGCTTGAAGAGAATCAGATGGAGCCTGAAACAGTTCTGAAAGCACTGGAGATTGTGAAGCAGGATTACGAGAAGAAACTGCTCTCTTTATCTAAAAAAGAGCGGTAACTGAAAACCTGATGGCGTTGCACTTATCAGGCCTACGAATGAATCGAAGCTCGCAGGCCTGATGATTTTTTCTATTAACCTACCGAAGGCGTCGGATCGTCACCTTTAATGATGTCACGTTTTACCTCGGTCACGGTGTCACCTTTCGCGTTATGCAGGTGAACTTCGAGCTGGTTAAAGGCGATATCAATGTCATTTTCACGGCACAAACGATCGACCGCCCGGTTAAGTTCATCAACCGTGTGGCTACGATCGCGCAATTCACGCACGTATAAACGCAGCTCATGATCCAGCGTGCTGGCACCGAAGGCGGTAAAGAACACTGCAGGCTCCGGATCGTGCATCACTTTCGGGTGTTCTGTCGCCGCCTGCAACAGCACCTTCTTCACTTTGTCCAGATCCGAACCATAGGCCACGCCAATGCGGATCACCAGACGCGTGGTGGTATCGGAGAGCGACCAGTTGATCAAACGCTCCGTCACGAATGCTTTGTTCGGGATGATCACCTCTTTACGATCGAAGTCAGTAATGGTGGTGGCACGGATACGGATCTTGCTGACCGTTCCGGAGAACGTACCGATGGTCACGGTATCGCCGATGCGTACCGGGCGTTCAAACAGAATAATCAGACCGGAAACAAAGTTACCGAAAATTTCCTGCAAGCCGAAACCAAGACCAACCGAGAGAGCAGCGGCCAGCCACTGTAGCTTATCCCACGAAACGCCGAGCGATCCGAAGACCGTCATCGCACCGATGGCGATGATGGCGTAATTCAGGATCGTGGTGATCGCATAAGAAGCCCCCTGGCGCATCTTCAGTCGCGAGAGCACCAGCACTTCCAGCAGGCCGGGTAAGTTGCGGATCAGCGCCCACGCGACCATTGACGCAATAATCGCAAACAACAGGCTGCCCATGGTGACGTCTTTCACCACTGCCGCACCCGCTTCGGTGCCGTTGTAATGCCAGAGCGTTATGCTGTCGAGATAGCTGAACACGGTGATCAAATCAGACCAAATGGCCCAGAACAGAACACCAAACAGGGCAACCATCACCAGCATGGTTATACGCAGCGTTTGCTGGTTAACCTGCTCCAGCGCAATAGTCGGTTCTT
The DNA here is from genome assembly GCF_002850715.1 of Citrobacter sp. L55. Taxonomy (NCBI): domain Bacteria; kingdom Pseudomonadati; phylum Pseudomonadota; class Gammaproteobacteria; order Enterobacterales; family Enterobacteriaceae; genus Citrobacter; species Citrobacter sp. L55. Next base: position 233,200 of record NZ_KZ559405.1, on the reverse strand, counting down.
CCTGCGGCTCTGCGCCTTCGGCCCCTTCTTTCACCAGGTTCTGACGACGCGCTAACGCACGACGCCAGGCGATACGGCGTGCCGCTACGCTCAACCCTCGCAGCACCGTCTGGTACAGCAGATTCCAGAGGATAACCAGATAGACCGTTTCAATCCAGCGGCCCGCCAGGCGCAGCGTGGTGTAGAAATACCCTGTCGCCGTCAGCACCATTAATGCAATCGGAATAATAGACAGCACGGTAATAGTGACCAGACGCAGACCATGCGACTCTTTGTCACGCCAGCTTTCGCGGCACATTGGCCATACCAGGAAGGCGATCAGCAGCAGGTTGAGGAAAATGACCACCTGGCCAAGCACATCGTCCATCAAATTAAGCGGCGACAGCTCAGCAATGACCGACCAGAAGTTAAGCGGCAACAGCGCAAGGCTAATACGCACAATCTGGCGACGCCAGTGGCTGGTCTGCTTCGCTGGCATGCCAAAATGACGTATCGCCACGCCATCTTTTTCCAGCACCTTCCAGCACAGACCAAACACCAGCCAGAAGATGGTCATCTTCTTACTGAACGCCCACAGCAGGTCGCTAATATTCAGTTGCATAGTCAGCAGAATCAGACCCACCGCGAGGATAATCAGACACGCCGGCAAGGCTCTGATGAGATCGATCAGAATCGCTTTTGGCGTATTAAGCTGACTGTCATTGCGCAGGTTCCCCACCGCGGCGGCTAATTTTGCCTGATAATCCTTCAGCCACTTCAAACGCCAGCGGATTAACCCGGCGATAAGCAGCAGCGGCAGCCCTGCCAGGAACGCAATAAACACGGCGGGCCAGGCTTTTTCCCAGTTCACCGTGATTTTCATCGACTTAAACTGGTCTTTTAGGGTTTGCGGGAAGGCTTTGATCCAGTCCCAGTCCATCGGACGGTTACTGTTAACCCAGAAGATTTGTTGCGTGAGGATCTCTTTCAGGTTTTTCGACACGCTCATTAACTGCTGCTGGTTGATTTGCAGATTAATCGCCATCATCAACTGGTTGCCCAGCTGCTTATTTAGCTGATCCAACAGTTCACGACGCATATCCACAACCTGCAGCAGGGCATCATGGACTTCAGGGTTAACGTCGTTGCTGTGCCCTTCTTCCAGTTTGGCGACAAACGCATCATTCTGGAACAACGTATCGCGCTGCTGGTTGACTTCGAACTGCTCCAGACGCAAATCGGCGATCCGGTTGGTCATATCGGCAAGCTCATCCGCCGACGGCAGCGTTTGTTGTTGCTGATATAAAATGCGCGACAGCAGCAGACTGCCTTTCAGAACGGCGATCTGCTCTTTAATGTTGCGTTCGGATTGCAGCGCGCGGTCAAGCCAGTTTTTGACCTTGATATTTTGCTGCATCAGGCTGTTGCCGTTTTCAGTCGCGGCAATCAGGCGCTGGCTGAGCTGATGGTTAACATCAAGTTCCTGCTTCACTAACGGATTGGACTGAATACGCTCGGCTTCGTCCGGCGTTACCGCTTCCTGTGCCGTCTTTTCGGTTAACGTCAGTCGTTTGCTGTTCACCGCCTCTTGCAGGAGCTGGAGCTGGTGTTCAAGGCGGTTACTGTGCGCCGTCACATAATCGCGTTGTTTTTGCAGGGTATCCTGCAAAACGGTATTCCCTTCGAGGCTCTTACGCTGCTGGTCGATCTGCGCGTTCAGCAACGCTTGCTGCGCCTGCAGCAGCACCTGCTGGCTGGGGCGTAAAGCCGCCTCTCCCACAGTGGTGCCATCGAGTCGATTGCGGATTTGCTGCATCTGTTGCGACGCGGTGTACATCGCATTTTGTACGCGCTCTGGCTGTGTCTGCAGCGATACCAGTTGGCTGTTGTAAGCGGCCAGATCATTTTGCGAGCTTTGCAGGTCATCCAGGACCTGCGACACGCGCGACTCAAGCTGTCGTAAGGAGAGCGTACTCAGCGTTTTTCGCGTTTCATCGTCATTATCGACATCGCTAAGCGAATTTAGCGCATCCGTCGCCTGACGCATTTTCTCCGGCGCCTGGGCAACTTTTTGCCGAAGCTGTACGGTTTCATCCTTCACACGATCGATTTTATCCAGCGTGGCAATGGTATCGATGAGATCCTGTTGAACCAGCTTATCCTGTGCGGAGAGATCTTTTTGTTTATTCAGCGTGTCTAACTGGCTCTGAATATCCGCTTTCGTCGGCAGTTCACCACTCTGTTGCGCCCGCGCAAATGCAGATGACTGGCAGGATAGCAATAGAATGAAGAAAAGAATGGTAATAGCAATAAGATGCTGTGAACGTTTATAGAGCTGCAACATAGTCATGAGAATGAAGGTTTCTGAACCGGAAAAGTGACCGAAAATAGTCAAGCGGCAAGAATATCACGGCTGTGACCGGCAGAATAGCAGGAGGCAAAATGACCAGGAGAATTCCTGGTACAGACCCAGAGAGTTAACAGGTTTCCGCTACGTTAACCCGCAAGGTTGGGCAGAGAAGACACATCTCAAGCAGCACGGCGACGTATTCCCGAGCCTCTTTTTTCAGATCAAAAGATTCAGGGGCAAATAACCAGTTCTCGATAATTCCGGTAACATAACTACGCAGCAGCACCGCCACGCGACGCGTGTTCAGATTTTCCGGCAGCATGTTGGCGTTCATGCAGTGCCGCAATGTTTGTTCGATACGGTCGTAATTTTCAATACACAGACTGCGTTGAGCTAGCTGAACTGAGGCCATTTCCCCGACAAATTCGCATTTGTGGAATATAATTTCCAACAATAAACGTCGGCGTTCTTCTGTCACGGTAGCTTCAAGAACGTAAATTAAAATTTCTCTTAATACTGATAGTGGATCGTCGGGGAATTTTGCCTGATACTCAGTCTCTAACTCATCAATGTTAGGTTTTGCTAGCTCCCAGATTTCACTGAATAAATCCGATTTGTTTTTGAAATGCCAATAGATCGCGCCGCGCGTGACACCAGCGGCTGCTGCGATCTCCGCAAGCGAGGTGGATGATACCCCTTGTTGCGAAAACAAACGCAGAGCGACATCGAGAATGTGCTGTCGAGTTTCCTGTGCTTGTTGTTTGGTTTTTCGTGCCATAGGTCAGTGAATTTACAGGCGTTAGATTTACATACATTTGTGAATGTATGTACCATAGCACGACGATAATATAAACGCAGCAATGGGTTTATGGGCTTTCAGCCATTGATCAATTTGAAATCGGACACTCGAGGTTTACATATGAACAAAAACAGAGGGTTAACGCCTCTGGCAGTCGTTCTGATGCTCTCAGGCAGCTTAGCGCTAACAGGATGTGACGACAAACAGGCCCAACAAGGGGGCCAGCAGATGCCAGAGGTTGGAGTTGTTACGCTCAAAACTGAACCTCTACAGATAACAACCGAACTCCCGGGTCGCACCAGTGCGTATCGCATTGCAGAAGTTCGTCCTCAGGTTAGCGGTATTATCCTGAAGCGTAATTTCACGGAAGGTGGTGACATCGAAGCGGGTGTATCTCTCTATCAGATTGATCCTGCTACTTACCAGGCCGCTTATGAAAGCGCAAAAGGCGATCTGGCAAAAGCACAAGCCGCAGCAAATATCGCTCAACTGACGGTCAAACGTTATCAGAAACTGTTGGGTACTAAGTACATCAGTCAACAGGATTACGATAGTGCACTGGCAGACGCACAGCAGGCGAACGCCTCCGTTGTCGCCGCGAAAGCCGCGGTAGAAACTGCACGCATCAATCTGGCTTATACCAAAGTGACGTCGCCGATCAGCGGCCGCATTGGTAAATCATCCGTTACTGAAGGCGCTCTGGTGCAAAACGGTCAGGCAACCGCACTGGCAACCGTTCAGCAGTTGGATCCCATCTATTGGACGTGACGCAGTCAAGCAACGATTTCCTGCGCCTGAAACAAGAGTTGGCCAACGGCACGCTGAAGCAAGAAAACGGTAAAGCGAAAGTCGAACTGGTGACCAATGACGGCATTAAATTCCCGCAGTCCGGTACGCTGGAATTTTCTGATGTCACGGTAGATCAAACCACCGGGTCGATTACGTTACGCGCAATCTTCCCTAACCCGGATCACACCTTACTGCCGGGTATGTTCGTCCGTGCTCGTCTGGAAGAAGGGACTAACCCAACTGCATTACTGGTTCCACAGCAAGGCGTTACCCGCACACCGCGTGGCGATGCCAGTGCATTGGTTATCGGTGCAGACAACAAAGTTGAAACCCGTCAAATTGTCGCCGCACAAGCGATTGGCGACAAATGGTTAGTCACTGATGGACTTAAACCGGGCGACCGCGTGATTGTCACTGGGCTGCAAAAAGTACGTCCTGGCGCGCAGGTAAAAGCGCAGGAAATCACCGCTGATAACAACCAGCAAGCTGCAAGCGGTAGCCAGCCTGAACAGTCCAAGTCTTAACTTAAACAGGAGCCGTTAAGACATGCCTAATTTCTTTATCGATCGCCCAATATTTGCGTGGGTGATCGCCATTATCATCATGTTGGCAGGGGGGCTCGCGATCCTCAAATTGCCGGTAGCGCAATATCCGACTATTGCACCGCCAGCAGTGACGATCTCCGCGACCTACCCTGGCGCTGATGCCAAAACAGTACAGGATACTGTTACGCAGGTTATCGAACAGAATATGAACGGTATCGATAACCTGATGTACATGTCCTCAAACAGTGACTCCACGGGTACCGTGCAGATCACGCTTACCTTTCAGTCTGGTACTGATGCGGACATCGCGCAGGTACAGGTGCAGAACAAACTGCAGCTGGCAATGCCGCTTCTGCCGCAGGAAGTACAACAACAGGGTGTGAGCGTTGAGAAATCATCCAGTAGCTTCCTGATGGTTGTCGGCGTTATCAACACCAACGGCACCATGACACAGGAGGATATTTCCGACTACGTGGGCGCCAACATGAAGGACGCCATCAGCCGTACTTCAGGTGTGGGTGATGTTCAGCTGTTCGGTTCCCAGTACGCGATGCGCATCTGGATGGATCCGAACAAACTGAATAACTTCCAGCTGACGCCGGTTGATGTGATCAGCGCCATCAAAGCGCAGAACGCCCAGGTCGCAGCCGGTCAGTTAGGCGGTACGCCGCCGGTGAAAGGCCAGCAGCTTAACGCTTCGATCATCGCGCAAACCCGTCTGACCTCTGCCGATGAGTTCAGCAAAATTCTGCTGAAAGTGAATCAGGACGGTTCCCAGGTGCGTCTGCGTGACGTAGCGAAAGTCGAACTGGGTGGCGAGAACTACGACATCATTGCGAAGTTCAACGGTAAACCGGCATCCGGTCTGGGTATCAAGCTGGCGACAGGCGCTAACGCCCTGGACACCGCAAACGCTATCCGCGATGAACTGAAGAAGATGGAACCGTTCTTCCCGTCAGGTCTGAAGATCGTTTACCCGTATGACACCACGCCGTTCGTGAAAATCTCTATTCACGAAGTAGTGAAAACGCTGGCGGAAGCCATCATCCTCGTGTTCCTGGTAATGTATCTGTTCCTGCAGAACTTCCGCGCGACGCTGATTCCGACTATCGCCGTGCCGGTGGTGCTATTGGGTACGTTTGCCGTCCTTGCGATTTTCGGCTTCTCGATAAACACGCTGACGATGTTCGGGATGGTGCTCGCCATCGGCCTGTTGGTGGATGACGCCATCGTTGTGGTCGAGAACGTTGAACGTGTAATGGCTGAGGAAGGGCTACCGCCGAAGGAAGCAACGCGTAAATCGATGGGCCAGATTCAGGGCGCACTGGTTGGTATCGCTATGGTGCTGTCAGCGGTATTTATTCCGATGGCCTTCTTCGGGGGGTCTACCGGTGCAATTTACCGTCAGTTCTCCATCACCATTGTTTCGGCGATGGCGTTATCAGTCCTGGTGGCATTGATTCTGACCCCTGCCCTGTGTGCGACCATGCTCAAACCGGTTGCTAAAGGCGATCACGGAGAAGGCAAAAAAGGTTTCTTCGGCTGGTTTAACCGCATGTTCGATAAGAGCACGCACCATTACACCGACAGCGTGGGCGGAATTCTGCGCAGCACCGGTCGTTATCTGGCGCTGTATCTGATCATCGTCGTGGGTATGGCCTATCTGTTCGTTCGTCTGCCAAGCTCGTTCCTGCCGGATGAAGACCAGGGGGTATTCCTGTCAATGGCTCAGCTGCCAGCGGGTGCAACGCAAGAGCGTACCCAGAAGGTGCTGGACGAAATGACGGATTACTATCTGACCAAAGAAAAAGCGAACGTTGAATCGGTGTTTGCCGTTAACGGCTTCGGTTTTGCAGGACGTGGTCAGAACACCGGTATCGCGTTCGTCTCTCTGAAAGACTGGAGTGAACGTCCAGGCGAAGAGAACAAGGTTGAGGCAATTACTCAACGTGCGATGGGCGCATTCTCGCAGATTAAAGACGCGATGGTCTTTGCTTTTAACCTGCCAGCGATTGTGGAGTTAGGGACCGCGACCGGTTTCGACTTCCAGCTGATTGACCAGGCAGGTTTAGGTCATGAGAAGCTAACTCAGGCGCGTAACCAGCTGTTTGGTGAAGTTGCGAAACATCCTGATCTGTTAGTCGGCGTACGTCCTAACGGTCTGGAAGATACGCCGCAGTTCAAGATCGATATCGATCAGGAAAAAGCGCAGGCTCTGGGTGTATCCATTAGTGATATTAATACAACGCTGGGTGCAGCATGGGGCGGAAGCTACGTAAATGACTTCATCGACCGTGGTCGTGTGAAGAAAGTTTACATCATGTCTGAAGCGAAATACCGTATGTTGCCGGAAGATATTGGAAACTGGTATGTCCGCGGTAGCGATGGACAGATGGTACCGTTCTCCGCCTTCTCTACCTCACGTTGGGAATATGGTTCACCGCGTCTGGAACGCTATAACGGTCTGCCTTCCATGGAAATCTTAGGCCAGGCCGCACCGGGTAAAAGTACCGGTGAAGCCATGGCAATGATGGAGGAACTGGCCAGCAAACTGCCATCCGGTATCGGCTATGACTGGACCGGTATGTCCTACCAGGAACGACTGTCCGGCAACCAGGCCCCTGCTCTGTATGCCATTTCACTGATTGTCGTATTCCTGTGTCTGGCGGCATTGTACGAGAGCTGGTCAATTCCGTTCTCCGTCATGCTGGTGGTACCGTTAGGTGTTATCGGTGCATTGCTGGCGGCAACGTTCCGCGGCCTGACCAACGACGTTTACTTCCAGGTAGGCCTGCTCACAACCATTGGGTTGTCGGCGAAGAACGCGATACTTATCGTCGAATTCGCCAAAGACTTGATGGATAAAGAGGGTAAAGGTCTGATAGAGGCGACGCTGGATGCGGTCCGCATGCGTTTACGTCCGATCCTGATGACATCGCTGGCCTTTATTCTGGGCGTAATGCCGCTGGTTATCAGCTCCGGCGCAGGCTCCGGCGCGCAGAACGCCGTTGGTACTGGCGTAATGGGCGGGATGGTGACGGCAACCGTGTTGGCTATCTTCTTTGTTCCGGTGTTCTTTGTGGTGGTACGCCGCCGCTTTAGCCGCAAAAGTGAAGATCTTGAGCATAGCCACTCAGTAGACCATCATTGATAGATCTCTAAAGATAAGGCCGCGCAAGCGGCCTTTTTTCTGGAAAAATCATAAAAATCACTTATTGCTATTTCGTTTATTTTCTCCAGGGTAAATAAGCGATATAATCCCTGTAGCCTTAAAGGCTATTCTTAAAAATCATTGAGAGTTCTTATTTACTTTAATAAATATTAAGATTATTCCTGGTAAGCGGTTCACATTGTCGATTGTTACCTTTCGTTGCTAAACCTAATCAAGATAACTCGATGATTGCCCGAAGAATAAAGAAATTGTCCGATTCCGAATAACCGCATTTATCTGTTAAAATGTAAAAATGACCTGACATCATAAGTTTGCATAATTGTAATTTTTCGTGATATGACGATGAAATCTTTTTTAGACTAGATTATAGTTAAATCATCAGGAGTCGCGGGCAAGTTCCAGGTAGTCTGTTGTATCCATCCCGAAGGTGTTCGGTTAGTTTAAGCCACGAAGAAGGGGATGCGTTATGGATGAATACTCACCCAAAAGACATGATATCGCGCAGCTTAAATTTCTCTGCGAAACCCTGTATCATGACTGTCTTGCAAACCTTGAACAAAGTAACCATGGCTGGGTTAATGACCCTACCTCTGCCACCAGCTTGCAGCTCAATGAACTGATAGAGCATATTGCAACCTTCGCACTTAATTATAAAATTAAGTACAATGAGGACAATAAGCTGATCGCGCAGATAGATGAATACCTGGATGACACTTTTATGTTGTTCAGCAGTTATGGTATTAATACGCAGGATCTGCAGAAATGGCGGAAGTCAGGTAATCGACTGTTTCGCTGTTTTGTCAATGCCACCAGGGCTAATCCTGTTAGTTTGTCTTGTTAAAAATTATTACAATCATAGGTAAGATTTATGTCCGATAAACCATTAACTAAAACTGATTATTTGATGCGCCTGCGACGTTGTCAGACAATTGACACACTTGAGCGCGTTATTGAAAAAAATAAATATGAATTGTCCGACAACGAACTGGCTGTATTTTACTCAGCAGCAGATCACCGCCTTGCTGAATTGACCATGAATAAGCTCTACGACAAGATTCCAACTTCTGTTTGGAAATTCATTCGCTAATTGCTCACGGGTTAAGTCAGGTATAGCGGTACATTTGTCTGGCTGACCATTTTCGTATTTACAATGGTTATTTAAATCAAATCACGTGACTACGATCACAGCGAAGAAGTGGGAACGTTCCCCTTGTTTGCATTGCGTTTTACTGTGTTGAAATGACCTCCAGTACACAGGAAATTCGTAATGAGTAATGAAAAGCAAAAAATGATCGCCGGTGAACTTTATCGCCCGGCGGATGAAACATTGCGCCACGACCGACTACGCGCTCGTCAGTTGACCCATCGCTACAATCTCACCGCTCCCGATGAAAAAAATGCGCGACAAGCTATCCTGCATGAGCTGTTGGGCCAGAGCGAAGGGGCTTACATTGAACCCTCTTTTCGTTGTGATTACGGCTATAACATTTATCTCGGTAAAGAATTTTACGCCAACTTCGACTGCGTTATGCTCGACGTCTGCCCGATCCATATTGGCGACAACTGCATGTTAGCCCCAGGAGTCCATATTTATACCGCCACCCACCCGCTGGATGCCACCGAGCGAAACAGTGGCCTGGAGCTCGGCAAACCCGTGACTATTGGCAACAACGTCTGGATAGGTGGACGCGCAGTGATAAACCCTGGCGTAACGTTGGGTGATAACGTGGTTGTGGCCTCGGGCGCGGTGGTCACGAAAAGCGTTCCGGCAAACTGCGTGGTTGGGGGCAATCCCGCCAGGATTATCAAAATGCTGTGATCTTAAATGTAACTGTTATGCTAAATTGTGGTTAATCTGTTACTTTCTTCAAAAGGTATCCCCTTTTAAAATAGGGCGATCGCATCTGAATATCGCAGACACCACAAAGGCAAGAGATGACAGAAATACAGCGCCTGCTTACCGAAACCATCGACGACTTAAATATTCGCGAAAAGCGCGACAACAAACCGCGCTTTAGCATCAGCTTTATTCGCAAACATCCCGGCTTGTTCATCGGCATGTATGTTGCGTGGTTTGCCACGCTGGCGGTGATGCTGCAGTCAGAAACGTTAGTCGATTCAGTATGGCTGCTGGTGGTTCTGTTCGTCATACTCAACGCGTTTTTCTTTTTCGACGTTGCGCCGCGATACCGCTTTGAAGATATCGACGTACTGGATTTCAGAGTTTGCTATAACGGGGAATGGTATAACACGCGCTTTGTCCCCCCTTCACTCATCGATACCATCCTGCACTCACCTTCCGTCGATAGCGAACATAAAGCGCAGCTGCAAAAGATGATATCGCGTAAGGGTGAACTCTCGTTTTACGATGTCTTTACGCTAACCCGTCCCCAGGCCAGCCAGTAACGACATCTCAACACAGATAAAAAAAGTGCGTCCCGGTGAAGGAAACGCACTTTAATCCCTGAAATGTTGGTAAAGAAACTAACGTCTTTTTTTACGCCCCTGAACAGCTTTAAAGCGCGGATTCGTTTTGCAGATTACGTACAAACGCCCTTTGCGTTTCACTATCTGGCAGTCAGGATGACGCTGTTTTGCACTACGAAGTGAATTGAGTACCTGCATCTTAACCTCGCTTAGTGCCAATAAAATGACCAAAACGTTTCTGGAAACGTGCTGCACTGCCTTCATTATCAAAGGTTTTTTGTTTCCCGGTATAGTACGGATGCGATTTGGAAGAGATATCCAGGGTCACGTACGGATACATTTTCCCCTCAAACTCAATCTCACGTTCCGTTTTAATGGTCGAGCCGACCTTAAAAAATTCATTGGCGCTGGTATCGTGAAACACCACAGTACGGTAAAAAGGATGAATATCCGGCTTCATGGCAACCTCAATTTGTTACGTTATAACATAACCACAAAAATACACCACTCTTGTATAAATCACAACCCGGTTTACGCGATTAAGAGTTAAACGGGATGATAAGTGGCCGTAAATATATGATGCCAATCGAATAGCTTTTTCGGCTTTCGGATATACTTTCCCTAAGCTGTGTTAATAAGGATATCACTGTGATAACACGACATCTGATAAGCCTGGTGACTGGGGTGCTGTTTCTTTCCATCCTCGCGCCCGTAGGTTTAAGCCTGTGGCTGGCGCATCGTCAGGTCGAAACGAAATTTATCGATGAACTCGATATGTTCTCAACCCGAGTCGCATTACGTACGGAACGCGTAGGTGAACAGGCCAAAAAAGCGTTGCGCCATATTGAAGCTTTTCAGGGTGAACCTTGTAGTGAAGAGCATCTGCTTGAAATGCGTCGTTTGTCATATAGCTATCGCTATATTCAGGAAGTGCTGTACCTCAAAGATAACGTTCCACAATGCTCATCCCTGGAAAAAAGAAGCCGGGCAGCCGCGTTTCCTCCAGCAATGAAAATCACGCCCGATGGCTACCACGCATGGTTGACCATGCAAAACGATTTGGGCATCAAGCGTTTTATGGCGGCATTAGGTAGCAAGCATTACGTCGTGATGATCGATCCCGGTTCTTTTATTGATGTCATCCCGTTTGGCTCATGGCCGATTGAAGTCGCTATCATTGGTACCGCGCGTAACACGGTGGTAGCCAGTAGCACCGATCTGCCACCGGATGTTTTACAACATGTGCAACTAGAGCATTCGATTACCCATCTGCAGAAAGACGGCAGTATTTATAACGCCCGCCCCTTCCCCGAACTGGGCATTACGGTTGTAACCTGGGCATCCACTGTACCTTTGCAAAAGAGCTGGCACCGACAAGCGCTAATCTGGCTGCCGGCAGGGATCCTTCTCGGCTTACTCACCGCAGCCTTTATTCTGCGTATTTTGCGCCGTTTGCAGTCCCCTCATCACCAGTTGCAGGACGCTATCCAGCATCGGGATATCAAGGTCTACTACCAACCGATTATCTCGCTCAAAACGGGGAAAGTGGTCGGGGCAGAGGCGCTGGCTCGCTGGCCACAGGCCGACGGGAGCTATCTGTCGCCTGAGATTTTCGTCGCACTAGCGCAAGAGACCGGGCTTTCAGAGCCGCTCACCCGTTTGATTATTGAAAGCGTATTTGACGATTTAGGAAAATGGCTGCGTCAATATCCCCACCAGCATATATCCATTAACCTTGAGTCAGCCGATCTGACCTCCGAAACACTTCCTGCTCTGTTAAGCCAGAAGGTGAACCACTGGCAACTTAAGCCTGCACAAATCGCGCTGGAGCTGACCGAACGCGAATTTGCCGACCCAAAAAACAGCGCGCCGTTTATTGCTAAATACCGACAGGCAGGCCATTCGATCTATATTGATGACTTTGGTACCGGCTATTCAAGTCTTAGCTATTTGCAGGATCTGGATGTGGATATCTTGAAGATCGACAAATCGTTCGTCGATGCGCTGGAGTACAACAACGTCACGCCGCATATCATCGAGATCGCGAAAACGCTGAAGCTGGAGATGGTGGCAGAAGGTATTGAAACCGAGAATCAGGAAGCCTGGCTACGCCAGCACGGCGTGCAGTACGGTCAGGGCTGGCTCTACAGTAAAGCGCTGCCGAAAGCGGAATTTATTCTGTGGGCAGAAAAACGGCTTTAGCATGGCTGTTGATGTTGAGATGGCTGGCGGCACGCCGCACAGCCAGTCACATCACTCTTCCATAATGGGCGCAAATCCACCGTAGATCATTCGCTTGCCATCAAATGGCATAGATTCACCGAATTCCTTCATACGGGGATCGGACATCATCTTCTGATTCGCCGCATCGCGGACCTCTTTGGAAGGGTATTCAATCCAGCTGAATACCACTTCTTCATGATCCTGCGCTTTCACAGCCATGCGAAAATCGGTCAGTTTGCCGTCGGGGACATCATCTGCCCAGCACTCCACCACGCGCAATGCACCGAACTCCTTGAAAAGCGGAGCTGCTTTTGCCGCCATCGCAATGTACGCCTCCTTGTTTTCAGCGGGTACGGCAACCACAAAGCCATCAACATACTTCATGAGAAAAACCTCCGAAGTGTACTGCGCGGCAAGCCGATTCCGGCCGCGTCAGTCGAGGTTAAGTTTAGTCGCCAGCAGGAGATCGTGCCCCAGGCGCATTCCTGATACGAATACGCGCCTGCGGCTGATGGCAAAACCATGGCAGGCAAATTTGAATCAGCGGCCCAATAGCCAGTGCATACAGCACCGTTCCAAACCCAACGGTTCCCCCCAGCAGCCAACCAATAAGCAACACGGACACTTCGATTGCGGTTCGAATTCGTCGTACTGGCCAGCCGGTACGCGCGTGAATTCCAGTCATCAGACCGTCACGCGGGCCCGCGCCAAAACCGGCACCAATGTACAGAGCGGTTGCTAACGCATTCAGTATCACCGCTGACACCAGCAGCCCGCTGCGCGCCAGCAGGGATTCAAATCCCGGAATCACCAGCAGCGCGACATCTGCCGCCAGCCCAATCATAATCACGTTGCTTAACGTGCCAAACCCTGGGCGCTGGCGTAGCGGTATCCACGCCAGAAGCACCAACACACCCACGGCAATAATCACCACGCCGATATTCATCGACAGTAAATTTGCCACCCCCAGGTGAAACACGTTCCACGGATCGGCCCCTAAATCGGCACGGACAAACATCGCCGTCGACACACCGTACAGCGTCAGCCCGATAAACAGCTGAAGTAAACGACGCAGCATGTTCTTCCCCTCTTACTCTCAGATAACTTTCATCTTCACCGCAATTGGCACTATGATTAATGTCCAGTTTTCAAAAAGTGGACTGCTATGTCATCTCGCCGTTACGGAAGCCAGTCTTTGCAACGCCTGCTCGGACACTGGCAGGAAAGTCCCTCGCGAACGCCCATCTGGCGACAGCTGGCAGAAGCGTTACGTTTGCTGATCCTCGATGGACGACTGGCGCTGAATAGCCGCTTGCCCGGTGAACGCGAGCTCGCTGCCGTTCTGCAAGTCAGCCGAACCACCGTCGCCAGCGCCATGGCGCAACTGCGTGAGGAGGGATATCTGGAAAGCCGACATGGTAGCGGTTCACGGGTGATCCTGCCGGAGCACATTCGCCATGTGCCAACGCGGACCAGCACTGGAACAGCGCTTGATTTGTCCACGGCAGCGCTGAGTGCCGGTCCTGAAATTCATCAGGCTTACCAGCAGGCACTGTTCGCAATGCCGCAGCATCTGCTGAGCTCCGGGTATCTACCGCAGGGACTGTCGGTTTTGCGTGAATCCATCGCCCGGCATTATTGCGAACGCGGACTCCCGACGCAGCCCGACGAAATAATGGTCGTGAACGGCGCGGTCAGCGGTCTGGCGTTGATCCTGCGTTTACTCACCGGCCCCGGCGATCGCGTAGTGGTAGATCACCCCACTTATCCGTTGGCCATTGCAGCAATACAAGGGGCGTCATGTCGCCCCGTCGGCGTGTCGCTGCCCGAGCACGGTTGGGATACGGCGGGTCTGGTCGCCACCATCGCGCAAACTGCACCGAGAATGGCCTATCTGATGCCGGATTTTCACAACCCGACCGGGCGCTGTATGGACACCGCTACTCGCCAGGTCGTGGCGGATATTGCTGAAAGAACCCGCACGACGTTGGTGGTCGATGAGACCATGGTGAACCTGTGGTATGACGCCCCACCGCCACCGCCGCTTGCCGCATTCAATCGCGATGCCCCGATCATCCTGCTCGGTTCAGCAGGGAAAAGCTTTTGGGGCGGATTACGTCTGGGCTGGATTCGGGCGTCGGCGCGTACCATTGCCGCGCTGGTCCAAACCCGCGACACCTTCGATTTGGGCTCCCCGGTGCTTGAACAACTCGCCACCAGTTGGCTGCTGGATAACGCTGAGGACTTTCTTCCTGACAGAAGACGCCGGCTCACATCACAGCGAGACCTGTGCTCGCGCCTGATGAACTCACATTTTCCGGAATGGCAATTTACCCAGCCACAAGGAGGACTCTCTTTCTGGGTTGAACTGCCTGATACGCTGGCGACGCTCTTTGCCACGCGCGCCGAAAGTGCAGGCATTCAGTTGGGAACCGGTACGCGGTTCGGCCTTGATGGCGCATTCGACCGCTTTTTGCGTATGCCCTTCACGTTGCCGGATGACACAGCATGTGCCGCCTTCAGAGTGTTGCAACCTATTTGGGATAGCCTGCGTTTGCAGGCCAGCGGCGGGAAAATGCGTAAAATAATCTAAACGACGAGTTAAAGGACCCGCTCTTGAATGCCGTGATGGACGAGGAGGTCCTGGCAATACTACCGCTGAGGAGGAACCGGAAAACCCTTCAGGGAAATCACGAAATTCTCACCGTCTTTCTTAATTTTTGCCCCGGCATCACACCAGTCGGAGGCAATACGGAAGAACTCATCGCTGCCGACATTCCAGCTCAGACGAACGTGTTTCACATAACCGGAGCGCAGCATTTCACAGGCTTCGCCATAATTACAGGCGGTTGAGAGCGATTGTTGTTTCATTTTTTCTTCTTCAGTAATCTTCGCAATGCTTTGATTTCTTTAGGAGTCAGTGCGTCAACTACGGATTCTTCCGTATGCTGGCTATCGATATCCTCAGCGGAGACTCCCACCTCTTCAATGGCGGAAAACGCGATTAGTAGCAGTTTTTCCGTGGCGATACTCAAATTTTCATTATGCACTTCAGCATAATGGCGAAGCTTTTCTTTTAGCGCCTCATCAACTTTGACATTCAATACAGCGGTCGACATCGTAGAAAATCCTTGTGGTCAGCCACAACACACCGGATGTAAGACCATGTCATTACAGCGCAATGGCGGCGGCAAAAGCTCAAATAACATCCCCAAAACACAGTGACAGTATTTGATGACAATAAAATGACGATACGATGACAAAGAAAAGAAGATAAACAGAAGAGAAATTGCCGGACGGCAGAATTGGGTGGGGGCCCTGCCATCAGCCATTAGCACCAAATTGTGTTGTTTAATCAATTGGTTATCATGTTAGCACTACAACAGCACGGTACCACTCTCGATAGTACCGTTCAGCACAAAATCTTGCAAGGTAACGTGTCATAAGGGTTGGGTACTGGACCTGTACTTATCGAAATTTATAGTGTCAGAATGGACTGACCCCGCCCCGGTAGACGATCCTGCCCTATAGTTGGACTGAGGCCTCTTGAGGTTGTTCACCAACGCAGTTCTGATGTAGGCAAGAAAGTAACTGCAACAACCATATCTGCCATGTCATAGCGGATTTGCATTGTGATTGGGATGTGGAAATCTTCAACAGTAAATCTCTCAATCCTGCCGATTTCCTGCTTCATGATTACCCTCGGCGGAATACTATTTTCTGGCTCACCAAAGTTTTCATGCACCCACTGGCAAGACATGCTTTTCTTAAGCGGCGTTGGTAACTCATTAGGGAATGTCCAGTCTCCCAAAGTATCATGTTGTATACTTAATGTAATTTCTTTCAGTACTCGGCCTTCGCGTTGGAAAGCTAAAAAAACACCTTCTTTCGCCATATCAAGGCTAACCGTTGGTGAACCTGATGCACCTTTGGGGTCACTTTTATAGGTTATCAACCCAGAATCAACCAAATCTTTATAAGATTTACCTAAACTACGGATCAATGCTTCAACATTTACTGTCATTAGTACAATCCTTGCTCTGTATTTAGCTTGTGCATCTTAGCTCTGGCGGATTCAAGTTGTTCTTCGGTGGCCCCATACTCTTTAAGAGCAGGTTTTATTGCATTAAAATTCCGATCCAGGGCACTCCTCAAATTCTTCGCATCCCCTGTAATTTGGTCTGGTTTATTACGTCCACCGTAAGTTTGACTGATTTTCTGGTGAACTTCTTTCGGCACAACAATCGCAGCTACCCGATCTGCCATTTTTATGATCAGTTTTTGATCAAGCCCAGGATAATCATCCATTAAGAATTGTTCAACTGCGGCTCTTGAAGGCATATGATCTGCTTCATATTTTCCCTGCCGCGAGCGTCCCATGAGCTCTATGTACAAAGCAACTTCCAGCAGTTCTACCGGAGGTTTGCTGAGATAGATGTAGATCGGCGGGTGTATGTTCCCCGGAAACACCAGAATGTAATCCCGAAAATCCTTCTCTTCCGGTACTGGCGTAGTGGTAATAGTCACGCTCTGAATGTCAGGATGTTCAAGCCCTGGAATCGTTACAGTACCCGCCTGTGGGCTGTTATTGCCTGTATTCCAGCTATCTTGCGATCCCGGCGTACTGGCTGGTGTCCACGTAATCAGCTGTTTATCGCTTCGCTCGTCGCCCCAAAATTCATAGCTACCATCCCTTTGCTTTTCCAGCATACGAACACGAACCTGATCACGCCCGCTTTCAGTACTGGTATGATATCCAACGGCTTTTAACCGCCCGGTTTCATCGTCAGTTATCCAGTTATAGCGTACTCTGGTTGGCACGGTTCCCCTGCTGTGAGCGACTTCCAGTAACTTTTCAGGCGTAAGCAGATCGCTCTTGTCACCCTTGAGTTTTGACTGGACAATCGCCCCCATAACAACAAACGGCAAATTCATTGCAAGCGAACCGCTCCAGACTTCAGGGCCGGAAAGATGTTTCATCGTATGCGTAAGGGCTTTGGCTGCGTCCTGATTCGCTTTTGCTGTTGCCCCTCCCGCCGCTGCTGCCATTCCTGCTTCTGCTGAACCGCCCATTACAACCGGAGGCGGGGGAAGTGGCATTGCTTCCGCTTCACCAAAGAAGAAGCCTGTTACTTTATCAAACAGTGATTTTTTCTTCGGTGGCTCTGGCGGCTGTGGTGAAGTTTTTTTCTTCTTCGCAGCTTGTGCATGCTGTTCTGGTTCAGGGGCTGGCTGCGATGGGCCGGACTGATAAAAACTCATTTCGCCTATGTTGGCCTGTGGCTCATCTGTTGTTCCAGCATCAGTATTACCAGCCCCACGCAGGCAGGATTTGGCAAAAACCCGTTTTTGATTTTGTTTTTCTGTCAGGCGTTTTTCTTTAGTAGCCAGCTCGTTACCTTTTATGGCAGGAACTGCCGCCGGCAGTAACCGCTCCTTCTTTGCCCGTTCTTCTGGAGTATCGTCCTTGATATAGCAGTCATGAATAGACTGTATAAACCGGGCATAGCATGGACAGGAGCTTACGCTGTCCAGCGTTCCCGCCAATCTTCGTCCCTCGTCCCAGGTGTCAGATGTGCCACCCAAAATTTTATACGTTCCCGAATGCTTACCGCACGATACTGCATCACCTTCACGTGCTCCCGCCACTCCATACCAGCTTAGCGTTTCATCCCCGGTCAGTATCTTCCCCCCGCAGGTCGTGGCATCCCCTACCCGCAGATAAAATCCCATCGCACCCATTTACGAGTTCTCCAGTCCTTGTAGAGACCTGTACAAAATAACAGCATTTCATTATAACACTCTGTACTTACGCTATTTTTTGAACAACTATTGTCACATGAATAGAAAGGTTATGTATAGTCTTCATACAGTACAATGGCTATTCCAGCGGCTTCAAAAAAGGTGTAAGTATCCCGCATAATCGTGCCATTCACATTTAGAGATCCTCCGGCATACTCAATCTGCCAACTAAGTAGATCACTATGCGTAAAGCCCGTTTTACTGAGCATCAGATCATTACCGTAATTAAATCGGTTGAAGCCGGACGAACCGTTAAAGATGTCTTCCGGGAGACCGGTATTTCTGAAGCCACCGACTACATCTATGGACTACCTTCGTTTTGCAAGTACAGAATCTGGTTTTGGGTTGTTGTTTACATCTGTCCGGCATCAGGAAAACTAACCTGTGCCCAAATGGGTAATCCGCACACAATCGCCTCAACAACTGGACGGCCTCTGAGGCCAATATAATAGTCAGGTTCCGATTCTGCAGGTGCAACCTGTTATCATTTTTCAGTACACTGCAACTCGTCTGGCTGGGTACTAACTTCCAACTGCCTGATATTCGGTATCGTTTCTCAGCATCGACCAGATTATTCTCGCGTTCTTGTTAGCGACCGCCACGGTCGTTTTATTAAACCCGCGCCGTTCCTTTAACTGGTTAACCCACTGATGCAGGCTGCCATCATTGTTATTCGTGGCAACTCTGACGACAGCGCGGGCACCATGAATAAAAAAGTGTCCGCAATTGCTTGTCGCCTTTTTCGTCATATTCATCAGTACCTGCTTGTCGCCACTCGAGTGCTGTCGTGGAACCAGACCAGGCCATGCGGCAAAGCGACAACCATTTTTAAATTCAGTTCCTTTGCCAATCGCGGCAACAACAGCCGTGGCTGTTTTAGGACCAATACCTTTAACTTTGGCAATCCGCTGGCAGGCTTCTGATCTGAGTAGAGGTATATGCCTCTCGCTTTTGGGATACTGGCTCGCGATCCTTTTGGAGCAATCCCTCAAAGGGATTTTGAAAATTATAGTCAGTACGGTGTTTCAGCCATCGGAAAAACCCACTGATTTTCTTAACATATTTGTTCTTTGTAGGAACCGCGACATCCAGTCCGCTAATGAATTCAGCAGCCCTACTACGCTTAAACACCTGATCAGTGAAGCTAAAGTACTTACCAATACAGCGTTTGATAGAAGAAACTTCCCTTTCACAAACTTCACGGCTTTTAAACTCAACGTACTGCTCCGCATGTAGTTTTAGCTCGCTAAGCGACAAGTCTGATTGAGGGGATTGGATCAAATCGATTGTAGTTGTGGAAGTTTCAGTAATCGGCCAAGGGCGATCTGAAAAGCGTAAAGATCCCTTTGTCGCTTCAGTCTTTGAACGAGTACCTAACGAACGACGAAACTCACGGCGTTTACCACAAGGTAAAACGTTTACTTTCCGGTAATACCAGATCCCATGACGGGAGAGCATAAGAGACATCTTGTAGCCTGCTGGTGATACACAGTTTTTGTACCACTAAGGCTATGGAGGCGAGATTTCAGTACGTTAGCGTATAGCTATCAAGTACTTACCCTGAAATGGGTGGGGGCCCTGCCAGCTACATCCCGGCACACACGTCATCTGCCTTGGCTGCTTCCTTCCGGACCTGACCTGGTAAACAGAGTAGTGTTGCGGGAGAACCAACAGAGCCCCCATTGAGAGCGTTGTTAACCAACGCGCAGGCGCATTATCACTGCTGCACCCTGTAATTGCAACCCATCCAGCATCGGATGCTGTTTTCTTGTGCAATGCGGCTTCACTCCTTCGCCATTCGGCATTATGCTGGAGGATTAGCGCAGGAATAAATGATGGATATACAAGACACTTTCCCCCAACGCGTCTGGCAAATCGTCGCTTCAATCCCCGAAGGTTTCGTCACCACGTATGGCGATGTTGCCCGGCTTGCGGGATCGCCGCGCGCTGCGCGTCAGGTAGGCGGCGTGCTTAAGCGTCTCCCCGAAGGTAGTACCCTGCCCTGGCATCGGGTGGTCAATCGCCACGGGGCCATTTCGCTGACGGGTCCCGACCTGCAACGACAACGTCAGGCGTTGCTGGCAGAAGGAATAGTGGTTTCAGGAAACGGACAGATCGATTTACAGCGCTATCGCTGGGTGTACTAACCCTCTCCAGGCGGAGAGGGTTACAACGACCTTAGTACTGCGTGGGAGCCGGAACCGCAGATGATGGATTCACCTGGGTTGGTGAAGTAGACGGAACCGTGGTAGTAGCCCCACCGCTCACCTGAACCGGTACTGCTGTTTGCTGTACCGGGACCAGCGTCAGGTCGGCTTTAGTCCCACCCTGATTGATGACCGTCTGAACGGTATCAGTAATAAAGACCAGTTTATCATTTACCGTAATAGCCGCACTCAACAGAATACGGGCGTTAGGTTGAATATCTGCCGGGTTGAACGGTAATACAAAGCTGAATGGCGCTTGTTTACCTTCAGTACGAACCGCTTTTTGCGACAGCACTTTTGACGGCGCATCGGCCAGTGAAGCATCTGACAGCGTAACGGTTAGCACCGCATCGGGTGGCAAGGCCACTTTCTGACGGATCCATACTGTCCCGGAGACATTTGGCTGCTGAATTTTAGACTGTGTGTCAGAAATTGACGTATTAGGGCTTGGCGCAGGTGTCTGAATATCAGCGCTTTTATCGGCACAGGCCGCCAGAGCGACTGCAACCGCTAAACCACTTACCATGTGCACGAGTTTCATTAAATTCTCCTTATCATCTATGCACCAGCGAGAACTTTCCTCGCCAGAAGAGTGGTTAACAAAAACATAACGTGACTAAGTGTGGCACAAGACAGCTATTTTTGCCTGTAATAGGCCAGTAATTCAGACAATTGCACCCATCGGACCACTTTTAAAATTGCGTTATACTCTGCCTACCTCGCTGCGACATCGATATCACCTGGAGAGCACGTATGAGTCTGGCACTGAAAAATTTGCTGACATTGTTAAATCTGGAAAAAATTGAAGAAGGACTCTTTCGGGGCCAAAGTGAAGACTTAGGGTTACGTCAGGTTTTTGGGGGACAGGTTGTCGGTCAGGCGCTATATGCCGCAAAAGAAACCGTACCGGAAGAGCGTCTGGTACACTCTTTTCACAGCTACTTTTTACGCCCCGGCGATAGCCAAAAGCCCATCATCTATGATGTGGAAGTCCTGCGTGATGGTAACAGCTTCAGCGCGCGCCGCGTTGCCGCGATCCAGAATGGTAAACCCATTTTTTACATGACTGCCTCTTTTCAGGCACCGGAAGACGGATTTGAACATCAGAAAACCATGCCGGATGCGCCGGGTCCCGATGAGCTGAAATCAGAAACGGAAATTGCCCGCTCAGTGGCGCATTTGCTGCCGCCGCTGTTGAAAGAAAAATTTATCAACGATCGTCCGTTGGAAGTACGCCCTGTAGAGTTTCATAACCCCCTAAAAGGTCACGTCGCACCTCCGACGCGCCAGGTATGGATCCGAGCTAACGGCGTGCTGCAGGACGATCTGCGCGTCCATCAGTATCTGCTGGGTTATGCCTCAGACCTGAACTTCCTGCCTGTTGCGCTGCAACCGTACGGGATTGGCTTCCTGGAAAAAGGGATTCAGATCGCCACCATTGACCATTCCATGTGGTTCCACCGTCCGTTTAATATCAATGAATGGCTGCTGTATAACGTCGAGAGTACTTCGGCATCCGGTGCCCGGGGCTTTGTACGCGGAGAGTTTTATACCCAGGATGGCGTGCTGGTCGCTTCTACCGTACAGGAAGGGGTAATGCGTAATCGCAATTGAGAATTACCGGATGGTGGCGCAAAAGCGTTGCCATCCGGCAAATTGAGAATCAGGCGTTGTAAGCGTTCTCGCCGTGACTGTTTACATCCAGACCTTCGCGCTCCTGCTCTTCCGGTACGCGCAAACCAACCGTCATATCCGCCAGCTTATAGCCAATGAAAGCCACCACGCCAGACCAGACGATGGTGATCGCCACGCTTTCCAGTTGCACCAGCAGCTGATGCCCCATGGTCACGCCCTCGGCAAAGCCCACGCCTCCCAAAGAGCTGGCAGCGAAAACTCCGGTCAGGATACAGCCGACAATGCCGCACACGCCGTGAACGCCAAACACGTCACACGGATCGTCCACACGCAGAAAACGCTTCAGCATGGTCACGCCCCACAGGCCTGCCAGACCCGCAACGACACCGATAATCAGCGCGCCGCCGACACCGATATAGCCACATGCAGGTGTTACGCCCACCAGACCCGCAATGGCGCCAGAGCAGGCGCCCAGCAGAGACGGTTTACCACGCAGCGCCCATTCACCGAAGATCCATCCGAGGATGGCTGCAGCGGTGGCGACCACGGTATTGACGAAGGCCAGTGCGGCGATTTCATTTGCCGTACCCGCTGAACCAGCGTTAAAGCCAAACCAACCAATGTAGAGAATAGCGGTACCGGTGAAGACCATCGGCAGGTTATGCGGTTTAAAAGCTTCTTTGCCAAAACCGACACGTTTGCCAATCAGATACGCGCCTACCAGACCGGCAATCGCCGCGTTGATGTGCACAACCGTTCCGCCGGCAAAATCCAGCGCGCCGTGGGAAGCCAGCAAGCCGCCGCCCCAGACCATATGGGCAATGGGAATGTACGACAGCGTTAACCATACCACCACAAAAATCAGCACCGCGGAGAAGCGAATACGTTCAGCCAGCGCACCGACGATTAGCCCAACGGTGATGCAGGCGAACGAGCCCTGAAAAGCAACGTGAATGTACTGGTAGAAGCTCCCCGTTACCGCCGTCAGCGCAATATTCTTCAGCAATACCCAGTTGAAGTTGCCGAAGAAATTATTTCCTTCGCCAAAGGCCAGTGAGTAGCCATAAACCACCCATAAAATACAAACCAGAGCGAATGTCACCGTGACCTGAGTCAGCATCGACAGCACGTTCTTACCGCGAATCAAACCGCCGTAGAACAGCGCAATGCCAGGGATGGTCATAAACAACACCAGCGCGGTACAGATCATCATAAAAGCGTTATCCGCTTTATCCGCAACCGCCGGTGCCGCCATCGCCAGTCCCGGCAGCAGCGCCAGTGAAGCAATACCTGTTTTCATCGTTGCTATCTTCATTTTTTGGTTTCCTATCACTGTGTGCCAGACGTTACAGTGCGGCTTCGTCGGCTTCGCCGGTACGAATACGAATCACACGTTGCAGCTCGGCGACGAAGATTTTGCCGTCGCCAATTTTTCCGGTGTATGCCGCCTTACTGATGACATCAATCACGCCATCCAGTTGGTCGTCGGCAATCGCCACATCAATCTTCACCTTGGGCAGAAAATTGACGCTATATTCAGCCCCACGGTACAGCTCAGCATGACCTTTCTGTCGGCCAAACCCCTTCACTTCGGTGACGGTCAGCCCCTGAATACCAATAGACGACAATGCTTCACGGACGTCTTCCAGTTTGAACGGTTTGATTACCACGGTAACCAGCTTCATAGATCCCCTCCAGTCAGAATTCAGTAGTGGCTGCAGATACACGAGAGGAATATTGCAAGGGATGTGCCAGAAATGAAAAAGGCGGGATGATTCAGGTTCTCAGGGTACTTCCGGGAGAGGAAAAGAAAAAACGCACTATAACGGTGCATAGTGCGTTACATTTTTGCACCAGATTGTTGATTGCCGGATGGCAGCGTAAACGCCTTAACCGGCCTACGAGACCGTGCTGGCCCCAGACCGGATAAGCGCCGCGCCATCAGGCGATAACAGAATCGTCTTGCGTACTGGCGGCTAACTCTTCACCCGCCAGCTGCAGCTGATACATCTGCCAGTAACGGCCTTGCGCCGCCAGTAATTGCTGGTGCGTACCACGCTCAACCGCCTGACCGCGATGCAGCACCAGAATGGTGTCCGCATCGACAATCGTCGATAACCGATGCGCAATCACCACCAGCGTGGTGTGTTCACGTACCGCCGCCAGAGCTTGCTGAATGGCCTGTTCAGTACCGGAGTCAATACTGGCCGTGGCTTCGTCGAGGATCAACACCTGTGGCGTTTCAACCAACACCCGCGCCAACGCCAGCAGCTGTTTTTGACCAACAGAGAGATTATTGCCCTGCTCGCCCAGCCGGGTATGAATCCCCTCGCTCAGACCTCGCGCCAGTTCTGCCAGTTGCACGGTCTCCAGCGCCTGCCATACCCGCTCTTCTGAGATATCGCGGCCCAGCGTGACGTTCGCCAGGAAGGTATCTGCCATCACCACCGGATCCTGCTGCACCATGGCGATGCCCTGACGTAACGCACCGTGGCTCAGTGAAGACAGCGGCCGTCCATCAAGGCGGATTTCCCCCTGCGTCAGCGGGTAGTAACCCATCAACAGGCTGGCGAGCGTGCTTTTACCACTGCCGGTGTGTCCGACCAAAGCCACAAAGCTGCGCGAAGGCACGGACAGACTGATATTTTGCAGCACCAGATTGTCATCGCGATAGGCAAATGAAACGTTATCCACCTCAATGTCCCCGCTCTTTAGCGGTCGCTCATCTTCACCATAGCGCTGACGTGGCCCATCCATCAGTTCGAACACTCGCTCACCGGCGACAACCGCCTGCTGCAGCATTGATTGCTGAGTGGTCAACTCGATCAGCGGTTCGTTCAAACGGCCGAGGTAGCTGATAAACGCGTACAGCACGCCAACCTCGATCGAGCTGCCAGAGGTAAAACTGAACAGCATCAGCAATCCGCAGAGGATCAGCGCCGAGAAAAGGCTAAGCAGCGGGCGCAACAAAAAACCATCCAGTCGCAGGGTCTGCATACGCGCCATATAGTGCGAGCGGCTTGCTTCGCCCATTCTCTCGCCAAATCGCGCCTGCTGGCGGAACTGCTGGATAACACTCATGCCGTTGATGACTTCGTTAAAGCCATCGTTAATATCCGCCAGATAAGCGCGAACCCGGCGCACAATCGGGGTGCTGTAGCGTTGATAAATCACCATCACCACCAGCACGGCCGGGAAAATGGCCATCGCCACTAGCGCCATACGCCACTCAAGGCTGAACATCGCTACCAGCATGGCGCCAATTAATGCCGCGCTGCGCAGGACCGTTGCTACCACCGTCACGTACAGGTCGCGAATAACTTCGGTGTCGTTGGTCACGCGGGAGATTAGCTGCCCGACGGGTTGAGTATCAAAGGCGCTGAGCGGCTGGCGCAGCGCAGCGTCCATTACGTCGGTGCGCAACTGTTGTACTACGCCAACTGCCGCCTGGTTAAACAGCAATGACTGCGCGTAATGCAGGCCAGCCGCCAGCAGTTGCAGACCGATATATGCCGCAACCAGCCCGGCGACCATCGCCAGCGGCAGATTATTCTTCGCCACCATGTTATCGATAAAATAGCTAATCAGCAGCGGACCGCTGACTTCCGCCGCAGCCGCCACCCACAGCATGACTACCGCAATAGCCAGCTGTTTTCGCCATGGAGAGCCATACGCCAGCAATCTTTTCAGGGTCGGCCATAATTGCCCAAAACTACGCATTAGCCGCCTCCTCGTTTATCTCTGGTGCATCAGTCAGCGCCGCTTCCAGTTGCTGATAGCGGTACATATCACGATACCAGCCAGGCTGCTGCACTAACGCATCATGCTCACCGCGCTGGGCAATATGCCCATGCTGCATCACGATAATCTCGCTGGCTTCCGTCAGGGCTGATAAACGGTGGGCGCTAATAATGACGGTTCTGCCTTCGCCCCACTGGCGCAGGTTATGCAGGATCTGATGCTCGGTACGACCATCTACCGCCGACAGCGCATCATCCAGAATCAGGATTTCAGCGTTCAGGAGTAGCGCTCGAGCGATAGAAATACGCTGTTTTTGCCCACCAGACAGCATCACCCCACGTTCGCCCACTTCGGTGTCGTAGCCCTGCGGAAGACGTAAAATATCCTCATGAACGCTGGCAAGGCGTGCCACATACTCGATATCTTCCTGCGTGGCCTGAGGGCGTCCTAACGCGATGTTATTGCCAACGGTATCCGAAAACAGGAATGGCGTCTGGCTGACAACTGCCAGCCGGCTGCGCCAGCTATCCAGTTGTAATCGCGTTAAGGGGATATCATGAAAGCGCACATCGCCGTGGGTGATATCAAAATGACGCTGAATCAGCGACAGCACCGTACTTTTCCCCGCGCCGGTAGGCCCACAAATGCCCAACATCTGCCCAGGTTTAAGCTGGAAGTTCACATTTTCCAGCGCCGGATGTGCCGTTTGCGGGTAGCAAAATTCACGAATCGCCACCGCCAGCTCCCCACGCCCTTCCGGTACCGGTTCAGTGCCGTCATCCACCACCGGCGCTTCAGACAGCATGGCGCGAATACGGCTATACGCCGCGCTGCCACGTTCGACGATGTTAAACATCCATGCCAGCGCCAGCATCGGCCAAATCATCAAACCGAGATACATCATAAAGCTGGTGAGCTGGCCGAGCGTCAGCGAGCCGTGCACCACCATCCAGCTTCCCCCAGCAATCGCCAGTAGGTTAGCCATGCCAATGGCGATATAAATCGTGGGATCAAAGCGGGCGTCAATGCGCGCCACGCGCAGGTTTTTCTTACCGGTATCTTCGGCATCGGCGGCAAATAATGCCGATTGCCGATCCTCCAGACCGAAGGCCTTGATCATGCGAATACTGGTCAGGCTTTCCTGAGTACGGTCGTTGAGACTGGAAAACGCCGCCTGCGCCAGCTTAAAGCGGTTATGCAGTCGATCGCCGTAACGTTTGATCATCAACGCCATCACCGGCATCGGCAGCAGCGCAATTAACGTCAACTGCCAGCTTATCTGCGTTGACATCACGATCAGCACCGCACATCCCATTACCAGCGAATCTACCAGCGTCAGCACGCCTTCTCCGGCGGCAAATACGACGCGATCGACATCGTTGGTCGCACGCGCCATCAGATCGCCCGTGCGGTGACGCAGATAAAATTCTGGATGCTGGCGACTCAACTGACGGTAATAATCTTCCCGCAGCTCAACCGCTAGTTGGTAGGATGCGCCAAACAGCAGCACGCGCCAGACATAGCGCAGCAAATAAACCACCACTGCAATCAGGGCAATTGTTCCCACCCACATCAGCAGTCGCTCGGTGGTGAAGCGTTGAGTCGTCACGCCATCCACAATGATCCCGACCACTTTCGGCGGAATAAGCTGAAGGATAGCGATGATGATAAGCAGGGCCACCGCCCCGAGGTAGCGACGCCACTCCCGGCGGAAGTACCAGCTTAATTGAGCAAATAATCGCACGCGTTATATCCTGACAAGATTTCCGGCAATAAGCGCCGGGAGAGTTATTCAATAGGGAGCGCAGTTGTGTATTTAATCTGTTCCATCGCAAAGCTGGAGGTGACGTCAGACAGGCCCGGTACGCTGTTCACCAGGCGCTTATAAAATTCATCGTAGCTTTTCATATCGGCGACCTGCACTCGCATCAGGTAATCATATTCCCCTGCCATACGCCAGAACCCCAGAACCTCCGGCATACCGGTGACTTCGGTGACAAAGCGGCAATACCATTCACTGCTGTGATGCTGAGTCTTAATCAGCACAAACGCGGTCAGCCCCAGACCCAGTTTTTCTGGATCCAACAGGGCGACTCTACCCAGCAGGATACCGTCATCCTCAAGCCGTTTGAGGCGTTTCCAGCAGGGGGTGGTAGTCAGATTAACGGCATCTGCTAACGCCTGCAAAGAAAGGGTGCAGTCCTGTTGCAGTAAGCTAAGCAGCTTACGGTCAATTTTGTCTAACATATCCACTCCACAGAGAAGAATTTTCTCCTTACATTCTATTTTAAAGGCTAAATGGCAACAATTTTTTCCGTGCTTTTCGCTATTCTTGGCACAAAATGACAAATGGATATCTATTAATGATGAATAGTTCCTGGGTTAAAAACGCCATCAATGAAATCAACGCGGATTATCAGCGTTCTGCGGATACGCATCTCATTCGTCTGTCGCTACCGGCGTTCCCGGGCATTCAGATCTATTTAAAAGATGAGAGCACGCATCCCACCGGGAGCCTGAAGCATCGTCTGGCGCGTTCACTGTTTCTGTACGGATTGTGCAATGGCTGGATTAAAGAAGGCACCACCATCATTGAATCATCGTCCGGTTCAACGGCGGTCTCCGAGGCTTATTTCGCTCGACTGTTAGGACTGCCGTTTATTGCCGTCATGCCTTCCTGTACGGCGAAGCGTAAAATTGAACAGATTGAGTTTTACGGTGGTCGCTGTCATTTCGTGGAAAGCGCCTGCGAAATCTATGCGGCCTCTGAGCAGCTGGCGCGTGAGCTGAACGGTCATTACATGGACCAGTTCACTTATGCTGAGCGCGCTACCGACTGGCGTGGCAATAACAATATTGCTGACAGCATCTTCCGTCAGATGCAGTGCGAGCCCAACCCTGTCCCCCGCCATATTGTAATGAGCGCCGGAACCGGCGGCACCTCTGCAACCATTGGCCGCTATATTCGCTGTCAGGGCTACGATACTCGCCTGATGGTGGTGGATCCGGAAAACTCAGTCTTTCTGCCCTTCTGGCAGGATCGCGATGCAACGTTACGCAGCCCGGTAGGAAGCAAAATCGAAGGCATCGGCCGCCCACGTGTCGAACCCTCCTTCATTCCTGACGTAGTCGATGAAATGCTGCGCGTGCCGGATGCCGCAAGCGTGGCCACCGCACACTGGCTGGAAACGCAGTTGGGCCGCAAAGTCGGCGCTTCAACCGGCACCAACATGTGGGGAACGCTGCAACTTGCCGCCCGTATGCGCGATGCCGGAGAAAGCGGTTCACTGGTCACGCTGCTGTGCGACAGCGGCGAACGCTATCTTGAAACCTACTACAACCCGCAGTGGATCGACACGCACATCGGTGATTTAACGCCGTGGAAAGCGGAACTCACCCGGCTTCTGAACACCCATTAATGGGATAAAAAAAAGCCAGACGCGAAGTCTGGCTTGCTGGAAGGGATCTCTCATTCGGGGGAATAAGGTAGATGCGGATTGTCCAGCCAATGCGTCAAAAAGTGTGACACCGCCTGATTGCGGCAATGCCCAATCACCGACAAATGCGGCAGTTCAGCAATCAGTTGTGGCATCGCGTTACCCATAATCAGGCCGCGCCCAACGCTACCTAACATTTCGCGATCGTTCATGGCATCGCCAAACGCCATACATTCGGCCATTGAATAACCTAAGTGGTCGCTTAGTACCGCCAGCGCCGATCCTTTGTTACAGCCCACCGGCAGCACCTCAAGGCAATCAACCGCGGAAAAACAGAGATTTGCCTGCTCACCCAGCGCCTCATTCAGTTGAATGCGTAATTGGATCAGGGAGTCATGATCCCCACAGAAACAGACTTTCGTTACCTGATGAGCCGGGATACGTTTCACATCGACGATCTGGTAGCGAAATCCGCTATACACATGTGCCTGTAGCAGCGATGGGATCTCTTGTCCGGTGAACCAACCGTTGTCATTAAAGACATGCATGCTGGCTGTAGTATCCCACTTCTGATGTAACACGATATCCGCCACAATCGGATCCAGATCCTGACGGTGCAATACATCGCCCTCAACAGAGTGAATGCGCGTGCCGTTACCCGTGATCAAAAAGGCGTCCAGTGAGATAGAACCCAAAATATGGCGCATCTCCAGCACATGGCGGCCGGTGGCAAATGTCAGGGTGATCTCGCGTTCACGCAGGCGCGCCAGCGTTGAAAGCGTTTCGTCACCTAAATGGTGATTCGGCATCAAAAGGGTGCCATCCATATCAAATGCAGCCAGACGAGCCATTTCTTTCTCCACACTGTGACGCGGTTAACTTGTGATTCAGTATCACCTGAGATATACGGAAGTAATAGTGAATAGATAAAATGAATTGTTCCGGGTTTATTACACAAAATCATTCAAGTTGCATCCAGGCGGCAAGTGAGTGAACGTCCAGGAGCATGCAGTGACTGGGATGAATTAACGCCGCCAACAAAGAGGCAGCTTGAAGGATGACGTGTAAATGAGATTGTTGAATCGCCTGAATCAGTACCAACGCCTGTGGCAGCCGTCGGCGGGAGAACCGCAGTCGGTGACCGTCGGGGAGCTGGCAGAACGCTGTTTTTGCAGCGAGCGCCACGTGCGTACCCTGCTGAAGCAAGCGCAGGATGCTGGCTGGCTGGAGTGGCACGCCCAGTCGGGGCGTGGGAAACGCGGGCAGCTGCGCTTTTTGGTGACGCCAGATTCGCTACGCAGCATTATGATGGAACAAGCGCTGCAAAAGGGGGAGCAACTTAGCGTACTGGAGCTGGCTCAGTTGGCGCCGGGAGAATTAAGAACGCTGCTCCAGCCGTTTATGGGCGGGCAGTGGCAAAACGACACGCCAACCCTGCGCATCCCCTATTACCGCCAGCTCGACCCTTTGCACCCTGGATTTCTCCCTGGTCGCGCAGAACAACACCTCGCCGGACAAATATTCTCGGGCCTGACCCGGTTCGACAGTATTACGCAACGCCCCTGCGGAGATTTAGCCCACCACTGGAATATCTCCGCCGACGGCCAGCGCTGGGATTTCTATATTCGTTCCACCCTGTACTGGCATAACGGCGATGCGGTCAGCAGCACACAGCTACATCAACAGTTGCTGAAGCTGTTAGAGCTACCCGCGTTAAACAAGCTGTTTATCAGCGTAAAGCGCATTGAGGTAACGCATCCCCAGTGCCTAACCTTTATTTTGCATCGCCCCGACTTCTGGCTGGCGCATCGTCTGGCAAGCTACAGCAGTCACCTGGCACATCCCGAACTCCCGTTTGTTGGTACCGGTCCGTTCCGGTTGACGCTGTTTACCCCTGACCTGGTGCGCATCGAGAGTCACGATCACTACCACCTGAGTCATCCGCTACTAAAAGCCATTGAATACTGGATAACCCCGCAGCTTTTCTCCCAGGATTTGGGCACCAGCTGTCGCCATCCGGTTCAAATTGCAATTGGTAAACCCGAAGAGCTTCCCATGCTAAGCCAGGTAAGCAGCGGGATCAGCCTCGGTTTCTGCTATCTCACGCTCAGAAAAAGCGCGCGGCTGAATACGCAGCAGGCCCGTCGCCTGGTCAATATTATCCACCGCTCTTCCCTACTACAAACGCTTGACGTGGATGAAAACCTGATCACGCCAAGCAATGCGCTGCTGCCGGGATGGACGATCCCCCAATGGGATGAACTGGACGACGTGCCGCTACCGGAAAAACTTACGCTGGCCTATCACCTGCCGGTAGAATTGCACGCCATGGCTGAACAGCTTCGCCAGGCGCTGGCGCTACTCGGCTGTGAATTAACGCTTATTTTTCATAATGCTAAAAACTGGGATGGCGACCATCCTTTAGCCCAGGCCGACCTGATGATGGGAGACAGGCTGATTGGCGAAGCACCTGAATATACCCTCGAACAGTGGCTGCGCTGCGATCAGCTCTGGTCACATGTATTGAGCTCGCCGGCATATACTCATCTGCAAACCACCCTGGATGCCCTGCAAATCCAGGCCGATGAGGACGATCGTCATGCGGCTTTACAACACGTTTTCGCCTCGCTGATGCATGACGCGACCCTGACACCGCTGTTCAATTATCACTATCGTATTAGCGCTCCGCCGGGCGTGAACGGCGTACGCCTGAACCCTCGCGGCTGGTTTGAATTTACCGAAGCCTGGCTACCGCCCCCGTCGGCGTGAAGAAGCTGGTCGGCGACACGCCCAGGCGCTACCATAAGGGTTTCGTTATTTGTCAGGAAAAACCATGAAACGTGCCGTTGTTGTATTCAGTGGGGGTCAGGACTCCACAACCTGTCTGGCGCAAGCGCTGCATCAGTATGATGAAGTGCACTGCGTGACCTTTGATTATGGTCAGCGCCATCGCGCTGAGATTGATGTCGCACGTGACCTGGCCTTAAAACTTGGCGCGCGTGCGCACAAGGTACTTGATGTAACGCTGCTCAGCGAACTGGCCGTCAGCAGCCTGACCCGCGATAACATTCCGGTACCCGATTACGAACCGGATGCGAACGGCATTCCTAATACCTTTGTGCCAGGACGCAATATTCTGTTTTTAACGTTGGCGGCGATTTACGCGTATCAGGTGCAGGCGGAGGCGGTCATTACCGGCGTTTGTGAAACGGATTTCTCTGGATATCCGGACTGCCGCGATGAGTTCGTCAAAGCCCTAAACCATGCCGTAAGCCTGGGAATGGCGAAAGATATCCGCTTTGAAACCCCGCTGATGTGGATCGATAAAGCCGAAACCTGGGCACTGGCCGATTACTGGGGCAAGCTGGACCTGGTACGCGAAGAAACGCTGACCTGCTATAACGGCATCAAAGGTGACGGTTGCGGTCACTGCGCGGCCTGTAATCTGCGCGCCAACGGCCTGAACCATTATCAGGCAGATAAACCGGCAGTGATGGCGGCAATGAAGCAGAAAACAGGACTAAAGTGATCGTTTTGCCGGATGGCGGTGCACGCACCTTATCCGGCTTTCGACATTCACCGTGGTCAATATCGCCCGTAAGCCTGATAAGCGAAGCGCCGTCAGGCTTCCTTCCATCACTTCACCATCTGCTCCAGTTTTTCGCGCAACTCCCCTTCCAGCGGTAGCGCCTTTTGCGTTTTCAAATCAATACAGACGAAGGTAATCAACGCGTCTGCCACCACCTGTCCTTCCGGCTCCAAGGTGATAGTCTGGTTCAACACACCGCTTTTGCCATTTAACTGTTGCACCTGACTGGTAATGGTCAGCAGGTCGCTCAGCACCGCAGGGCGGCGGTAGTTAATGTTAATATTCACGACCACAAAAGCGATGTTGTGTGCGGTCATCCACTGAAAGCTGTCACTGTTTTCCAGGCCATCCCAGCGGGCTTCTTCCAGAAACTCAAGATAGCGAGCATTGTTAACGTGCTGATAGACATCAAGATGAAAACCACGAACTTTGATTTGTGTTTGCATAGCGCAGGAGCCTTACGTTGTTTTTATAGGAACACACTTCAGGGTAAGAGGTCATAACTGGTATGACCTCTACAGTCTGGCAAACTTTCAGCACTCTGCAAGTTATTAAAGTGTTAAAACTGCCAGATTGCGCTCTACCAGCGAACTCCCCATGCCCGGTACCTGCTTTAAGTCCTCCACCGTTTTAAACGGCCCGTACTCCTCACGATAGCTGACAATCGCCTGCGCTTTCTTCAGACCTACGCCATTCATGACTCGCGCTAAATCCTCCGCAGAAGCGCTGTTGATGCTTACCCTGGTGCCTTCATCATCGCTCGCTTTAGCCGGTTGCGTGGCTTTGCTTTGTGCTACCCCCGTAGCATCCGCTTTGACTTGAGTCGCCTGGCTTTTGGCGACTGGCTCTGCAGCCAGTGCGCTTTGAGCCATACCGGCGCAGGTCAATGAAAGGGTAATAAGCAGGGCTTTGATTCCATGTTTCATACTGTTTTCTCCTTGTTTGTTAACAGTGGAATCACGATAGCGAGGTGCAGAACGGCAGACAAACGGCAAATATCAGAAATGGAAAAGGCCGCGAAAGCGGCCTTTGGTTGATACAATTTTTTGCAATTTTTTGCGAGTAGCCTCGGTTATTGCTGCTGTTCCAGCGCGTCACCGACTTTAATTTTTGCGGCTTTACGCAGGTTGCTCATCAGCGCTTCAAAGACAATCTGCGCATTGTTCTGGGTAATCCCCTGAACCATCGCTTTCTTCTGCTCTTCAGGCATAGAACCGGCTTTCACCTCGTCCAGCGCCAGCAGTACAACGTTACCCTGCATGTCGTTCGCCACGCCGTAGCTCGGTTTGTCTTTCGCCGGCAGGCTCAGGCCAAAGGCCGCCTGACTCAGCGGATCCTGACCCGTACGGCTCAGCGTTTTCGCCTCGCCAAAGCTCAGACCCGCCGCTTTCATGGCTTCATCGCCTTTACCAGCTTTCAGATCCGCCAGCAGTTTATCGGCATCAAGCTTCGCCTGCTGCTCTGCTTTATTGTGCTTAACAAGCGCAGTTACCTGATCTTTCACTTCAGCCAGTGGTTTAACGGCTTCAGCTTTGTGCTCTGCAATACGCAGTACAAACGCGCGATCGCCATCCACGGTGATGATGTCGGAGTTACTGCCAGGCGTACCGTTCTCACCAACCAAACCACCATTGAAAATGATGTCAGCGACCGGTTTGAAGTTCAGCTCTTCCGGCAGGCTGTCACGGCTAAACCAGCCCGTTTCAACCGCTTTCATACCCGCCGCCTGCTCCGCGCCCGCCAGGGATTCGTTATCGTTGCTGGCGGCATCGCTCACTTTCTGCTGCAGCGCATAGTAGGCATCCAGCGCTTTTTCCTGCTTCACTTTCGCCGCAATGTCGTCGCGGGCTTCGCTCAGCGGTTTAACCTGCGCAGGCTGCACGTCGTCAAGACGCGCAACGAGGAAACCAACGGAAGACTTAATCACACCTGACAGCTGGCCTTTCTCTTTCAGACCGGCATTCTTCAGCTCATCCGGGGTGGTGGAATCTTCCAGCCATCCCATATCACCGCCTTTACGGGCAGAGATGATGTCAGCAGATTTTTCTTTTGCCAGCGCAGCGAAATCACCGCCTTTGTTCAGCTCGTCCAGTACCGCTTTGGCTTCATCTTCCGTTTTGGTCTGAATGATGCTGTAGCGGTTACGCTGCGGCTGAGTGAACTGATCCTGATGCTGGTCATAATAAGCCTGAATATCCGCATCGCTGGCCGTCTCCTGCATAGCAGCAGCATCCAGCTTGATGTAGCTCACGCGGAACTGTTCCGGCGTCATAAAGTTGTTTTTATTCTGCTCGTAGTAGCTGGCAACTTCTTGCTCGGTAACAGACTGCTTCGCGGCCAGTGCGTTAACGTCAATTGTCGCCTCGCGAACGATACGCTGCTGTGCGACCAGCGCCGCCAGCTCGTCCGTTTCGCCTTTCAGCATGAAGTCCGTACCGGCAACACCGTTAATCAGTTGCTGGGTAGTAAGCTGATTACGTAATGCCTGAGCGTACTGGTCTGCGGTCATTCCCATCTGATTAACAATCGCGTTGTAGCGATTGTTATCAAATTTACCGTCCACCTGGAACGCAGGCGTGGCGAAAATAGCCTGTTTAACCTGATCGTCGCTGATGTTGAGATTAAGCTCGCGGGAGTACTGATCCAGCAGCGCTTCGTCAATAAGACGATTCAGCACCTGCTGACGCAGCGTTTTCATGTAGCCTTCGTTCGCAGCCAGCTCGGAGTATTGATCGCCCAGCTGTTGCTGCATGCGGTTACGTTCGCTGTTGAACGCATTCTCGAACTGCCCGCGGCTAATCTCCTGGCCATTCACTTTGGCGGCGAAGTTATTGCCCCCGCCAATCAGGTAACCACTCACGCCGGTCAAAATGAACGACACGATAATGATACCGAAAATAATCTTGAGCACGAGACTGTTAGCAGCCGTGCGTAAGCTGTCCATCATGGTGTAACCACACTCCGCTGTAGATGACTATACGCGTTATCTCTCAAGCCGCCTGCGCGTTGTCACAACAGCGGCGGCAAGGATTTTGAGTATATATGCTTCACGCAGCATAGCGTTTCCTGAACGCTGCGTACAAAGGCCTATTGTGACAAGAAACAGGGGCAATTGTCAGCCCACAACGCGTAGAAAGTACCGGAATTACAAATAAAAAAGGCACATCAGTCGATGCGCCCTTGTACTTCGTCACATCCCCAAAGGGGAAATCACTTAGTTTACCGCGTCTTTCAGTGCTTTACCTGCACGGAAGCCCGGTACTTTAGCCGCGGCGATGGTGATCTCTTTACCCGTTTGCGGGTTGCGACCAGTACGGGCAGCACGCTCTTTAACGGCAAAAGTACCAAAACCTACCAGCGCTACGTCATCACCTTCTTTCAGAGATTCAGTAACAGAAGCAATAATTGCATCTAACGCACGTCCAGCCGCAGCTTTAGAGATATCAGCCCCTGCAGCAATTTTGTCGATCAGTTGAGATTTATTCACTCTTCTCTTCCTCTTTATAATTTATATCGCACCTGAATCCTTCAAAGTGCGAACGCGCAGCAGTTATATCAGGCCTGCCATGCCCTTACAACACCCGTTAATGATGGCAAGCCCAATCCGTCATCTAAATTAGCTATACAAAAAAAGGCTGGCAAGTCCGAAATGGCCTGCCAGCCCTGTTTTTATTAGTGCTCTTTGCGCGAGGTCACTATTTTGCGGTCACAACCTGCATTCCGGAGGGCTCATTTTGCAACGCGAGCGTCAGAACCTCCTCAATGCGTTTCACCGGATGGATGTCCAGATCGGCAATTACGTTGTCCGGAATCTCTTCCAGGTCGCGTTTGTTTTCGTCTGGAATTAAGACTGTTTTAATACCACCACGGTGTGCTGCCAGCAGTTTTTCTTTCAAACCACCGATAGGCAGAACCTGGCCACGCAGGGTGATCTCGCCGGTCATCGCCACGCGGCGCGAACCGGGTTACCGGTCAGACAAGAAACCAGCGCGGTACACATGGCAATACCCGCACTTGGACCGTCTTTCGGCGTCGCCCCTTCAGGTACGTGAACGTGGATGTCGCGTTTTTCGTAAAAGTCCGGATTAATGCCCAGTTTTTCCGCGCGCGCGCGCACCACGGTCAGCGCAGCCTGAATGGATTCCTGCATGACTTCACCCAGAGAACCGGTGTAGGTCAGCTTACCTTTACCCGGTACGCAAGCGGTTTCGATGGTCAGCAGATCGCCGCCCACTTCCGTCCATGCCAGACCGGTTACCTGACCTACGCGGTTTTCGTTGTCCGCGCGGCCATAGTCAAAGCGCTGTACGCCCAGGTAGTCGTGCAGGTTGTCGCCATTGATCTCAATATGTTTCAGCGACTTGTCGAGCAGCAGCTGTTTCACCGCTTTACGGCACAGTTTGGAAATTTCACGCTCCAGACTACGCACGCCAGCTTCACGGGTGTAATAACGAATAATGCCCACAATGGCGCTATCGTCGACCGTCAGCTCGCCTTTTTTCAGCGCGTTACGCTCAATCTGTTTCGGCAACAGATGACGTTTAGCAATGTTCAGCTTCTCGTCTTCGGTATACCCGGACAGACGGATCACTTCCATACGATCCAGCAACGGTGCGGGAATATTCATAGAGTTAGAGGTCGCAACGAACATCACGTCGCTGAGATCGTAGTCCACTTCCAGGTAATGATCGCTGAACGCCACGTTCTGCTCTGGATCCAGCACCTCAAGCAGTGCGGAAGCCGGATCGCCACGCATGTCGGAAGACATTTTGTCGATCTCATCAAGCAGGAACAGCGGGTTTTTAACGCCCACTTTAGCCATTTTCTGGATCAGTTTACCCGGCATCGAACCAATATAGGTCCGGCGGTGACCGCGAATTTCAGCTTCATCACGCACGCCGCCCAGCGCCATACGGATGTATTTACGTCCGGTTGCTTTAGCGATGGACTGTCCCAGAGAAGTTTTACCTACCCCCGGCGGCCCAACCAGACACAGGATCGGCCCCTTGATTTTATTCACACGGCTTTGAACCGCGAGATACTCAAGAATACGGTCTTTGACGCGTTCCAGACCGTAATGGTCAGTATCGAGGATTTCCTGAGCCTGACGCAGATCTTTTTTGACCTTGCTACGCGCATTCCACGGCACCTGAACCATCCAGTCGATGTAGCCACGGACTACGGTCGCTTCCGCTGACATCGGAGACATCATTTTCAGCTTCTGCAGTTCTGCTTCCGCTTTCTCTTTTGCCTCTTTCGGCATTTTCGCCGCGTCGATTTTACGCTTCAACGCTTCGTTTTCGTCCGGCGCATCGTCCATCTCGCCGAGCTCTTTCTGAATGGCTTTCATCTGCTCGTTCAGATAGTACTCACGCTGGGATTTTTCCATCTGCTTTTTCACGCGGTTGCGAATGCGTTTCTCAACCTGCAGCAGATCGATTTCAGATTCCATCATCGCCATCAGATATTCCAGACGTTCGTTAACGTCGGACATCTCCAGTACGGACTGCTTGTCAGCAAGCTTCAGCGGCATGTGCGCAGCGATGGTGTCCGCCAGACGTGCAGGATCGTCAATGCTGTTCAGCGACGTCAGCACTTCGGGCGGGATTTTCTTGTTCAGCTTGATATAGCCTTCGAACTGGCTGATAGCGGTACGCACCAGCACTTCCTGTTCGCGCTCATCAATAGCAGGCGAGTCAAGGTACTCCGCTTTCGCAGAGAAGTGCTCACCGTTGTCAGACAGCGCTGAAATACGCGCGCGCTGTAACCCCTCGACCAGCACTTTTACGGTGCCGTCAGGCAGTTTCAGCATCTGCAAAATAGAGGCCACGGTCCCGACGGTGAAAAGATCGTTTACACCCGGCTCATCCGTTGACGCTTCTTTCTGGGCAACCAGCATGATTTTTTTATCATGGTCCATAGCCGCTTCCAGACAACGGATAGATTTTTCCCGCCCTACAAATAAGGGTATGACCATGTGCGGATAAACCACCACATCGCGCAACGGCAATACGGGGATTTCAATGCGTTCAGAACGCTCAGGATTCATAGAGCTCTCTCTTAGTTTAGTTTCCGCCAGGTAATCAGGTGGTACGACTGTGCTCCACACCACCTTTAACATGTATGTCAGTATATGGGGATGTTTCCCACACATTCAACGCCATGTTTACGGAAAAATAAAAGGGGAGATAAAATCCCCCCTTATTAATTAAATGTCTGTATGAATTGATGAATTATTCGCCAGATGCCTGCTGCGCTTCCGGCTTACCGTAAATCAGCAATGGCTTGCTCTGGCCGCCAATCACCGACTCATCGATCACCACTTTTTCGACGTCTTCCATAGAAGGCAGATCGTACATGGTGTCAAGCAGTGCGGCTTCGACGATAGAACGCAGACCACGAGCACCGGTTTTACGTGCCATCGCTTTTTTGGCGATCGCATCCAGCGCTTCCTCACGGAATTCCAGATCAACACCTTCAAGATTGAACAGCGCCTGGTACTGCTTGGTCAGGGCGTTTTTCGGCTCTTTCAGGATCTGGATCAGCGCTTCTTCACTCAGTTCGCTCAGCGTCGCTACAACCGGCAGACGCCCGATGAACTCAGGGATCAGACCAAATTTGATCAGATCTTCCGGCTCCACCTGCGACAGCAGTTCACCTTCGCTGGCTTTATCAGACTGCGCTTTTACCGTTGCGCCAAAACCAATGCCGGAGCCCGTTTCAACACGGTTAGCAATGACTTTATCCAGACCGGCAAAGGCACCGCCGCAGATAAACAGGATCTTGGAGGTATCAACCTGCAGGAATTCCTGCTGAGGATGTTTACGCCCTCCCTGCGGTGGAACGGCAGCAACCGTACCTTCGATCAGTTTCAACAGCGCCTGCTGTACGCCTTCGCCGGAAACGTCACGGGTAATGGACGGGTTGTCAGACTTACGAGAAATCTTGTCGATTTCATCGATATAGACGATCCCACGCTGTGCTTTCTGCACGTCGTAATCGCACTTCTGCAGTAGTTTCTGAATAATATTTTCAACATCTTCACCCACATAACCAGCTTCGGTCAGCGTGGTGGCATCGGCCATAGTGAACGGAACGTCCAGCAGACGTGCCAGCGTTTCAGCCAGCAGCGTTTTACCGGAACCCGTCGGGCCAATCAGCAGGATGTTACTTTTGCCCAACTCGACGCCATTGCTGGTGTCGCCGTTGCGCAGACGTTTGTAATGGTTGTATACCGCGACCGCCAGCACTTTCTTCGCCTGCTCCTGACCGATAACGTAATCGTCCAGGTGGTTGCGAATTTCATGTGGCGTCGGCAGCGCACTGCGTTCACGGTGCGGTGCTACTTCCTTAATCTCTTCGCGAATGATGTCGTTACATAAATCAACACATTCGTCGCAGATATACACGGATGGTCCGGCAATCAGCTTACGCACTTCATGCTGGCTTTTGCCGCAAAAAGAGCAGTACAACAATTTGCCCGAGCCATCTTTGCGTTTATCTGTCATGGGTCAAAACCTCTTCTTTGTTCTTTGTGCCGCACACGACGACGCAAATGCCATTCTCAGGCGCAAGACGCTAGTCAGCGTTGTGCCGCTCCAGGTAATTATAGCGGTACACCTGCGCACTGGGCATTAATTACGATGGGTCAAAATCGAGTCGACCAGACCGTACTCTACCGCTTCAGAAGCGGAGAGGAAGCGATCGCGCTCGGTATCACGTTCAATCTGCTCAAGAGATTGACCCGTATGATGCGCCATAAGTTCGTTCATGCGCCCTTTTACCTTCAGGATTTCACGGGCATGAATTTCAATATCCGTTGCCTGGCCCTGGTAACCGCCCAGTGGCTGGTGGATCATGACGCGAGAGTTAGGCAGGCAAAAACGTTTACCTTTCGCCCCGGCAGTCAGCAGGAACGCGCCCATTGAGGCCGCCTGGCCCATACAAATGGTGCTGACGTCCGGCTTAATAAACTGCATGGTGTCATAGATAGACATCCCGGCAGTGATCACTCCACCAGGGGAGTTGATGTACAGGTAGATATCTTTTTCTGGGTTTTCTGCTTCCAGGAACAGCATCTGCGCCACGATCAGGTTAGCCATATGGTCTTCGACCTGGCCGGTCAGAAAAATGACGCGTTCCTTAAGTAGACGAGAATAGATATCAAAAGAGCGCTCTCCACGTGAGGTCTGTTCAATGACCATCGGCACCAGCGCCATATGGGGTGCAAAGTTATCTCGTTCGCCGCTGTATGACATTTCCGTCTCCTGGATAAAATTTGAAAAAACCTGCTGTGCTGATTGTAACCTTATGGACGGATTATCAGCTAGTCCCTCTGTAATGGGTACGACATCGCCATAATTCAAGCATAACAATCTTTTGTTGTAACGCTAACACTGAAACGCTGTTTTCGCACTCTTCCCATGCAAAATCCGTGACAAAAAAAAACCCGCCACCAAAAGGTGACGGGCTTGCGTACGAAATTCGTGCTAAATAAGCGACGAATTACGCCTGCTGGTTCATCAGCTCGTTGAAGGAAGTGGCTTTTTCAGTCACTTTCGCTTTCGCCAGAACGGCTTCAACAGCCTGCTCTTCCAGAGCGACGTTACGCATGTTGTCCATCAGCTCTTTATTTTTGCTGTAGAACTCAACAACTTCTTTCGGATCTTCGTAAGCAGAAGCCATCTCTTCGATCAGGCCTTTAACGCGATCTTCGTCAGCTTTCAGCTCGTTGGTACGAATCACTTCGCCCAGCAGCAGACCTACA
Source organism: Citrobacter sp. L55 (assembly GCF_002850715.1). Classification (NCBI taxonomy): domain Bacteria; kingdom Pseudomonadati; phylum Pseudomonadota; class Gammaproteobacteria; order Enterobacterales; family Enterobacteriaceae; genus Citrobacter; species Citrobacter sp. L55. Next base: position 191,738 of record NZ_KZ559405.1, on the reverse strand, counting down.
ACTACGCGACGCTTAGCCTGTTCTTCGAACAGTTCACGCGGCAGTTCCAGAGCTTGTTTTTCGTTGCCGCCAAAACGCTGTGCAGCCTGACGACGCAGAACGTCGATTTCGCTGTCGATCAGAGCAGCCGGAACGTCGATGTCGTTAGCTTTTACCAGACCTTCGATCGCCTGAGACTTAACGCGGTTGCGCACAGCACCTTTCAGCTCACGTTCCATGTTTTTACGTACTTCAGCGCGCAGACCCGCTACGGAACCATCTTCAACGCCGAAACGTTTGATGAATTCTTCAGTCAGTTCCGGCAGTTCGCGCTCTTCAACTTTCTTCAGGTTGATAACGAACTTAGCGGCTTTACCTTTCAGGTTTTCAGCGTGGTACTCTTCCGGGAAGGTCACATCGATAGTGAACTCTTCGCCAGCTTTGTGGCCTTTAACGCCTTCTTCAAAGCCTGGGATCATACGACCCTGGCCCATCGCCAGTACGAAGTCAGACGCTTTGCCGCCTTCGAACTCTTCGCCGTCTACAGAGCCGGTGAAGTCGATGGTTACACGGTCTTCTGCATCAGCAGCGCCGTCTTTGTCTTTCCAGGTAGCCTGCTGCTTACGCAGGGTGTCCAGCATCACGTCAACGTCAGCGTCGGTGACTTCAACAACCGGTTTTTCAACTTCGATTGCTTCCAGGCCAGTCAGCTCAACTTCCGGGTAAACTTCGAACTCTACCGCGTAAGTAAAATCTTCACCCAGTTTGTATTCGCCCGGAACGTAGTTCGGTGCGCCAGCCGGATTGATTTTTTCTTTGATGATCGCGTCAACGAAGTTGCGGCTCATCAGGTCGCCCAGAACGTCCTGGCGAACAGACGCGCCATAACGCTGAGCAACAACATTCATCGGTACTTTTCCTTTGCGGAAACCGTCAATACGCACTTTCTTCGCTACGTTGACCAGCTCGCTTTTCACAGCGGTCTCGATGCTGTCAGCAGCGATAGTAATCGTTACACGGCGGCCAAGGCCTTGAGTGGTTTCAACTGAAACTTGCATCTTGTTACCTCAAAAAATCACAGTGCTCGGTCAACTCTTCTCCGCAAGCACAGGTTGTTGGCTTCGCGGAACTGGGATGTTCTCATAAGCAATCACATTCCCTGTCGTCAGAATCATCCCGAAGACATTCCGAAAAATAAGACGCGCATTATAGCGGCATCACTTTTATGAGTCGAGAACGGTTATCGCGCGTTGCTGCGGCTTTTTTCACAATTCCCGGCTAATTTTTGTCTGAATACTGTACGACTGCCCCAGAATTCAGACAAAACAAAACGGCCCGCAGGCCGTTTTCACATAATCTGTAGCAACATACTGGAAAAGCGTCGGTTGTTGCAAATCCGTTTTTACGCGATGCTTCCCGCCCCACGACACGGAGGCGATGCAAAAATCGTATCCTGCAACGCTTCCCACTCCTTAATGGTGTAGGTATGCAGGGCAAGTGCATGAACGGTTGTGGAAAGCTCCACCGTTAAGGTGCTGTAAATCATCCGATGACGATTCAGAAAACGCTCACCTGTAAAGCGATCGCTAACCAGCACAACCTTAAAGTGGCTTTCAGAACCTGCCGGGACATTGTGACGATAGCTTTCATCCACAACTTCGAGGAACACGGGTTGGAACGCTGCCCTTAATTTTTCTTCTATTTGCTCACGAATCATCATGAAGTTTTTCCTCCGACAACGCTGAGATGTCACCCATCCCTTTAAATACTAGCCGCTTTTACCGCTTTCATTACACCTTAGCAACAAAAAATTAGCGTTTGTCTGATTTTCTCAGCCAAATGGATGAAGTTCACTAAATCCTCACTTCGATTTATTGCAAAAAGTCCGTTTATGGTCTCCACAAAGACATAAAACTGACAACACAATGAATTTACATGCGTTACCCACTTCCCCTCATCGTTGGCGATGTTATGATGGCGGGAATTTTCTCCAACCATACAATTTAGATTCGCTGAGAGCCCTGGCATGTTTAAAAAAATCCTCGTCCCGTTTGTCGCGCTGTTTATGTTAGCTGGATGCGCAACGCCGCCGACCACTATTGAAGTTTCCCCGAAAATTACCCTGCCACAGCAGGACCCGAGCCTGATGGGTGTGACCGTTAGCATCAACGGTGCCGACCAGCGTCAGGATCAGGCGCTGGCAAAAGTTACCCGTGACAACCAGCTTGTTACCCTGACCGCGTCCCGCGATCTGCGCTTCCTGCTGCAAGAAGTACTGGAAAAACAGATGACCGCACGCGGTTATATGATTGGGCCAAACGGTGCTGTTAACCTGCAAATCATTGTTAGCCAGCTGTATGCAGACGTGTCCCAGGGTAGCGTGCGCTATAACATCGCCACCAAGGCAGACATCGCCATCATTGCGACTGCTGCTAACGGCAACAAGATGACCAAAAACTACCGCGCAAGCTATTCTGTTGAAGGCGCACTGCAGGCCTCTAACAAAAATATCGCTGACGCCGTTAACAGCGTGCTGACCGATACCATCGCTGATATGTCTCAGGACACCAGCGTTCACGATTTCATCAAGCAGAACGCTCGTTAATTTCTGCCCATATGGCCCGGCGTTCGTCGGGCCTATAGAAGCCCATGTCCAGTCATTACTTACGTATTTTTCAGCAACCACGTTCAGCTATCCTGCTCATACTGGGATTCGCCTCCGGTTTACCACTCGCACTGACCTCGGGTACGCTTCAGGCATGGATGACAGTCGAGAATATCGATCTTAAAACTATCGGTTTCTTTTCTCTGGTCGGCCAGGCCTACGTGTTTAAGTTCCTCTGGTCTCCGCTAATGGACCGCTACACGCCGCCGTTTTTAGGTCGACGCCGTGGCTGGCTGTTGGCAACTCAGGTGCTGTTACTGATTTCTATCGCCGCGATGGGCTTTCTGGAGCCTGGCACGCAGCTACGCTGGATGGCCGCGCTTGCGGTGGTGATCGCGTTTTGCTCGGCATCGCAGGATATCGTCTTTGACGCATGGAAAACCGACGTGCTACCCGCCGAAGAACGCGGCACCGGCGCGGCTATCAGCGTGCTGGGCTATCGTTTAGGGATGCTGGTTTCCGGTGGGCTGGCTCTGTGGATGGCCGACCGCTGGCTGGGCTGGCAAGGAATGTACTGGCTGATGGCGGCGCTGCTGATACCTTGCATCATCGCTACCCTGCTAGCGCCCGAACCGACTGATGCCATTCCGGTGCCCAAAACGCTGGAGCAAGCGGTTGTGGCCCCGCTGCGCGATTTCTTTGGTCGTAACAACGCCTGGCTAATTCTGCTGCTTATCGTTCTGTATAAGCTCGGGGATGCCTTTGCCATGAGCCTGACTACAACCTTTTTAATCCGCGGCGTCGGATTTGATGCGGGTGAAGTTGGCGTGGTGAATAAAACGCTTGGACTGCTGGCAACCATCGTTGGCGCGCTGTACGGCGGGATCCTGATGCAACGCCTTTCGCTGTTTCGCGCATTGCTGATTTTCGGCATCCTGCAGGGGGCGTCGAATGCGGGCTACTGGTTATTGTCCATCACTGACAAACACATGTTCAGTATGGCCGCCGCCGTCTTCTTTGAAAACCTGTGTGGTGGTATGGGTACGGCAGCGTTTGTCGCCTTATTAATGACGCTGTGCAATAAGTCCTTTTCAGCGACCCAGTTCGCTCTGCTCTCCGCGCTTTCAGCCGTTGGTCGCGTTTACGTTGGCCCGGTAGCAGGTTGGTTTGTTGAAGCGCACGGGTGGCCAACGTTTTATTTGTTCTCTGTGTTTGCCGCTATCCCCGGCCTCATACTGCTGCTGGTTTGTCGCCAGACTCTGGAACATAGCTGGCAAAATGAGAGCTTCATTCCGCGCACGGAATTTCGTAGCGCGTACAGCCTGGCATTAATGACGTTGGTTGCGGGCTGCTGTCTGCTGGTGGTTTGGCTGCTGCTGTTAACCATGAACGCGCTGGATTACACCAACTTCTCCTTCCTGCCGGAACTGCTGGAAATCTCGGTGGTGGTCGCGGTCTGCGGGGTCGTTTTTGGTGGATTGCTGGATTATCTGGCACTGCGCAAAACCCGCCTGGCGTAAAAATCCACATTAATATCGCCGTTGTAATCACCCTGCGTAATTATAACGGCTAAATAAACAACAATTACTAAAAATATTATTTGTTATTTTGTGCGCCAAAGAATTTGGAAATTATTGACGCCTTTTATATATACTATTTCCCTTACTCGATTCAGCCACTACAGATTTATTTTTTGTTCTTCAATTGTCTTTTTATTGATAATCAATTGTTAAACAATTGTTTTATTTTCGTATTGGTTATACCAATTGCCCTCAGCACGTCTCCCGCTTGCCCGCTTTCGTTATAACGTGATGTTGCAACAGGTTCTTAAAGTCAAAACGACATATATTGCAACATATGTGACATGCCCGGCAGAACCCAGTAACACAGATCCAAGGATGTTTACAGTAATGTAACCTTCCCGTAAAATGCCCTCACACTTTAAACGCCACCCGGTCCCGTGGAATTGAGGTCGTTAAATGAGACTCAGGAAATACAATAAAAGTTTGGGATGGTTGTCATTAATTGCAGGCACTGCATTACTCAGTGGCTGTAATTCTGCGCTGCTTGACCCTAAAGGACAGATTGGACTGGAACAACGTTCACTGATACTGACGGCATTTGGCCTGATGTTGATTGTCGTTATTCCTGCCATCTTGATGGCTGTTGGTTTCGCCTGGAAGTATCGTGCAAGCAATAAAGATGCGAAGTACAGCCCGAACTGGTCACACTCCAATAAAGTGGAAGCTGTGGTCTGGACGGTGCCGATCTTAATCATCATTTTCCTTGCCGTACTGACCTGGAAAACCACTCACGCTCTTGAGCCAAGCAAACCGCTGGCGCATGACGAGAAGCCCATTACCATTGAAGTGGTTTCCATGGACTGGAAATGGTTCTTCATCTATCCGGAACAAGGTATCGCTACCGTGAATGAAATCGCCTTCCCGGCGAATACTCCGGTTGAGTTCAAAGTGACGTCCAACTCCGTGATGAACTCCTTCTTTATCCCGCGTCTGGGTAGCCAGATTTATGCCATGGCCGGTATGCAGACTCGACTGCATCTGATCGCCAACGAAGTCGGTACTTATGATGGTATCTCCGCAAGCTATAGCGGACCAGGCTTCTCCGGTATGAAGTTCAAGGCTATCGCAACAAAGGACCGCGCCGAATTCGACCAATGGGTTGCTAAAGCTAAACAGTCCACGAACACCATGAGCGACATGGCTGCGTTCGAAAAAGTGGCTGTGCCAAGCGAATACAACCAGGTGGAATACTTCTCCAACGTGAAACCTGATTTGTTTAAAGACGTTATTAACAAATTTATGGCTCACGGTAAGAGCATGGACATGACCCAACCCGAAGGTGAGCACAGCGCACACGAAGGAATGGAAGGCATGGACATGAGCCACGCGGAATCCGCTCACTAAGGGGCCGAGGAAGAATACGATGTTCGGAAAATTGACGCTGGATGCAGTGCCGTTCCATGAACCAATTGTCATGGTTACGATCGCTGCCATTATCATCGGTGGTGCGGCCTTACTGGGCCTAATCACTTACTTCGGTAAGTGGACCTACCTGTGGAAAGAGTGGCTAACTTCGGTTGACCACAAACGCCTTGGCATCATGTATGTCATTGTCGCAATCGTCATGTTGATTCGTGGCTTTGCCGACGCCATCATGATGCGTAGTCAGCAAGCGCTGGCTTCTGCAGGTGAAGCGGGCTTCCTGCCACCTCACCACTACGACCAGATCTTCACGGCTCACGGCGTGATTATGATCTTCTTCGTGGCAATGCCATTTGTTATCGGTCTGATGAACCTGGTGGTTCCGCTGCAGATCGGCGCACGTGACGTTGCATTCCCGTTCCTGAACAACCTGAGCTTCTGGTTCACCGTTGTCGGCGTAATCCTGGTTAACCTGTCTCTGGGCGTGGGTGAATTCGCACAGACCGGTTGGCTGGCGTACCCGCCACTCTCGGGAATAGAGTACAGTCCAAGCGTCGGGGTCGATTATTGGATATGGGCAGTCCAGTTGTCCGGTATTGGTACAACCCTAACCGGGATCAACTTCTTTGTGACCATCATTAAGATGCGTGCGCCAGGAATGACCATGTTCAAGATGCCGGTATTTAGCTGGGCATCGCTGTGTGCGAACATCCTGATTATCGCGTCTTTCCCAATCCTGACGGTTACCGTCGCGTTGCTGACCCTGGATCGCTATCTGGGCACCCATTTCTTTACCAACGATATGGGCGGCAACATGATGATGTACATCAACCTGATTTGGGCCTGGGGCCATCCGGAAGTGTACATTCTGGTTCTGCCGGTCTTCGGTGTATTCTCCGAAATCGCTGCAACCTTCTCACGTAAACGTCTGTTTGGTTACACCTCACTGGTGTGGGCAACCGTGTGTATCACCGTGCTGTCGTTCGTTGTTTGGCTGCACCACTTCTTCACCATGGGTGCAGGCGCTAACGTAAACGCCTTCTTCGGTATTACCACCATGATTATCGCCATCCCGACCGGGGTGAAGATCTTCAACTGGCTGTTCACCATGTACCAGGGTCGTATCGTATTCCACTCAGCGATGCTGTGGACGATTGGCTTTATCGTTACCTTCTCAGTCGGTGGCATGACCGGCGTACTGCTGGCGGTTCCGGGTGCGGACTTCGTGCTGCACAACAGTCTGTTCCTGATTGCGCACTTCCATAACGTTATCATCGGCGGCGTCGTATTTGGATGCTTCGCAGGTATGACCTACTGGTGGCCAAAAGCGTTTGGCTTCACGCTGAACGAAACCTGGGGTAAACGCGCATTCTGGTTCTGGATCATCGGCTTCTTCGTGGCGTTTATGCCGCTGTATGTGCTGGGCTTTATGGGGATGACCCGTCGCCTCAGCCAGCAGATTGACCCGCAGTTCCATCCGATGCTGGTCGTTGCCGCCTGCGGTGCCGCGCTGATTGCATTGGGTATCCTGTGCCAGCTGATTCAGATCTTCGTTTCTATTCGCGACCGCGAGCAGAACCGCGACCTGACCGGTGACCCATGGGGTGGTCGTACGCTGGAGTGGGCAACCTCTTCCCCGCCTCCGTTCTACAACTTTGCCGTTGTGCCGCACGTTCACGAGCGTGATGCCTTCTGGGAAATGAAAGAAAAAGGTGAAGCGTACAAGCAGCCTGCGCACTATGAAGAAATTCATATGCCGAAAAACAGCGGTGCCGGTATCGTCATTACCGCCTTCGCAACACTGTTTGGTTTCGCCATGATCTGGCATATCTGGTGGCTGGCGATTGCAAGCTTCGCAGGCATGATCATCAGCTGGATTGTGAAAAGCTTTGATGAAGACGTGGATTACTACGTGCCGGTCCCGGAAGTCGAAAAACTGGAAAACCAGCATTTCGATGAGATTACTAAGGCAGGGCTGAAAAATGGCAACTGATACTTTAACGCACGCGACTGCCCACGCGCACGAACACGGGCACCACGATGCAGGCCAGACCAAGATCTTCGGATTCTGGGTCTACCTGATGAGCGACTGCATTCTGTTCTCTATTCTGTTTGCAACCTATGCCGTTCTGGTGAACGGCACAGCAGGTGGCCCAACAGGTAAGGACATTTTTGAACTGCCGTTCGTTCTGGTTGAAACATTCCTGCTGTTATTCAGCTCTATTACTTACGGCATGGCGGCGATCGCCATGTACAAGAACAACAAGAGCCAGGTTATCTCCTGGCTGGCGTTGACCTTCTTGTTCGGTGCCGGATTCATCGGGATGGAACTCTATGAATTCCATCACCTGATTGTTAACGGTATGGGCCCGGATCGCAGCGGCTTCCTGTCTGCGTTCTTCGCGCTGGTCGGCACGCACGGTCTGCACGTCACCTCCGGTCTTATCTGGATGGCGGTGCTGATGGTGCAAGTTGCTCGTCGCGGCCTGACCAGTACTAACCGTACCCGCATCATGTGCCTGAGCCTGTTCTGGCACTTCCTGGATGTGGTGTGGATCTGTGTGTTCACTGTTGTTTATCTGATGGGGGCGATGTAATGAGTCATTCTAACGAGAGCGGCGGCGCATCCCATGGCAGCGTAAAAACCTACATGACAGGTTTTATCCTGTCGATAATCCTGACGGTTATTCCGTTCTGGATGGTCATGACAGGTTCTGCCTCTCCTGCCGTCATTCTGGGAACTATTCTGGCAATGGCAGTGGTACAGATTCTGGTGCACCTGGTGTGCTTCCTGCACATGAATAGCAAATCTGATGAAGGTTGGAACATGACAGCCTTTGTCTTTACTGTGCTAATCATCGCCATCCTGGTTGTGGGCTCCATCTGGATTATGTGGAACCTTAACTACAACATGATGATGCACTAAGAGCGGCGATTATGATGTTTAAGCAATACCTGCAAGTAACAAAACCAGGCATCATCTTTGGCAACCTGATCTCGGTGATTGGGGGATTCCTGCTGGCCTCGAAAGGCAGCATTGATTATCCCCTGTTTATCTACACGTTGGTTGGGGTGTCACTGGTTGTGGCGTCGGGTTGTGTATTTAACAACTACATCGACAGGGATATCGACAGGAAGATGGAGAGGACCAAAAACCGTGTGCTGGTTAAAGGTCTGATTTCCCCTGCGGTCTCGCTGGTATACGCCACCCTGCTGGGTATTGCTGGCTTTATGCTGCTGTGGTTTGGCGCGAACCCTCTGGCCTGCTGGCTGGGGGTAATGGGCTTCGTGGTCTATGTGGGCGTCTATAGCCTGTACATGAAGCGCCATTCCGTTTATGGCACGCTGATTGGCTCACTCTCCGGTGCTGCGCCGCCGGTGATTGGCTACTGCGCCGTAACCGGTGAGTTCGATAGCGGTGCGCTGATTCTGCTGGCTATTTTCAGTCTGTGGCAGATGCCGCACTCTTACGCGATTGCGATTTTCCGCTTTAAGGATTATCAGGCAGCCAACATCCCGGTACTGCCGGTGGTGAAAGGTATTTCGGTCGCGAAGAACCATATCACGCTGTACATCGTGGCGTTTGCTATCGCCACGCTGATGCTAACCCTGGGCGGCTATGCTGGTTATAAATACCTGATTGTTGCTGCGGCGGTGAGTGTCTGGTGGTTGGGCATGGCGCTGCGCGGTTATAAAGTGGAAGATGACAGGGTCTGGGCGCGCAAGCTGTTCGGTTTCTCCATCATCGCCATTACCGCGCTTTCCGTGATGATGTCCGTTGACTTTATGGTGCCAAATTCGCAGAACCTGCTGACTTACGTCTGGTAAAGATCTGCTGATACGAAAAGGGTGCCTCCGGCACCCTTTTTTATTGGCAGGGATGTTATTCAGTCATAAAGCCATTTCCCCGCCTTTGCTGACTCTATAATCATCTCTACTGTCAAAGGCTTTAATTCAATTTCAGGAGGATCTTTTTTCCAGAAAGGGTATTCTTGTTCAATATAATTCCTTCCATCAAAGTTCGAATATTCAATATCAAAATGCTCAAATAAATCAGCTAAAAAATCATATGCATCTTCCGGAATAAACTGAAAATCATCCTCCAGGGTCCATTCTTTCGTGACCTGCTTAAGACCAGGCCTAAACCAACGTTCCCTGATTGGGTAATTCTTCATGATGTACTCAATAACTTCAGCTTCATAATTTCTCATCAGAAAGATGTCCACTGTATGCGATCTTTGGGTCGTGCGATGAGGTTGTATTTATCGCGGGTATGTTTTGTCACCGCGAACAAAAGCACGATTAACTGAGCATGCCCGACAAAAGGAACCCAACGGCCTATGTAAGTTGCTATTTGGTTTGTTGGAACCATCTTCAATTTGGAAAACTTCCCCATAGGAGCGTGTAGTCTTAAACCAAACGGGAACCGAGCCCCTTTCAGAAGTTTTCTACATAGAATTGATGCAATACTAGTGCCTGGAGTGTTCGTGGCTGCTGATAGTTTTCCTTTGACAGGAATAAATGGTTGACCGATCAAAACCAGCATAACAGCTTCCGTGGTGATACCTAATGAATCTGCCAACTGCTCAATGAATATCAAATCAAACAGTTCACCCGACGTTACGTTAGCGTGACCATGATACCAATAGGTTCCATTCGCCTCTTCAGTTGTGTCCATTCAATCCCCCATTATGCCGTCTGCCGGTCATTCCATGCGTCGGTATAGATAATGTTCCCGTCGCAATGCTTCCAGGTGATTTTTTCGTAGCGTAATTCTATGGTTTCAAGATGGTTATTATTCATGTCCTCTGGACCAGCCATCGAGGGAGAAACGGAGACAATCCGCACCCCTTCCAGAAACATATTGAAGTATTCAACTTCCTGACCGGCATCATTGATTTTGTACCAACGAATCTCTGCAGACTTAAGATTCTGACCAGAAGCGACAGCTTTGTATAAATACGGGCTAGAGTAGTCAAACTCTTTGATGATCATCATCGGTGAATGTTGGCGTGTGCCTGTTGGCTTGCCTGTACCGTTATCAGTGGGAATAGACAAATTGTGATGAAAGCCTTTAAATTCAATACTGTATTCTCTTCCCTCTACATCACACCCGCCCTTAATCAGCGCACCACCATCGTCATAAATCCACATATTGCCCGGAATCGCCATTTTCCTTTTCCCTCTTTCCATTAGAAATAACCACAAAAAGACTACACCTGTAATTATCGCAAGTAAATTAGTCGCAATTGTAATTATTTCAATTTTCCCACTACACAATTCCACATATCGTAGAGGTTTACCGCACTCCTTCCCCGCTTTACACTAGGCGCGAAATTAATACAGAGGTGGGAATGAACGATTACAAAATGACGCCCGGTGAGTTGCGCGCCACCTGGGGTTTAGGGACCGTATTCTCGTTGCGCATGCTTGGCATGTTTATGGTTCTGCCGGTTCTGACCACGTACGGTATGGCGCTACAGGGGGCCAGTGAAGCGCTGATTGGCCTTGCTATTGGCATTTATGGTCTGGCGCAAGCCGTTTTCCAGATCCCCTTTGGTCTGCTTTCAGACCGCATCGGTCGTAAGCCGCTTATCGTCGGCGGGCTGGCGGTATTCGTTCTCGGCAGCGTGATTGCCGCCCTCTCCGATTCAATCTGGGGCATTATTCTCGGTCGCGCTTTGCAAGGCTCTGGCGCGATTGCCGCCGCCGTGATGGCGCTGCTTTCCGACTTAACCCGTGAGCAAAACCGTACCAAAGCGATGGCGTTTATCGGCGTCAGCTTTGGTATCACCTTCGCCATTGCGATGGTGCTAGGACCGATCGTTACCCATGCGCTGGGACTACACGCGCTGTTCTGGATGATTGCAGCTCTTGCAACCACCGGCATCGTGCTAACCATTTGGGTCGTTCCCAATAGCACCAGCCACGTGCTGAACCGCGAATCTGGCATGGTAAAAGGCAGCTTCAGCAAAGTGCTGGCGGAGCCCAAACTGCTCAAGCTCAACTTTGGCATCATGTGTTTGCACATTTTGTTGATGTCCACTTTCGTCGCCTTACCGGGCCAACTGGCGAAAGCCGGTTTCCCCGCCGCAGAGCACTGGAAAATTTATCTGGTGACGATGCTGCTGTCTTTTGTTTCCGTGGTGCCGTTCATCATCTACGCAGAAGTGAAGCGGCGGATGAAGCGCGTATTCCTCGCCTGCGTGTTACTGATCCTTATCGCAGAGATTGTATTATGGAGCGCTAACGTGCGTTTTTGGGGGCTGATTGCGGGCGTTCAGATATTCTTCCTCGCCTTCAACCTGATGGAGGCCCTCCTCCCCTCGCTTATCAGCAAAGAGTCTCCGGCTGGCTATAAAGGCACGGCGATGGGCGTTTACTCCACCAGCCAGTTTCTTGGCGTGGCGATTGGCGGTTCGCTCGGCGGTTGGGTGGTCGAAATGTTTGATGGTCAGGCGGTATTCCTGGCCGGCGCGCTTCTGGCGGCAGTTTGGTTGTTGGTGGCAAGCACAATGAAAGAGCCGCCATATGTCAGTAGCCTGCGAGTGGAAATCCCACCTGAGATTGCCGCAGATGACACCCTTAAGCAGCGTCTGCTGGCTAAAGAAGGGATAAGCGAAGTGTTAATTGTAGCGAAAGAGCATTCGGCTTACGTGAAAATCGACAGCAAAGTGACGAATCGATTTGAGGTTGAACAGGCCATCAGCCAGGCGTGAAGAGTGCCAGATGGCGACTATCGTTTGACCCGGCCTACAAATAGCGTGTGAAACCTGTAGGCCGGATAAGCGTAGCGCCATCAGGCATTACGACTTAATCGCGGAAGTTCTTAAACTGGAACGGCTGGCCGAGATCGCCGCCGCGAACCAGCGCCATAACGGATTGCAGATCGTCACGCGCCTTGCCGGTCACGCGGATTTCTTCGCCCTGAATCTGCGCCTGCACCTTCAGTTTGCTGTCTTTGATCAGCTTAACGATTTTCTTTTGCACCGCGCTTTCAATACCCTGTTTCAGCTTAGCTTCAACAAACCAGGTTTTACCGCTGTGCACGAAGGTTTCTGGTACGTCCAACGAAGTGCCTTCAATACCACGTTTCAGCAGCTTGGCACGTAAAATATCCAGCAACTGATTGACCTGGAAATCAGACTCGCTTAGCACCTTAATCGTCTTATTCGACTCGTTCAGCTCAAAAGTCGCTTCAACGCCACGAAAATCAAAGCGTGACTCCACTTCGCGGCTGGCGTTATCTACCGCGTTACGGGCTTCCTGAAGATCAACTTCAGAAACAATATCGAAAGATGGCATCTTTTCCTCTCCCTTCATTTTTGATGCGAAGCATAATACCTGCAAAGTTACACAACAGACAGCGCTATACTAGGCTGTATCCTTTAATTGTACGTGGTACTGATACCTGCGAACAATAATGGGGTACGGCCGATATGGATTAACGCCTGGTGATGTTGCAGGTGAGGAGGAAGAATGAAAATTACCGTACTGGGATGTGGAGCGTTAGGACAGCTTTGGCTAACCACGCTGTGCAAACATGGACATGAGGTTCAGGGGTGGCTACGCGTACCGCAACCCTATTGCAGCGTTAACCTGATCGACACGGATGGGTCAGTATTCAATGAATCCCTGACGGCAAACGACCCCGATTTTTTGGCGAAAAGCGACCTGCTGCTTGTCACTCTGAAAGCCTGGCAGGTTTCTGATGCGGTCAAAGGCCTGGCCGCCATTCTGCCTGACACCACTCCCATTCTGCTGATTCACAACGGTATGGGGACGATTGAAGAGTTGCATAACATTAAGCAACCTCTATTGATGGGCACCACAACCCACGCGGCACGCCGTGACGGCAACGTCATCATTCATGTCGCTCAGGGAACAACAAGGATTGGTCCGGCGCGTGAACAAGATGGTGATTTCAGTTATCTGGCTGAAGTCCTGCAAGAGGTGCTGCCGGACGTCGCCTGGCACAACAATATTCGCGCTGAGTTGTGGCGCAAGCTGGCCGTCAACTGCGTCATTAACCCGCTGACCGCATTATGGGATTGCTCGAATGGAGAGTTACGCCATCATCCTGAAAAAATAGCACTCATCTGCGAGGAGGTGGCGGCGGTCATTGAACGCGAAGGCCACCACACATCAGCAGATGATTTACGCTATTATGTTGAGCAAGTGATTGACAGTACGGCGGAAAATATCTCATCAATGCTGCAAGACATACATGCCCTGCGCCATACTGAGATCGACTACATTACCGGTTATTTGCTAAAACGCGCCCGCGCGCACGGCATCGCCGTCCCGGAAAATGCCCGCCTGTTTGAAATGGTTAAGAGAAAGGAAAGTGAGTATGAGCGCTCAAGCACTGGTATGTCTCGCCCCTGGTAGTGAAGAGACCGAAGCGGTCACCACTATCGATCTGCTGGTTCGCGGCGGAATTAAGGTCACGACCGCCAGCGTCGCCAGCGATGGCGGCCTGACGATCGTGTGCTCACGCGGCGTAAAACTACTGGCGGATGCACCATTAGTGGAAGTTGCTGACGGGGATTTCGACATTATCGTGCTGCCCGGCGGTATTAAAGGCGCCGAGTGTTTTCGCGACAGCCCTCTGCTTGTCGAAACCGTGAAACAGTTTCATCGCTCCGGGCGCATTGTCGCGGCAATTTGCGCCGCTGCCGCCACAGTCCTCGTCCCACACGATATTTTTCCCATTGGTAACATGACTGGTTTTCCGGCGCTGAAAGACAATATTCCCACTGACCAGTGGCAGGATAAGCGCGTCGTATGGGATCCGCGCGTCAATCTGTTAACCAGCCAGGGACCGGGAACCTCAATCGATTTCGGTTTAAAAATCATTGATCTCCTGGTGAGTCGCGAAAAAGCTTACGAAGTGGCATCACAACTGGTGATGGCTGCGGGAATTTATAACTACTACGAGTAATCTTCAGGCCACTCGCATTCAAGGAATTATGATGAAAGGATATCTGAGCGGAGCGGCTTTACTGCTCCTTTCCGGCTACGCCAGTGCGACTCAACTTGAAATTGAGAGCCTTGAGTATCGCTATCCCGCAAGCACTGAGATGCAATATCGCGTGCCGTGGTTTACCTCAACGGATAACCCACTGGTTGCAAAACGCATTAACGATTATATTTTCACAAGCTTTATCAATCAGCTACCGGGAAATAATCCACAAGCGACCGTGAATCAGTTTGCGAAATCAGAGATGAATCCCACCGCAAACCTTGACTACACGGTTGAGTATCGCGACGCCAAAGTGTTGACCCTCAACATGTTTGTCGAAGGCTGCGGGGCGTATTGCGAGTCGTACAATGTACCGATCAGCTTCGATTTAGCCAACGGCGCGACAATTACCCTTAACGACCTCTTTTCCCGCTCCACGATGAACGAGTTGAACACCCGCATCAGAAAAGATATCCGCAGCCAAATTGATGCCTTTGTTGTCGCACAGAAATCACAAAAGCCAGAGCAAATAAAAGAAGACGGTGGAGATTCTGGCTTTGCCGAATTCTACGCATCGTGTGCAACCTACACCGACGGTCTGTACTACATCGACAAATTCTCCCTGCAAAAAGACCATCTGGCTTTCCTGAATGGACGTTGTAGCAACCACGCCAATCGCGCGGGTGACGAACTGGGCGATTTCACCACGAAAATCCCGACCGTTGAACTGCATAATCAGCTCACGCCTTACGGCCAGTATCTGACTACCGCAAAGAGAACAACACCGGTTTCGCCAGCGCCCGGCATTGACGGCAAGGTGATGTACGGCACGTTGGGAAAAAGCATGCGTATTGTGTTGAAGGTCGACTGCAAATACGGTGATTTTTTTGAAGGGGCTTACTTTTACCAGAAATTTGGCGCACCGATTGAATTAAACGGTAAATGCGACACAGCCGACAATCAACATTATGTACTGAAGACCTCTGCCGCTGAACAATCGGAAGAGAAGATAACGCTGGAGTTAAAAGACGGCGTCTATCAGGGTGTCTGGGTGTCGAACGGGAAAAAGCTCCCCATCCGTTTTGAATAATATTGTTATATTGCCGGATGGCAGCATAAACAATTTATCAGGCCTACAAAACATACCGATTGCAGGCCTGATAAGCGCAGCACCCTCAGGCAAAAGTCACTACGGGCGATATACCTTCACGTTTTCAAAGCCCTGCTCGCGCAGATACAGCGCCTGCAGACGGCTCATCACCCCGCGTTCACACCACAGCAGCCAGGTTTTACTCTGGTCCAGATCGCCGAATTTGGTGCTCAGTTTGTAGAACGGCAGAGAAACGACGTCCACACCGTCAACCTTCAGCGGTTTGTCATCCTGTTCATCCACAGAGCGGATATCCAGAATCACATCGTTCGGGCCGAAGCCGCTCACGGTTTCCACTTCCACCACGGTCTGCTGCGTCTGCTGGGCGATATCACGAATATCGATATTGTTCGCTTCTTCAACCACTTTATCGAGGATAGAGAAATCGAAGTTTTCTTCTTCGGCCTCAATCTTCGCTTTAATCGCTTTCACCGTCGGGCTTTTTGAAATCACACCGCAGTATTCCGGCATGGTACGGGCAAAGTCCTCAGTACCAATTTCACGCGCCAGATTAATGATGTGCTCCTTATCATGGGAGATAAGCGGGCGCAGGATCAGGGTGTCAGAAACGTTATCGATCAGGCGCAGGTTGGTCAGCGTCTGGCTGGACACCTGGCCCAGCGCTTCACCGGTTACCAGCGCCTGTACGCCGTAGCGCTCAGCGACTTTCGACGCTGCACGAACCATCATACGTTTAAGGACCACGCCCATCTGACCGTCGTCGACTTTCTCCAGGATCTCGCCAACCACCGGCTCAAAGTTGATCGCGACAAAACGCACGCGATGCGAGCTACCAAAGCGGTTCCACAGATAATGCGCCACCTGACGAACGCCGATTTCATGCGCTGCGCCGCCGAGATTAAAGAAGCAGTAGTGCACGCGGCAGCCGCGACGCATCAGCATATAGCTGGACACGCCGGAGTCGAAACCACCGGAAATCAGCGACAGTACATCTTCCTGCGTCCCGATCGGGAAACCGCCAATACCTTCATAGCGGCCTTTAACCAGCAGCAGACGGTCGTTTTCGATTTCAAGATTAACCGTCACGTCCGGCTTCGTCAGCTTCACGCGCGCGGATTCAATATGCTGGTTCAGTCCACCGCCAACATAGCGTTCCACCTCAATAGAGCTAAACTCATGCTTACCGCGACGCTTAACGCGTACGCAGAAGGTTTTGCCTTCCAGTTGATCGCGATACTGCACCAGCGCTTTCTCGAAAATATCGTGCATATCGGTAAACGGCACGTCTTCAACTTCGAGAATATGGTGGATCCCCGGAATACGGGTCAGCGCGTCGCGAATATCCAGGCGCTGGCTTTCATCTTTAGCGCGAACCTCAACGTGATCCCAGTGGCGGACAACGGCAAGGTCTTCATCATAGTGCTTTAAAACGTTACGAATGTTCCCTGTCAGAATTTTTATAAAGCGCAAACGCACAGATTGGCTTTTGATGGTGATTTCTGGGAACAATTTAATGATAAACTTCATGGCGGCAATGGTTCTTTGGCAAGTCTGAATGACTTGTAATGGAAAAAAATACAGCAGCCCATACCCTGCGGCTGCATCCAGGCGCGCAAGTATACCACCATCATGGTCATCCTGTGCACATCGCCTTACCATTGTGCGTTATTTGCTTATCAGTGCGAGTCCGTTACCATAGCCTTGTGCTGCCAATACAGAGAGTCAGACATTCATTATGCCGAAGAAAAATGAAGCGCCAGCCAGTTTTGAAACAGCGCTGAGCGACCTGGAACAGATTGTTACCCGTCTGGAAAGCGGCGACCTGCCGCTGGAAGAAGCGCTGAACGAATTTGAACGTGGCGTACAGTTAGCACGTCAGGGACAGGTCAAGTTGCAGCAGGCTGAACAGCGCGTACAAATCCTGCTGTCAGATACTGAAGACGCCGCCCTTACGCCTTTCACACCGGATAATGAGTAAATGGATTTTACGCAGCAGCTACAGGCTTGCGTTGAGCAGGCCAACCAGGCACTGAGCCGTTTTATCGCGCCATTGCCCTTTCAGAACACTCCCGTGGTCGAAACCATGCAATATGGCGCATTATTAGGCGGTAAACGTCTGCGCCCGTTTCTGGTGTATGCGACCGGTCAGATGTTTGGCGTCAGCCTGAGTACGCTTGATGCTCCCGCTGCCGCCGTCGAGTGTATCCATGCCTATTCGCTGATGCACGATGACTTACCCGCGATGGACGACGATGACCTGCGCCGCGGTCTGCCGACCTGCCACGTAAAATTTGGCGAGGCGAATGCGATCCTGGCCGGAGATGCGCTACAGACGCTGGCGTTCTCCATTATCAGCGACGCCCCGATGCCGGAAGTTTCTGATCGTGACCGCATCGCGATGATCTCTGAACTGGCCCAGGCCAGCGGTATCGCCGGTATGTGCGGCGGTCAGGCGTTGGATCTGGACGCTGAAGGCCATCAGGTAGAATTGGATGCGCTGGAGCGTATTCACCGCCATAAAACCGGGGCATTGATTCGCGCCGCCGTGCGTCTGGGTGCGTTAAGCGCAGGCGATAAAGGGCGAGAATGCCTGGCAATACTCGACAAGTACGCAGAAAGCATCGGTCTGGCCTTCCAGGTTCAGGATGACATCCTGGATGTGGTAGGCGATACTGCAACATTGGGTAAACGTCAGGGTGCTGACCAGCAGCTTGGCAAAAGTACCTATCCTGCACTTCTGGGTCTTGAGCAAGCCCAGAATAAAGCCCGGGATTTAATTGAGGATGCCCGCCAGTCGCTAAGTTTGCTGGCCGCACAGTCACTCGATACCTCGGCACTGGAAGCGCTAGCGGACTACATAATCCAGCGTGATAAATAAACCAACATATCCCATGAGCTTGCGATGAGTTTTGATATAGCCAAATACCCGACCCTGGCGCTGGTCGACTCCACTCAGGAGTTACGCCTGCTGCCAAAAGAGAGCCTGCCAAAGCTTTGCGACGAACTGCGCCGCTATTTGCTCGACAGCGTAAGCCGTTCCAGCGGGCACTTCGCCTCTGGTCTGGGCACGGTGGAACTCACCGTAGCGCTGCACTACGTCTACAACACCCCGTTTGACCAGTTAATCTGGGATGTGGGACATCAGGCTTACCCGCACAAAATTCTGACCGGCCGCCGCGATAAAATCGGCACCATTCGGCAGAAAGGCGGTTTGCATCCATTCCCATGGCGCGGTGAGAGCGAATATGACGTACTGAGCGTTGGGCACTCCTCAACCTCCATCAGCGCAGGTATCGGTATTGCGGTTGCCGCCGAGAAAGAAGGCAAGGAACGCCGTACCGTTTGTGTGATTGGGGACGGTGCAATCACCGCAGGCATGGCATTTGAAGCGATGAACCACGCGGGTGATATTAAGCCCGACATGCTGGTTATCCTCAACGACAACGAAATGTCGATTTCAGAGAACGTCGGCGCGCTGAACAATCACCTGGCGCAACTGCTCTCAGGCAAACTCTACTCCTCGCTGCGCGAAGGCGGGAAGAAAGTGTTCTCCGGTGTACCACCGATTAAAGAACTGCTCAAACGTACCGAAGAGCACATCAAAGGCATGGTTGTGCCGGGTACGCTGTTTGAAGAACTGGGCTTTAACTATATTGGTCCGGTGGACGGTCACGACGTGCTGGGGCTTATCACCACGCTTAAGAACATGCGCGATCTCAAAGGTCCACAGTTCCTGCACATCATGACCAAAAAAGGTCGTGGCTACGAGCCAGCGGAAAAAGATCCGATTACGTTCCACGCGGTACCCAAATTCGATCCATCCAGCGGATGTCTGCCGAAAAGCAGCGGCGGCCTGCCGAGCTATTCAAAAATCTTCGGTGACTGGCTGTGTGAGACCGCGGCGAAAGACAATAAGCTGATGGCGATCACCCCGGCGATGCGCGAAGGCTCCGGTATGGTGGAGTTCTCACGTAAGTTCCCGGACCGCTACTTTGATGTGGCGATTGCCGAGCAGCACGCGGTGACGTTTGCGGCCGGTCTGGCGATTGGCGGTTATAAGCCGGTCGTGGCTATTTACTCCACCTTCCTGCAACGCGCTTACGATCAGGTACTGCATGATGTCGCCATCCAGAAACTGCCGGTCCTGTTCGCCGTCGACCGGGCAGGTATCGTTGGCGCAGATGGACAAACCCACCAAGGGGCGTTCGACCTCTCTTTCCTGCGCTGTATCCCGGAAATGGTCATTATGACCCCAAGCGATGAGAACGAATGTCGCCAGATGCTGTTCACCGGCTATCACTACAACGACGGTCCAACGGTCGTACGTTATCCGCGCGGTAACGCGGTGGGCGTTGAGCTGGCGCCGCTGGAACATCTGCCAATCGGCAAAGGCATCGTGAAGCGTCACGGTGCGAAAGTAGCGATCCTCAACTTCGGCACCCTAATGCCGGAAGCCGCTCAGGTCGCAGAGTCACTGAACGCCACGCTGGTTGATATGCGCTTTGTGAAACCGTTGGATGAAACGTTGATCCTCGAAATGGCAGCCCAACACGAGGTGCTGGTCACCCTCGAAGAGAATGCCATTATGGGCGGCGCTGGTAGCGGCGTAAACGAAGTGCTGATGGCCCATCGCAAGCCTGTTCCGGTGCTGAACATTGGCCTGCCTGACTTCTTCATCCCGCAGGGGACTCAGGACGAGGCTCGCGCCGAACTGGGACTTAATGCCGCCGGAATTGAGGCCAAAATCAAGGCCTGGCTGGCATAATCCCCTCCCCGCTCCTGCTATGCTTAACTCATCACGAGCTAAGCAGGAGTGGATTAATGAAATACAACACCTTAGGAAAAACCGACCTACGGGTCTCCCGCCTTTGCCTAGGTTGCATGACGTTTGGCGAGCCCAATCGCGGCAATCACGCCTGGACGCTACCTGAAGAAAGCAGCCGCCCGATAATCAAACACGCTCTTGAAGGCGGCATTAACTTTTTTGATACCGCCAACAGCTACTCCGCTGGCAGCAGCGAAGAGATTGTCGGCCGCGCGCTGCGTGATTTCGCCCGCCGCGAAGATGTTGTGGTCGCCACCAAGGTTTTTCACCAGGTTGATGATTTAGCGGAAGGATTATCCCGCGCACAAATCTTGCGCTCAATCGACGATAGCCTCAGACGCCTGGGTATGGACTATGTGGACATCCTGCAAATTCACCGCTGGGATTACAATACGCCTATCGAAGAAACGCTGGAAGCCCTTAACGACGTAGTGAAAGCCGGTAAAGCTCGCTATATTGGCGCCTCATCCATGCACGCGTCTCAGTTTGCTCAGGCGCTGGCCTTACAGAAACAACACGGCTGGGCGCAGTTCGTTAGCATGCAGGATCACTACAACCTGATCTACCGTGAGGAAGAACGCGAAATGCTGCCGCTTTGCTATCAGGAAGGCGTCGCGGTGATCCCTTGGAGTCCGCTGGCGCGTGGTCGCCTGACGCGCCCCTGGGGAGAAACGACCGCACGTCTGGTTTCTGATGAAGTCGGTAAAAATTTATACTCTGAGAGCGATGAAAACGACGCGCAAATTGCCGCGCGGCTGACCGGTGTCAGTGAGGAATTAGGCGTAACGCGTGCGCAGGTTGCGCTGGCCTGGCTGCTGAGCAAACCGGGGGTGGCAGCGCCGATTATCGGCACTTCACGCGAGGAACAGTTGGATGAGTTACTTAATGCGGTGGATTTGACGCTGAAGCCAGAGCAGATTGCCGAGCTGGAAACGCCGTACAAACAGCATCCGGTGGTCGGATTTAAATAATCTGGCATTGCCCGATGGCGCTGCGCTTATCGGGCCGACGAAACCGCCATCGTGTTTCCAGGCCAGATAAGGCGTTTACGCTGCCATCCGGCAAACCTATTTAAATGATACCTACCGGCCAGTGATGGCCGATAAAATACAAAATTCCGGCAGAGAGTATTCCGGCCACAATATCATCAATCATGATCCCCGTACCGCCATGCACGTTGCGATCGAACCAACGGATCGGCCACGGCTTCCACATATCCAGAATACGGAAAATCACAAATCCCGCGGCGACCCACTGCCAGTCGTGGGTCGGCAGCGCCATCAGGGTTATCCACATCCCGACAAACTCGTCCCAGACAATGCTACCGTGATCGTGCACGCCCATATCTTTCGCCGTTTGATGGCACAGATAAACGCCGATACAGATAGACAACATGACCACAAGTGAATACAGCTGCCACGGCAGAAACGTCATTAAATACCAAAAAGGGATCGCCGCCAGCGATCCCATCGTGCCTGGAACAATTGGGCTCAGCCCGCTGCCAAAACCGGTGGCCAACAGGTGCCACGGATTGCGCATACTCAGGCGACTTTTGGCGACATCTTTTTTAAGGCGCGGCAAAATGGTCATATCCTTTCCAGTCGAACGTGACGGGTTTTCCGTCGCGCGTAAAGTGAATGCCTTCCACGTCCGCGCTCATCTGCCCAATGCAGGTAAACGATGCGCCGAGATTCCCCAGCGCCACGTCCAGTGCGCCACGGTTAATTTCCGGTACGGTAAAGCATAACTCATAATCTTCACCCCCCGAAAGCGCCCAGCGCAGGGCTTGTTCCGGCTCAACGTGTTGGGCAAATGCCGTAGAGTATGGCAACGCATCGACGTTAACCCGCGCCCCACAGCCGCAGGCATTGACGATATGCCCCAGATCGGAAATCAGGCCGTCGGAAATATCGATAGCCGCACTGGCCAGATCGCGCAGGGCTTGTCCCTGCAAAATACGCGGTGTTGGACGCAGATGACGTTTAAGCAGATAATCTGCGTCTTTTGCATCTGCCACCTGCAAGCGATCCTGCAAAATCGCCAGCCCGGCCGCGCTGTCGCCCGGCGTACCGGTCACATAAATCCAGTCCCCCGGTTTCGCACCGGAGCGTTTTAAGGCCCGTCCAACAGGGACGTAGCCGTGGATACCCAGCGTCATCGACAATGGCCCACGCGTGGTGTCACCACCTATCAGCTGCATATCATAGTAATTGAGGAGTTCAAACAGGCTATCGCTGAAGGCTTCAAGCCAGGCTTCATCGACGTCAGGCAGTGTGAGCGCCAGCGTCAGCCACGCAGGATCGGCTCCCATCGCCGCCAGATCGCTCAAATTCACCGCCAGCGCTTTCCAGGCGAGATCGGTGGGATCAATGTCGGGGAGGAAGTGGTTGCCTGCCACCAGCGTATCGGTGCTGATCGCCAGCGTCTGTTTTTCAGGGATGTTCAGAAGTGCGCAATCGTCACCAATACCGGTTTCGACATCAAGACGAGACGTTCTTACGCGGTCAAAATAACGGGCAATCAGGGAAAATTCGCCGCATGCCATACGTTATGCCTCAGCAGAAAAAAAAGAAAAAGCCGGGGGCAGCGGAAACAAGTTCCACCATCCAGCCGGCCTCGGGATTACTTTTTGTTGGGGCGAATCACAGGTGCTGCTTTATCCAGTACGCCGTTCACGAATTTATGGCTGTCTTCAGCGCCGAAGGTTTTCGCCAGTTCAATCGCTTCGTTGATGGCCACTTTGTACGGCACATCACTACGTTTAGACAGTTCAAACAGCGCAATACGCAGCACGGCTTTTTCTACCTGACCCAGCTCTTCCAACAGACGAGACAGATAAGGCTTCATTAATCCATCCAGGTACGCGCTGTTAGTCGCCACCCCGGACAGCAGTTCACGGAAATACAGAACGTCGACATCTTTCACGTCCTGTTCCGCCAGGAACTGGTATTCAACATCAGCGATGTCGTTCTGGGACAACTGCCAGGAGTAGAGCGCCTGGACGGCACACTCACGGGCGCGGCGACGAGCAGCAGGTTTCACGGATTTCCCCTTACAAAAATCAGGCCTTGATGGCTTTCAATACATTAATCATTTCAAGTGCAGTCAGTGCAGCTTCTGCGCCTTTGTTGCCAGCTTTAGTGCCAGCACGTTCGATGGCTTGTTCAATACTTTCGGTGGTCAGAACACCGAAGGCTACCGGAATGCCACTGTCCTGAGCGACATGCGCCAGGCCATTGCTTGCACCGCCAGCCACATATTCGAAGTGCGCGGTACCACCACGAATCACCGTACCTAACGCAATCACCGCGTCGTATTTACCGGATTTTGCAAGTACCGAGGCTGCCAGCGGCAGCTCATACGCGCCCGGAACCCAAACGACGGTAATGTTTTCATCTTTAACCTGACCAATACGTTTCAGGGCGTCGATCGCACCTTCCAGCAGGCTGTCATTGATAAAGTTGTTGAAACGCGCAATGGTGATGGCGACGCGAGCGTCCGGGGTAGCAACGTTAGCTTCAATAATGTTCATATTCTTCCTTCGGATTCACTAGACCCCGCAGGGGGGCGGATTTTATCATAATAATCTGTGCGCTGCTTCCCTTTCGAACCGGGAGATCATGCGCCCACTAAATGCAGGCAAAGGTCCGGACCTACATGGCGTATTTCGTTGAATTTGAAATGGGGGGCGTCAGCCAGTTTCTCAAGGCCTGGAAGCACACATAATCCTCGTGCATCGCTGCCTAACAGTTTAGGCGCTACATACACGATTAGCTCATCGACCAGACCGGCCTGTAATAACGCGCCCGCAAGCGTTGGACCTGCTTCAACCCAAATGCTGTTAATTTGCTGCTTGCCCAGTTGCATCATCAGCACCACCAGATCCAGATGCCCGTTATGTTCCGGCACCTTCAGGCTGCGCACCGTCTCCGGCCAACTACGAGGATCATCTTTTGTCCGGGCAATCCAGGTTTCTCCAGGCTGTTGCACAATACGGTGTTCCGGCGTGACCTGATTCTGGCTATCAACAACAATGCGGATAGGCTGGCGCAGATTTTCCTGCGGGTAACTCGCCTGGGTTGACTCCCCAAGTTCCGACCAACGCACGGTAAGCTGAGGGTCGTCAGCCAACACCGTAGCGCTGCTGGTTAAGATGGCGTGGCTTTGCGCCCGTAATCGTTGCACATCGCGACGCGCCTGCGGCGAGGTTATCCACTGGCTTTCACCACTGGCCATCGCCGTACGCCCATCAAGCGACGCACCAAGTTTAAGCTGCACGTAGGGGAATCCCGTACGCATACGCTTGAGAAAGCCTTTATTAAGCTGCTCAACCTCGCTCATCATCAGCCCGTGACTGACGTCAATGCCCGCCTGCTGCAAACGGTAGAGACCACGACCTGCTACCTGCGGATTGGGATCCTGCATCGCTGCAACCACACGTGACACGCCTGCGGCAATCAGCGCATCGCAGCACGGGGGGGTACGACCATGATGGCTGCAGGGTTCAAGCGTTACATAGGCAGTCGCCCCTTGCGCTTTTTCTCCAGCCATGCGCAGAGCGTGGACTTCGGCATGCGGTTCACCCGCGCGGTGATGATACCCTTCACCGACGATCTCCCCATCTTTGACAATCACGCAGCCCACGTTGGGATTGGGGTGAGTGGTAAAACGTCCGCGCGCAGCAAGCTTCAGCGCGCGCGCCATGTACAATTCATCCTGCATGGCTTAGTCCTGTAGGCGAGCAATCTCTTCGCCAAATTCTTTGATATCTTCGAAACTCCGGTAAACCGAGGCAAAGCGGATGTAGGCGACTTTATCGAGTTTTTTCAACTGCTCCATCACCAGGTTGCCGATCATCTTGCTCGGCACCTCACGCTCGCCAGTCGCACGCAGTTGTGATTTGATATGGTTCAACGCCATTTCGACGTCATCTGAGCTGACCGGACGTTTCTCAAGCGCTCTGAGCATGCCGCTGCGCAGCTTATCTTCATTAAAGGGTTCACGCACATCGTTGCTTTTCACAACGCGTGGCATGACAAGTTCAGCCACTTCAAAAGTGGTGAAACGTTCGTTACAGACCAGACACTGCCGACGGCGGCGTACTGAGGAGCCCTCGCCTACAAGACGAGAGTCAATTACCTTAGTGTCTACGGCGAAACAGAATGGGCAATGCATACGGCGTCCTGTCCTCAGTGGTTAACAGAAATCTATTTTACCCTGAACTGGCGTGACAACAAAGGCGCAGCGCTTTTGAGACAAAGGATCGATGCCTTCGTGCTCGGTGCGCACTACCATTATGCTATCGCGACAATGAAGGAAGTAATCACAATGACAAGACGTTACCTAAGAATTCTCCTGGTGGGAAGTCTCTTTAGTCTTAGCGCATGCGCACAGCAAAGCGAAGTACGCCAGATGCATCAAAGCGTTAGTACGTTGAATAAAGAGATGACACAGCTAAATCAGGAAACGGTAAAAATTACACAACAAAATATGTTGAATGCCAAATCAACCAGCGGAGCCTATCTGCTGCCGGGTTCCAATACACCAGCCCGACTGGACAGCCAGATTGGCATGTTACGGATGTCATTTGTCAATATTGCGCCGAACGCCGACGGCACGCGGCTCACATTACGTATTCAGGGTGAATCCACTACGCCTTTACCCGCCTTTAGCGCCGCCGTCGAGTATGGACAAATTCAGGGCACCACGGATAACTATCAGGAAACGAACGTTCAGAACCAATTGGTAACGGCCCCGGCAAGTATCCTTGCTCCCAGCGACGTAGACATTCCGCTGCAGATAAATGGCCTCTCTCCGGACCAGTTAGGATTTGTTCGTATCCACGACATCCAGCCTGTTAATCAATAAACTTTTTTGCGGGACGTTTTGTGCGTTCCGCAACATCACTCCGGTCCGTTTTGTTACTCACCTGACATAACCGATATTTCTGGTAAAACTTGGCAACATTCATGGGAGCCAGTACAATTCGCCGCCTAAAGTGAGCAAACGTGAACGCAATCGATTACGTAAATGATAGAACTGTGAAACAACACATATTTTTGTGAACAATGATTTTTATAATAGGCTCCGAAGAAACACGAAATATTTAGAAACGCAATTTGCGCCTTTTTCACTCCCGAAAGGGATTTCAAACAGTGGCATACATATGAAAAAAACATTACTTGCAGCCGGTGCAGTGCTGGCGCTCTCCTCGTCTTTTACTGCCAACGCTGCAGAAAATGACAAACCGCAATATCTGTCCGACTGGTGGCACCAGAGCGTCAACGTGGTGGGAAGCTACCACACCCGTTTCTCTCCGAAACTGAACAATGACGTGTATCTGGAATACGAAGCGTTTGCCAAAAAAGACTGGTTTGACTTCTATGGCTACATCGATATTCCGAAAACCTTCGACTGGGGTAACGGCAACGATAAAGGCATCTGGTCTGACGGTTCCCCGCTGTTTATGGAAATCGAACCGCGTTTCTCCATCGATAAACTGACCGGTGCTGACCTGAGCTTTGGTCCGTTCAAAGAGTGGTATTTCGCCAACAACTACATCTACGATATGGGTGATAACAAAGCCAGCCGCCAGAGCACCTGGTATATGGGTCTGGGTACCGATATCGATACCGGTCTGCCGATGGGTCTGTCCCTGAACGTGTATGCTAAATACCAGTGGCAGAACTATGGCGCATCCAACGAAAACGAGTGGGATGGCTACCGTTTCAAAGTGAAATACTTTGTGCCGATCACCCAAGTTTGGGGCGGCCAACTGACCTACATCGGCTTCACCAACTTCGACTGGGGCTCCGATTTGGGTGATGATCCGAACCGCACCAGCAACTCTATCGCTTCCAGCCACGTCCTGGCGCTGAACTACGATCACTGGCACTACTCCGTAGTAGCGCGTTATTTCCATAACGGCGGCCAGTGGAAAGGTGGAGATACTCTGAACTGGGGCGAAGGCGACTTCAGCGCGAAATCTACCGGTTGGGGTGGTTACCTGGTCGTAGGTTACAACTTCTAATCCTGCCAATTGATCGCAGACAAGCCAGCTTAACCGCTGGCTTTTTTATGGCTGGTCTTCACAGCGTACTTTACGTAAAAAATCACTTAGCGAGCGATCTGCAGATTCACGAAAATGCCTGTCGAGCGGCGTGATCTTCAGACACCGATCAACGCGAAAGCAGCGATAATCGTCACGTTTCTCGCACCAGGCAACCAGCAACCAGTGTTCACCCCAGAAAAATAACCCCAGCGGCTGAACGTCGCGCCAGGAGAGATTCCCGGACTCGTCGCGATAATGCAGCGCCAGCACCTGCTGCGCCGAAACCGCGCGATGTATGAGATCAAAAGCACTGCGTGAATGCGGCTGATTGCCAAAATCTGGCGCGAAAACCCGCGTTTGCTCGGCTCTGCGCCGACACTCTGGCGGCAATATCGCCAGCACTTTTTCCTGCGCGGATTCCAGCGCCTGTGAGAGTGAATCCCCGCCCCATGTTTTCAGCAACGAATCGCTACCATTAACGCTTCTGATTCGCGATGCGTTAACATCAACGGCGGCAGATCAAACCCCGCCATTAAGCGGTATCCACTGCCCACTTCTCCTTCAATGGGCACGCCGGATAAAGAGAGATCGCGGATATCGCGATAAATCGTTCGTTCAGAAACCTCAAGACGTTCTGCCAGCAGCGCCGCCGTTGTCACTCGCCTGCCACGCAGGATTTGTACAATCTGAAACAAGCGGTCGGCGCGTCTGGTCATTTTAATCCTCAGTCCTGAAAATATTACGCGGGTTGATGTAAACCAACACGATTGCCTTCGCTGTCAGTAAACAGCGCAATAGTGCCAATATCCTGCCCCAGTTCGAGCGGACCAAACACGCACTGACCGCCAGCGGTGGCGACGCGTTTAAGCGTTGCAGCCAAATCATCCGTATGCAGATAAATAATAGCGCCCTGCGCTGAAGGCGTAATACCGTCAAATTTAGCCAGCGCCCCGCCGGGAGCGGGATCCTGATGTGGAAATACGGCCAGCTCCGCGCTGTCCATATTCTCACGACGCAAAGAAACCTGCATCACTGGCTCATAAAAAGCAATGGCGCGCTCCATTTGTGCCACGGGGATTTCAAACCAGCTAATTACGTTATTCATACTTCCTCCTGCCTGTGTGGGTAATCTCAGAAGGACTATAAGACAGGGCTACTGACAGCATACTGTCAGTAGTATGGCGACCGGAAAAGATAATGGACTGCTACCAAATCGCAGGCAAAAAAAATCCCGACCTTGCGATCGGGATTCCAGTATCTTCACTCTTAATAGTTTAAGGCAGAATTGACGGTTGATCCGCCCCTTCTTTCTCAACCTTCTGCTGCAGCATGTGCTCACGCTTCATACCCAGCTTCAGCGCCAGCGCCGATGCTACGTAGATAGAAGATGCAGTACCGATGGAAACACCGATCAGCATCGTCAGCGAGAAGCCTTCCAGTACCGGACCACCGAACAGGAACAGCATCAGAATAACCATCAACGTCGTACCGGACGTAATCAACGTACGGTGCAGCGTCTGAGTCAATGACACGTTAAAGATTTCGTAAGGCGTACCGCGACGAATTTTGCGGAAGTTTTCACGAATACGGTCAGATACGACGATACTGTCGTTCAGCGAGTAACCGATTACCGACATCAACGATGCGACGATAGTCAGATCAATTTCAATATGGAACAACGACAGGATCCCAAGTGTGATAATCACGTCGTGCGCCAGAGCGATAACTACCCCTGCCGCCAGTCGCCACTCAAAGCGGAAACCGACGTACACCAGGATGGATATTAACGCCGCCATCAGCGCCATTGCACCGGTTTGCGCCAGGTCTGCACCCACGCTCGGACCCACGAATTCAATTCGCTTCACCGCGGCGTTTTGGTTGGTGGATTCGTTAATCACACTCAACACTTTGCTGCCCAGTACCTGACCGCCGTCTGCGCCTTCAGTTGGCGGCATACGCACCATAATGTCGTGGCTGCTGCCGAAGTTCTGCAGAAGCGGATCAACAAAGCCCGCTTTCTCCAGCGCATCGCGCATCACGTCCATATCGGCCGGTTTTTCCAGCGTGATTTCAATTACCGTACCACCGGTGAAATCGAGACCCCAGTTAAACCCGCGTACGCCCATCACCACGATGGCCGCAATCAGCAGGAAACCTGAAATGCCGAAAGCCCAGTAGTCCCAGCGCATAAAGTCCCAGACTTTACGGCCGTGGTTCAATTGTTCAACAGTATATTCCTGTGCCACTTCGCACTCCTCAGATTGACAGCTTTTTGACGCGCTTGCCGCCATACAACAGGTTTACGATGGCACGTGTACCGACAATCGCGGTAAACATCGACGTCGCCACACCAATACCGGTAGTAATCGCGAACCCTTTAATTGCCCCGGTGCCAACTGCGTACAGGATAATGACCTTAATCAGCGTCGTAATGTTCGCATCAAAGATGGAGCTAAATGCACCCGCATAACCTTCATTGATGGCCTGCTGCACCGAACGCCCGTTACTCAACTCTTCTTTGATACGTTCGTTAATCAGTACGTTCGCATCGACCGCGACGGCAAGGGTTAAGACGATCCCCGCAATCCCCGGCATACTCAGCGTAGCGCCCGGCAGCAGCGACATAATACCGACAATCAGTACCAGGTTAGCAATCAGCGCACTGGTCGCGATCAGACCGAACTTCTTATAGAAGAAGATCATGAACAGGATAGACACCACCAGACCGGCCAGACACGCTTCCAGACCCTGTTTAATGTTCTGCATACCCAGGGTAGGACCGATGGTACGTTCTTCAACAATCTGAATCGGCGCAATCAACGCACCGGCACGTAACAGCAGAGAAAGCTGACGCGCTTCGTTCGGGTTGTTAATACCGGTGATACGGAAGCTGTTGCCCAGGCGAGACTGGATGTTGGCGATGTTAATCACCTCTTCCTGTTTCACCAGCACTGCGCGACCGTTGGCATCTTTTTTACCGCTGTCTTTGTACTCCACGAACAGGGTCGCCATCGGCTTACCGATGTTGTCCTTGGTGAAGTTGGACATGATGTTACCACCCGCGCTATCCAGCGAGATGTTAACCTGCGGCTGATTGTATTCGTCCTGGCTGGAAGTGGAGTCGGTGATATGATCACCGGTCAGGATCACGCGTTTGTACAGCACAACCGGCTGACCTTCACGAGACTGTTTCACTTCCGAATCACCCGGTACACGCCCGGATGCCGCAGCAGACTGGTCAACGTTGGTGTTCACCAGACGGAATTCCAGCGTCGCGGTAGCGCCCAGAATTTCTTTTGCACGCGCGGTATCCTGAATGCCTGGCAGTTCGACCACAATGCGGTCAGCACCCTGACGTTGGACCACCGGCTCAGCAACACCCAGTTGGTTAACACGATTACGCAGAATGTTGATGTTCTGCTGTACCGCGTATTCACGGGCTTCGCTCAGGCGCGCATCGGTCATCACCGCACGCAGAGCATTGCTGCCCTGGCTGGAAATAACCAGATCCTGGTGACGCTTGCTCAGGTAAGAGATAGCTTCATCACGGGCGCTGCTATCACGGAAGGTGATGCTCAGACCGTAGTTATCTTCTTTGCGAACGGTAGTATAAGGAATGCCTTTTTCACGCAGATCGCTGCGCAGGCTATCGATATTTTGTTCCTGCAACTTACTCAGCGCGGTGTCCATATCCACTTCCATCAGGAAGTGAACGCCGCCACGCAGGTCAAGACCGAGTTTCATCGGTTCTGCGTGAATGGCTGCCAGCCAGCGTGGAGTTGCCGGTGCAAGGTTAAGCGCCACGACGTATTGATCGCCCAATACGCCCATTAACACTTCACGAGCGCGCAGTTGGGTATCAGTGGAGTCGAAGCGCGCAAGAATAGCACCCTCTTCCAGAGCCACAGACTTAGGTGTGATTTTATCTTCTTGTAACGTTTTCTGGACCTGGATCAGCGTTTGCTCACTGGCGGCGGCACCGCGCACGCCAGTGATTTGAACAGCCGGATCCTCACCATACAGGTTGGGAAGCGCATAGAGCAGACCGACGACAATAACGACGATCAGCATGACATACTTCCACAAAGGATAACGGTTTAACACGGCAGTTCCCTTTGGGAAAACAATAAATTACAGCGCCTTCATGGTGCCTTTCGGCAGAACGGCAGCTACGAAATCACGTTTAATAACCACTTCAGTGGTGTCGTTCAGCGCGATAGCGATGTAGCCAGATTCTGCTACTTTGGTCACGCGACCCACCAGACCACCGTTAGTCAGCACTTCATCGCCTTTCGCAATGGAGTTCATCAGATTTTTGTGTTCTTTGGTGCGCTTTTGCTGCGGGCGCAGGATCATGAAGTAGAAAATCAGACCAAACACCACCAGCATCAGAATCAGAGACATCGGGCTGCCCTGCGCCGGAGCACCTGTTGCCGCTACCGCATCAGAAATAAAAAAGCTCATTCAAATTCCCTCATTATTAAAATTAATCAACGTTCACAGGTGGAACTGGTCTACCCTGACGTTGGTAAAAATCGGTCACGAAGCTCTCTAATTTACCCTCTTCAATAGCCTTGCGTAAACCCGCCATCAAACGCTGGTAGTAGCGAAGGTTATGAATCGTGTTGAGTCGCGCGCCCAATATTTCGTTGCAACGGTCGAGATGATGCAAGTAAGCGCGCGAATAATTGCGACAGGTGTAGCAATCACACTCAGCATCGAGCGGACTGGTGTCGCTTTTATGTTTCGCGTTACGAATTTTTACCACGCCGTCAGTCACAAACAAATGACCATTACGGGCATTTCGCGTTGGCATCACGCAGTCAAACATATCGATACCGCGACGTACGCCTTCAACCAGATCTTCTGGTTTGCCGACGCCCATCAGGTAACGAGGTTTATCTGCCGGAATCTGCGGGCATACATGCTCCAGGATGCGGTGCATATCTTCCTTCGGCTCACCGACAGCCAAACCGCCGACAGCGTAGCCATCAAAGCCGATGTCTACCAGACCTTTAACGGAGATATCACGTAAATCTTCGTAAACACTGCCCTGAATGATGCCAAAAAGCGCATTTTTGTTGCCGAGGCTATCAAAACGATCCCGACTGCGCTTCGCCCAACGCAGAGACATCTCCATCGAGCGTTTAGCATAGTCCCAGTCGGCCGGATACGGTGTACATTCGTCGAAGATCATGACGATATCGGAACCGAGATCGTATTGAATCTCCATCGACTTCTCGGGATCGAGGAAAATCGGATCGCCGTTGATCGGGTTACGGAAATGCACGCCCTGCTCGGTAATCTTACGGATATCACCCAAGCTGAAAACCTGGAAACCGCCGGAATCGGTGAGGATTGGCCCTTTCCACTGCATAAAATCGTGCAGATCGCCATGCAGTTTCATGATTTCCTGCCCCGGGCGCAGCCACAGGTGGAAGGTGTTACCGAGGATAATCTGCGCGCCAGTTGCTTCAACTTCTTCCGGCGTCATGCCTTTCACGGTGCCGTAAGTACCGACCGGCATAAAAGCAGGTGTTTCTACTACGCCACGATCAAAAACCAGGCGGCCGCGGCGAGCGCGACCGTCTGTGGTATCCAGTTCAAATTTCATCTTAACTCCTGCGTCAGAAAAACAGTCCGACGTTTTAAATACTCATATCGCGGATTTATTCCCCGACACGCTCAGAAATAGCCTGCGGATTGTACGTGATAAACATCGCATCACCGTAACTAAAAAAGCGATATTCCGCTTTTACCGCTTCATGATAGGCGTGCATGGTGTTTTTATAACCAGCAAACGCGGAAACCAGCATGATCAGCGTTGATTCCGGCAGGTGGAAGTTGGTTACCAGGGCATCAATCACCTGATATTTATAGCCAGGATAAATGAATATTTGCGTATCGCCGAAAAACGGCTCGATAAGGTCGTTTTTGGCCACCTGTGCCGCGCTTTCCAGTGAACGTACGGAGGTGGTGCCGACCGCAATCACGCGGTTGCCGCGCGCTTTCGCCGCCAGCACAGCATCAACGACATCCTGCGGCACTTCCGCATATTCGGAGTGCATGATGTGATCTTCGATGGTGTCTACGCGCACCGGCTGGAAAGTCCCCGCGCCCACGTGCAGCGTGACGAACGCCATTTCAATGCCTTTATCGCGCAGCTTAGCCAGCAGCGGATCGTCAAAGTGCAGACCCGCAGTCGGCGCGGCGACCGCACCGGGTTTTTCGCTATACACGGTCTGATACAGCTCGCGATCGGCGTCTTCATCCGGACGGTCAATATACGGTGGCAGCGGCATATGGCCGATGGCGTTAAGGATATCCAGCACGCTGCGCTCGTCGTTAAACTCGACTTCAAACAGCGCGTCATGGCGTGCCACCATCGTTGCTTTAATACTTTCGTCGTCGCCCAGCAGCAGCTCGGCCCCCGGCTTTGGCGCTTTCGAGGCGCGAATATGCGCCAGAATACGTTTGTCATCCAACATACGCTCGACCAGCACTTCGATCTTGCCGCCGCTGGCTTTACGGCCAAACAGACGCGCCGGAATAACGCGGGTGTTGTTAAAGACCAGCAAATCGCCAGGGTTGAGCTTATCGAGCAAATCGGTGAAAGTACCGTGCGTCAGCGCGCCCGTCGGCCCGTCCAAAGACAGCAAGCGGCAACTACTGCGCTCAGCTTGCGGATAGTGGGCAATCAGGGATTCGGGTAGTTCAAAGGTGAAATCGGTAACGCGCATGACACTGACTCAGACTAAAATAAGAGGCGGGTAGTCTAGTGCCGGGGCGTCCTCCCTGCAACCTTTACCCCTCAAGTTAAAAGACATAATCTATACACAAAATCATTCAAGATGCATCGAGGCGGCAACTGAATGAGTCCCCGGGAGCTTACTCAAGTAAGTGACTGGGGTGAGTGAAGGCAGCCAACAAAGAGGCAGTTTGAAGGATGAAGTGGATATGAATTTTCTTGCACATTTGCATCTGGCTCACCTCGCCGACAGCTCGCTTTCCGGCAATTTGTTGGCCGACTTTGTCCGGGGCAATCCGGAAACGCACTATTCGCCTGACGTGGTGGAAGGCATCTTCATGCACCGTCGTATCGACGTGATGACCGATAACCTGCCGCAGGTGCGTGAAGCCAAAGAGTGGTTTCGCAGCGAAACGCGCCGTGTCGCGCCGATTACGCTGGACGTAATGTGGGATCATTTTCTGTCGCGCCACTGGTCGGAAATATCCCCCGACTTCCCGCTGGCGGACTTTGTCCGCTATGCTCGCACCCAGGTGACCACTATTTTGCCTGAATCGCCACCGCGCTTTATCAATTTAAACAACTATATATGGTCAGAGAAATGGCTTGAGCGCTATCGGGACATGGATTTTATCCAGAACGTCCTGAATGGCATGGCCAGCCGCCGCCCACGACTCGATGCCCTGCGTGACTCATGGTATGACCTGGATACGCATTACGATGCGTTAGAGGAACGATTCTGGCAGTTTTATCCGCAAATGATGGAACAGGCGCAGCGTAAAACCCTTTGACTACAGCCCATATTAGCCGCCGGATAAGCAGTAGCCGCCATCCGGCAAAAGATTGATAGACAAAACCTGTCTCATTGATTGCCAGCGCCTCTTTGTCTTATTCCCGAACACTCTCTATACTGGCCCGCGTTGCGTTCCAAAAACCCCTTAACATTGCAGGAGAATTATATGGTACTGGTAACTCGTCAGGCTCCGGATTTCACAGCAGCTGCGGTACTGGGTAGCGGTGAGATCGTTGAAAACTTCAACTTCAAACAGCATACCAACGGTAAAACTACCGTTCTGTTCTTCTGGCCGATGGACTTCACCTTCGTTTGCCCGTCTGAACTGATCGCTTTCGACAAACGTTACGAAGAATTCCAGAAGCGCGGCGTGGAAGTTGTTGGTGTTTCCTTCGACTCTGAATTTGTCCACAACGCATGGCGTAACACCCCTGTCGACAAAGGCGGCATCGGTGCAGTGAAATACGCAATGGTTGCTGACATCAAACGCGAAATCCAGAAAGCCTACGGCATCGAGCACCCGGAAGCGGGCGTTGCTCTGCGCGGTTCTTTCCTGATCGACGCTAACGGCGTTGTTCGCCACCAGGTGGTTAACGATCTGCCGCTGGGTCGTAACATCGACGAAATGCTGCGCATGGTTGACGCGCTGCAGTTCCACGAAGAGCACGGCGACGTTTGCCCGGCACAGTGGGAAAAAGGTAAAGAAGGTATGAACGCGTCTCCGGACGGCGTAGCAAAATACCTGACCGAGAACGTTTCCAGCCTGTAATTGGCATGAATCGTAAGAGGCCCGCAAATGCGGGCCTCTTTTATTGGTTTATGTCGGATTACCCTTTTTCACTTCACGCCAGATTCGCCACGCCATAAGCGCCAGTACGGCGACCCCAAGAATCAACGCCCCCCACACCAACAGCGTTTTCCACTGGCTTTGTTGCTCAGCTACTGACGTTGCCGTCAATCGCGCTTCACCACCAAGCGCCACGCTCTCCTGAAGAGTCGCCCACGGTAGATAATCTATCTCCTGCGATTTACGCAGCGACGCCGGGATCAGCATATCGAGACCAACATCTGCCTTTTTCGCCGCCCGGTTTCCCCACGCCAGCATATAAGGCCCTTTGCCCTGCGTATTAAACACCAGTTGATAACTGTCGCGCATGCCGCTCAACTCAGGCAGCCTCTCTGGCAACCGGGCGTTAATGGTCGTCATCCGGACGGCCTCAACCAACTGACCGGAAAGACGAATATCTTCCGAACTCCTCCAGTCCAGATTGTAAAGCATGGTTTTTGTCAGCGGCTGCCAGGGCTCTTTTTCAGCGCTGCGCCAGGCCAGTTCCACCGGTAAAACACCTTCACTTTCCAGATCGATGCGAAGCGAGGTCAGCGGTTGGGGCTGCGCCCATCGCCAGACGGCTTCGTCATCCGAAACCTTAATCCCCTGGGCTTCAATCACGATACGCTCGGATTCCGGCTCGCTGCTGGCCGCTATCGCGCTCACGCTGTTTAACGTCAGCGCCGGACTTTGCGAGTCGAGGATCACAAGCAGGTAGCGAGTCGCCTCCACAGAGAGCGTGAGGCTGGCGCTGATGGTGTCCATTTTCAGGCGATCGTTATCACGCGTCAGATCCATTAACGGCGCATCTTCCTGCACGGGTCGCCAGTAGCGCAAATCACTGCTTGCATAAACCGAGGCTTTCCCCTGCCAGTTGCCCGCCTGCGAGTCCCAGTTCAGGCGTAACTGCGCCAGTGAAAAGGCATCTTTCGTCTCTTCCGGGAGCGTCAGTAAATAGCTCTGGCCGAGCGCTTTGACATCATCACTTTGCAAATGAATTTCAATGCCGCTCTTCGAGCGTAAAACAATAGCGTCTCCGCCTCGTTGCCCCTCCTCACGCGGCGCAACCGGTGACATATCAAGCGGGAAAAAACGCAGCGCCACTGCCTCTGGCGTAACGGGCTGGGTTTTCTGCGCCACCAGAGTAAACGGCACCGTCTCCCCCAGATGGTTAAAGACCCGGACATCGCGCAAATCCGCCCAGGCGGTACCCGGATACACCGCCGGAGGTAGCGAAAGGCGATACCACGGCGATGTGCCCGTAGTTTCCAGCGTCACCCCCGTTACGTAGTCCGCCGGAGACTCTTTCACTTCATCGCTGCTTACCGCCGCGCCTGTCACGCCCAGCAGTACGCTGCATAACACCGCTTTCATCCATTTCATTTTTCTTCTCCAGCTTTGGGCGGTAATGGTGAAAAATACCCGATAATCAACACCAGAATGGCCACGCCGATAAACGCAACCGCGCGCGCCAGGCCGCCGCCTCCTGCGCTGTCCACCAGCATCAGTTTCACAATGACTATCCCCAGCAATACCGCGCCACACAGCCATTCCCGACGCGAGCGACGCCGGGTCGCCCGCAGCATCACCACCAATGCCGCCAGCATCCAGAACAGAGCAAAACAGGTTTGAATCAGCCGTGAATCCCATAGTGTGTCTACACGCCACGCAACCTCGCCATACCAGGACAATGCGCGCAGCAGCACACCATTGAGCCACCAAAAGCTGAGCGCCATCAGCGCCACAACCGGCCATGGGCGACATACCGAAAGCTGCGCCGGGAAATAGCGTTCAGACGCGCGATAAAACACCACCAGGCCCAGCAGGGCAAAAGCTGCGCCCTCTTCCAGCGGGTTGAGCAACGGCAGATAAGTCTGACGATAAACCACGCCATCTTGTAAATTCGTCAGCACGAGCAGACCTACCAGCACCAGCACAACGGGAACCATCGCCTGAACAGAATAGAGGGCCGGCCAGATGCGAAACGGCCAGATTTGTCGATGAACAGACTGATAAATCAGGAAAATTAGCAGCCCGCCAGCCGCCATCATCAGGCCGCTACCCCACGCAGCCCTTCCCCACGGCAGCCCCTGCGCGAACCAGAACAGCTCAACCGCGAGCGCCAGTAAAATCATCCAGAAGAACGATAAATGCGCCAGTCTGGAAAGCATTGGCGGTAATATTGGTGCGTCACGCCAGAGCAGCGCTACCGCAACAATTAGCGCCGCGCACCAGGCCAGATTCGGCCAGCCCGCCGCAAAAATCTGCTGTACAGCGATCTGATACATCAGCATCACCAGCATCATCGGCCACAGCAGCCATTTACTGGCATCCAGCTCCCGCCACGCCAGGCGACCCGCGATACTTCGCCAGCCCCAGCTCGATACCGCCATTAATGCCAGCACGCCAGACAGTACCCACCGATCCTGTTTCAGAACGAGTTGCGATGCCGCAACGAGCGCAACAATCCAGAAAACCAAACCACCAGCGAGTAGCGCCCAACTGCCCGGCATCCAAATATTGCGCCATAGCCATGCAGCAACCAGCCAACTGAGGCTGAGCACGGCAAAAATCAGCATGACTGAGAGCGCGGTTGTTCCGTTCGCCAGCGCCCATAGCGCGCAACCCACGGCCAGCACGAGCAGCGCCGTACCGCTATAACTCATGCGTCGTTGCTGTTGTTGCACGCCCAGCCAGAGGATCCCAAGCCCCTCCAGCGACCAGGCCATCGCCGTCCAACGGGCTGAAAGCGCCAACGGGATAGCAAGAGTGGTAAACGCACCACCGAGCGCCAGGGCGGACAATACCAGAGGTCTCCCCAGAGAAGAGGAACGGCGCAACGCAAACTTTGCTAACACCAGATAGAAACCACCGTAGCCCAGCGCACTAAGCGCCGGACCATAAGCCATATGCCGGGTAATGGCATACTGCATTCCAAAACCGATCAGCGGTGGGGCAAACAGCAGTACGCCGTCAATAATCTGTTTGCCTTTTTCCTGCGCCCGGAGCGACAACGCCACGCTCAGCACGCCAAAAATAATCGTGTTGGCGATCAGGAACAGTTGGCAACTCAGGTAATACTCTGGTCGATAGCCCTCCAGGCCCCACACCCCGCCAACGCCGAAGGTGAACAACAGGCCGAGCAGATTAAGCTCCCGCCAGTGCTGCCAGATGCTGATGGCGAGAATGCCGACCGAGAGCAGAAGATAGAAAGAGAAGAGCGCGACATGACTGCCGCCGCCGGTGGAAAGCAACAGCGGCGCGAGATAACCGCCAAGACTTGCCAGCATAGCCAGGCTGAGCGCCTTTTGCAGAATAGCCAGCCCCACACTCGCCGCACAAATCACCACCAGCAGCGCAAATGCCAGCGTCATTGGCAGCATTTGCCACAGCCGGAACGCGCCAAACACGGTGAGATAGAGTGCTCCGGTAGCTCCCCCCTGTAATATCAGCGCATAGATCGGTTGCTTATGCCGCAGCCGCCAGCCCAACGCCAACAGCACAATAGCGAACAGCGCGGCCGCCACCAGACGCAGCTCCAGCGGAAACAGAGAATGTTCGACCGTATAACGCAGCAGGAAAGAAAGCCCCAAAAACAGGAGCAAAATACCGAGCTTTGCCAACGGGTTACCCTGCATAAACCAGCGCACCAGCGATGACATTACCCCGCCAAAAGCAGAAGGCCGCTCGACGTCGGGCGTAGATACCGCCGCATTATCCGGCTTCGGCTGTGAAGCCCACGGGTTAACGGGCTCAGGCGGCGGCTCAGTTACAGGCTCCGGCGATACGCTGCTCATCGCAGCCGTTGGCGCATCGGCAGGAACAATATCTTTTGCTGCCGTTGGCTCAACGGCGCTGGTCTGCGCCACACCGCGCAGTTCCAGCTCCTCTACCCGACGGCGCAAGACCATCAGCTCAGAACGTACAGCCGCACTGCGTCTGAATGCCACGATCGCGAGGCCAGGAACCACTACCAGCGCGAAGAATAATACAATGCAGCCAAGGGTTAGCAGCTCATCCATGTTTCCACCTTCACTGTATAAAGACAGACCAGAATGACACAAATTGTTGCAGTTGCGCCATATCGGTTAACACGATGAACCGCTTTTCAGAATAGACAATCAGCCCCTGGGTTTGGCCAGGGGCTGTGATGAGGGATTAAAACGCGAAGCAGGAGCAGCCAAGCGCGCCCCAGAAAGCCCGGTCATCTGACACCGGAATTGCCGATTTACGCGCTATATCATGCTGATGACCGTGTACGCCGCAGCTGCCGCAGCACTGGTGCATCTGCACCATTGCGCCAATTTTCGCCGCAGCAGGCGGCGCTGAGCGATAGTGCCCCGGCACTTTTACAACCGGCGACCAGTCAGGTACAACTGGGATGGCTGGCGGCGCCAGCGGAGTGAAATGCCCGGCCGCATACACCACTTTGCCATCGACAATGGTCATCACCGACTCTATGCCTTTGATCTCCTCTTCCGGCACACTGAAGTAATCTTTAGACAGCACCACCAGGTCGGCCAGT
The DNA here is from genome assembly GCF_002850715.1 of Citrobacter sp. L55. Taxonomy (NCBI): domain Bacteria; kingdom Pseudomonadati; phylum Pseudomonadota; class Gammaproteobacteria; order Enterobacterales; family Enterobacteriaceae; genus Citrobacter; species Citrobacter sp. L55. The sequence continues at coordinate 151,362 of NZ_KZ559405.1, read as the reverse complement.
TGGTCTTTCTCGATGCGCCCTTTCTTACCCTGTTCGCTGGAGAACCAGGCGCTACCGGCCGTCCACAGTTCCAGCGCCACATCGCGCGGCAGGCGATTGTTATCATCGTACATCGCCATCCCTCCCACAGTACGGCCCGAAACCAGCCAGTAGAGCGCTGTCCACGGGTTGTAGCTGGCCACGCGGGTGGCATCAGTCCCCAGCCCTACCGGAACGTCAGCCGCCAGCATTTTCGCCACAGGCGGGGTATGTTTGACCGCATCTTTGCCGTAGCGATCGACAAAATATTCGCCCTGGAACGCCATACGGTGCTGAACAGCGATCCCGCCCCCCAGCGCTTTTACGCGCTCGATATTCCGTTCGGTAATCGTTTCAGCGTGATCGAAGAACCAGTGCAGGCCATTGAACGGGATATCGCGATTCACCTTCTCGAATACGTCGAGCATTCGGCTGATGGATTCATCGTAGGTGGCGTGCAGGCGGAACGGCCAGCGGTGCTCCACGAGGTGGCGCACCACGCGCTCCAGCTCATCTTCCATACCTTCCGGCAGATCCGGGCGTGGCTGGAGGAAGTCTTCAAAATCCGCGGCCGAGAAGACCAGCATTTCCCCTGCCCCATTGGCACGGTAGAAGTCGGTCCCCTGCCCTGGTTTGAGCATATCGGTCCAGCGTTCAAAGTCTTCCAGTTCCTGCTGCGGACGCTGGGTAAACAAGTTGTAGGCGATGCGCACCGTCATCTGTTTGTTGGCGTGTAGCTGCTCAATTATCTCGTAATCTTCCGGGTAGTTCTGAAAACCACCGCCTGCATCGATGGCGCTGGTCAGCCCTAGACGATTCAGCTCGCGCATAAACTGCCGGGTCGAGTTGACCTGCATTTCCAGCGGCAGTTTTGGTCCTTTTGCCAGCGTCGAATAAAGGATCATGGCGTTGGGTTTGGCGATCAGCATCCCGGTTGGGTTACCGTTGCTATCACGCACAATCTCACCACCCGCCGGGTCCGGCGTCGCTTTGGTGTAGCCGACTGCTTTCAATGCGGCACGGTTCAGCAAAGCTCTGTCGTAGAGGTGCAGAACAAAAACTGGGGTATCCGGGGCAGCTTCATTCAGTTCTTCGAGGGTTGGCATGCGACGTTCGGCAAACTGGAATTCGCTCCAGCCGCCCACCACGCGCACCCATTGCGGCGATGGCGTTCTGTCAGCCTGCTCTTTGAGCATGCGTAGCGCGTCCGCCAGCGACGGAACGCCTTCCCAACGCAATTCCAGGTTGTAATTCAGACCGCCGCGAATGAGGTGCAGGTGCGAATCGTTCAGGCCCGGGATCACCGTATGTCCCTGCAGATCGACAACCTGCGTCCCGTCGGTGGCAAAACTCATGATGCGATCGTGGCTACCGGTCGCCAGGATCTTACCATTGGCGATCGCCACCGCCTCGACCTGCGGGTTTTGTCTTTCGAGAGTATGAATTTTTCCGTGAGTCAGAATCAGTGTGGCAGTTTGAGACATAACAATCTCCTGAGAAACCGGTCAGGCTTTTTTCAGCCATCCGGCAAACAGACGGGTTACGATGGGCATCCAGAACCAGACCACCAGCGCAACCACACAGGCATCATTGATCAGATGCAGGAGTAACGAGCCCTTCATGGCAGGCAGCACAATGCCGGTCAACCACGGCACCAGATTGGTGCTGGGAAAAATCACCAGCAGGGTTATCAGAAACTGTTTCCAGCGCCTGGGCTGACGTACATGGGGCGCGGGCGGTGTAAACCAGAACGCTGCTTCGGTGCGGATTTCAGTTTTATCCCCTTCCGCCAGCAGCGGGGCAATCTCTTCGACCAGCACGCGGCGCGTATCGGACTGGGTCCAGTTATACAGATGCTCAAGCGTGTCGAAGCGGATAATGATGTTCCACAAATTGTTGCCATCTGCAGGACGAATCACATTCGCCCCAAGATGACCGGGAAACTCGGCCGCCACCGGCATGATTTTCCCCAGCCACTGCTCATACCGCTGCGCTTGTTCAGGCAGCAGGGTGTGGGAAATCACCAACGTCACATGTTTGTTCTGCGCCATAAAGGGTTCCTTGTGGAGAGGAAACAGGCCCGCTTAGGCCACGTAAGCAATACACAAAATCATTCATGGCGCATCGAAGCGGCAAGATTGTGTATCCCCGGAAGCTGACAAAGTGAGTGACCGGGGTACGCAAACGAAACCTACAAAGAGGCAACATGAAGGATGAGGTGTATTTAGGCTTTACGTTCCGGCGCGCCATGCACCATGGTGTAGGCGTAATCCACGCCCATTCCGTAGGCGCCGCTGTGCTCACGTACCAGATCCATGACGGCGTCGTAGGTTTCTTTGCGGGACCAGTCGCGCTGGTACTCGAGAAGAACCTGTTGCCAGGTCACTGGTACGGCACCCGCCTGTACCATGCGGTCGATAGAACGCTCATGGGCATCCACGGATGTGCCGCCGGAAGTGTCAGTTACCACATAAACTTCGTAACCCGCTTCCAGCGCCATCAGCGCCGGGAAAGTCAGGCATACTTCGGTCCACAGCGCGGAGATAATCAATTTTTTACGCCCGGTCGCTGCCACGGCTTTCACAAACGCCGCATCTTCCCAGGAGTTCATCGAGGTGCGTTCAATTGGTTTAACATCAGGATGAACCGCTAACAATTCCGGCCAGATATAACCGCTAAAACTTTTCGTTTCCACAGAAGTATAAATCACCGGAACATTAAATATTTTCCCGGTCTTAGCTAATGCCACGGTATTATTTTTCAAAGTCTGGCGGTCAATATTCGCCACACCAAATGACATTTGCGGCTGATGATCAATAAAAATAAGCGTTGAGTTTTGAGGGTCAATCAGTTCCCGAATAGACATAGCACACCTTCTTAATCAATAAGTTAAAAGGCAACGGTCTGTATCTGCCGTCAGCAGCAGGATCCTGAATCAGAAAGCTTGTTGAGTATAGCGGGAAATTTCTAACGAGTTATTAAAGAAAACTTACCATCCAGTGAAACTATTAATTTTGTGTTGCGATATATCCTAAACAACATCAAAAAAATGCGCATGACTCATCTAATTTATTCACTGGCATTGTTTTTCTCCATTCGGTACAACAGAGGGGTTTAATTTTCAGGATATTTTCTGCTTATGCGCATCAATCTGGATGTTTTGCTAATTCTCGACGCACTTGATAAACAGGGTTCATTTGCCGCGGCGGCGGAATCGCTGTTTAAAACCCCTGCAGCACTCAGCTATATGATTCAAAAGCTGGAAAGTGATTTGAATATCGAGTTGCTTGACCGTTCCGGTCACCGGGCAAAATTTACCGACACCGGTCAGATGATGCTGGAAAAGGGACGTTTGCTGCTGAGTGCGGCAAAAGATCTCGAAAAGCAGGCGGTGCAGCTGAGTTCAGGCTGGGAAAAAGAGCTGGCGATTGCGCTGGACGACTCCTTCCCTTTCGCCTCGCTGTTGCCCATTATCGATGAATTTCACGCGCTGAATAAGCAAACCCGCCTTAACTTCACCCACCATACGCTCGCGGGCTCCTGGGAGGAGCTGACGCATAATGGAGCAGATATTATTTTGGGGGCGATTAATGAACCGCCTACGTCAGCGGCCTGGTCCTACAAAATGCTTGGCACGCTGGACAATGTGTTTGTCGTTGCGCCTGAGCATCCGCTGGCCGCAGCACCGGATGGCCTGACTAACGAACAGCTGTGCCTGCACCGGGCGATTGTCATTAGCGACAGCGCCCGCTTTTGTCATCCGTTACAAACCAATCTGATGGAGGAGCAGGCGCAGATTCGCGTTGATGATTTCCACAGTAAGGTGATGCTACTGCGGGCCGGCTTGGGCTGCGGATTTCTCCCCCGCCATATTGCTAACCCGTGGCTTGCCACGGGCGAGCTGGTGGAAAAAACGGTCATCTCATTTCGCCAAAAAGACGTGGCCTATATGGCCTGGCGCAATAACCGCGATGGACTGGCGCAGCGCTGGTGGCGGGAAACGCTGCTGGCAAGCCCGGATGTTACGCGCTTATATCAATGACCCATCCACACCGAGGCGGAAATCGCCGGCAGCGTCAGGATATCCTCGGCAAGCACGCCTTTGCCCTCCTGGTGCTGCCATTGACTGACGCTCAGTAATGGCGAGGCTGGCAGGACCACTTCACAGGCGTAGCCACGGTTAATCGCCACCAATACACGCTGGCGGTTTAGCACGCGTACAAACACCACCACGTTATCCTCGGCGTAAATCACCTGACAACCACCATGGCGCAGCGCCTGGCTCTGGTGGCGTAATGTTGCCAGCCGCTGATACAACGCCAGCAGGTTAGCGTCCTGTTTTTCAGGCTGCCACGGGAATGGTTTGCGACAAAACGGATCGTTGTTCCCATCCAGTCCCACTTCGTCACCGTAGTAAATACAGGGCACGCCAGGCCAGGTAAACAGCCACACCACCGCCAACGGTAAACGTGCGACGTCTTTACCGAGCAGAGATTTAAAACGGGCGGTATCGTGGCTGTCGAGCTGGTTGAACATCCGCAACTGCTGCTGATGTGACAAACCCGCGCGATAGTTATCCATCCACGCCATACAGGTCTGGGCGTCAATGAATTGCGGATCGTATGAGATATCGGTATTGGCGAGAAATCCCCATATCGGGAAGGTAAAACCGCGATAGTTCATGGCGGCATCTTCCGCGTCGGCCTGCAACCATTGGCGCGCGTCGCCAAAATGCTCGCCCACCACATACGCCTCTGACTGGGTCTCTTTCGCCGCCTGCGTAATTCCGGCCACGTGCTGCAGGTTGTTGTGCGCACCACCGGCCTCTCCCAGCATATGCACCACGTCAAGACGCCAGCCATCCATACTCCACGGCGCTTTCAGCCAGTGGCGAACGATGCTGTCTTCGCCGCGATAAATTTCATTCACCAGGCTTTCAGAGGAAAAGTCCAGCTTGGGCAGGCTGGAATACCCCAGCCAGTCGAGCGCGACGCCGTCGGCTGAGAAATGATACCAGTCGCGCCAGGGGGATTGCGGATTATGGCACGCGCCATCCGTTCCCCGATTATGTCGGTCAAACCAGGCGTGTGAATCGCCACTATGGTTAAAAACACCGTCGAGAATCAGGCGCATCCCCTGCTGTTGGGTGGTGTGACGCAGGCGCAGCAGCGCCCTGTCGCCGCCAAACTGCGGATCAACATGACGGTAATCTTCGGTATCGTATTTATGCACGCTCGGCGCGGTAAATACCGGATTCAGGTACAGCGCCGTGACGCCTAACGTCTTCAGATACGGCAGCTTTTCGCTGATGCCGTCCAAATCGCCGCCATAAAACGTGGAGCCACCGGCCTGGGCCGTAAGCGGTTCATCCCACTCGCGCCGCACAATATCGTATCCGGCAGCGTGGTGGTAATAGACGTTATCCTGAGTCGCTTCACGCGACTGGCTGCGGGCAAAACGGTCCGGGAAAATTTGGTAAAAAATCTGATCGGCGGCCCACTGCGGACCGTTATCCGGCACATCAACAGCAAACTGCTCCAGACGCGCAGGCGGAAAACGGCTGAATCCCTGCGGGGTAAACCACAACTGACGATCGAGCCAAAGTAATTTAAAGCTATAGCGTCGACGAGGCTGTCCGCTGGAGAGATCGATCGCCGCTCTCCACGCGGTCACGCCCGGCTGCGGCTGGCTGCGTTGCTTGTGCATACCCAGCGAAATCTCTTCGTTATCGTTTTCTGCACGTAGCGTCACCCGCTGGGGTGGATTTTCCCCCGCCAGCCATAATGTAATCGTCAGTTGATCTTTGTTTTGCTTAACAAATGGGGCAACCGGAAGGTGCCAGGCGTTCAACATCACGTATCCCCTTTGATGATAATGACGTCACCTTGCCATAGCGAAGTGCAGGATCACTCATCATCTTAACGTTTATTGGGGGAGGAGTGCGGGGGAGGAGAAAATTGCCGGGTAACATTAAGCTACCCGGCAAAAATATTACTGCGCTTCAGCCAGTTGGCGCTCGCGACGGCGCTTGAAAACCCAGCCGGCAAGCAGCAGGATAATCCACGCAAAGCCGACGTATAGCGAAATGCGGGTATCCGGATGATAGCCGATAAGCGCAATGATAAAGACCAGGAAAATCAGGCCAATGACGGTCGTCACAACCCCACCCGGCACTTTAAATTTCAGCGCCTTAACCTCTTCCGGCGGCAGACGACGACGGAAGGCAATTTGTGACAGCAGGATCATAATCCACACCCATACCGTTGCGAAGGTCGCCAGAGAGGCGATCACCAGGAAGACGTTTTCCGGCATGATGTAGTTAAGATACACCGCAAACAGCAGCGCGATGGTCATCACCATCACCGTCACCCATGGCACGCCACGACGCGACGTCTTGGCGAACATTTTCGGCGCGCTGCCCTGCTCCGCCATACCGTGCAGCATACGCCCCACGCCAAAGACGTCAGAGTTGATGGCCGACAGCGACGCGGTCAGGACTACGAAGTTGAGGATCCCGGCGGCAAAGGTAATCCCCATATGCTGGAACGTCAGAACGAACGGGCTACCGTCAGTGCCGACCTGGTTCCACGGGTAAATAGACATGATGACGAACAGCGTCCCCACGTAAAACACGAGGATACGCATCGGTACGGAATTGATGGCGCGCGGAATAGATTTTTCCGGGTCTTTGGCTTCGCCAGCGGTAATCCCGATAATCTCAATCCCGCCGTAGGCGAACATCACCATTTGTAGCGACATCACCATGCCGAGCCAGCCGTTGCTGAAGAAACCGCCGTTGCTCCACAGATTATGGATACCGGTAGGCTGTCCGCCGTTACCAATCCCCCAAATGATGATGCCAAAACCGGCGACAATCATGATGATAATGGTGGCGACTTTAAAGAACGAGAACCAAAATTCCAGCTCGCCAAACACCTTCACGCTCATCAGATTGATGGCGCAGATAATCAATACCACGCTGAGTACCCAAATCCAGTGCGGTACGGCCGGGAACCAGACGCCCATGTAAATACCAAAGGCAGTCACATCGGCAATGGCGACAATCAGGATTTCAAAACAGTAGGTCCAGCCGGTTATGTAGCCTGCCAGCGGTCCAAGGTTTTCCTGCGCATAGCGCGAGAAGGAGCTGGCAGCAGGGTTATGAACGGACATTTCGCCCAGCGCGCGCATAATGATATACGCCGCTACGCCGCCGATAATATAGGCCAGCAACACGCTTGGCCCCGCCATTTTAATGGCATCGGCCGAGCCGTAGAACAGCCCGGTACCAATTGCTGAACCTAATGCCATAAAGCGAATGTGCCGGGTGCTCAGCCCACGCTTTAGCTTGTTATTACTTTCCATCGATTCCTAACCTGTTAACACAATAAAAAACCACGGGGCCATGTTAATAGCCCCGTGGTTAAAACTTATTGTCAGTGATATTAGTGTGCGCTGGAGGTCACTTGTCGACCCGCTGCACGATCCCAGATAACTGCCAGGACCACCATCACGACTGTTGGCATCAACCACGCCAGCCCCTGCTCCGCCAGCGGTAAACGCTGGGTCCAGGCCGGTAACACGTCGCCAATTGCAGAAGCTTTAATGCCATCAAGGATACCAAAAATCAGGCTGATAAACATCGCAGGTGCAATGACGCGGGAAGAATTATGCCACCATGAGCGGGTAAAACTTAATACAACCAGTGCGATACATGGCGGATAGATAGCCGTCAGCACCGGAATAGAGATCTGAATCAGATGGCTCAGCCCCAGGTTAGAGACCACCATCGAGAAGCCGCCGAGGATAAATACCAGCGTACGATAAGACAGTGGAACGTACTGGGCAAAGAACTCTGCGCACGCGCAGGTCAGGCCAACCGCGGTGACCAGACAGGCGATGAAAATCAACGCCGCCAGCAGGAAGCTCCCTGCGCCACCAAAGGTGTGCTGAACATACGCATGCAGAATTGCCGCGCCGTTAGCAGACTGATCGACCAGAATTGCGCTATCTGAACCCAGACGGAACAACGCGAGATACAGCAACGTTAAGCCCACACCCGCCATCAAACCCGCCCAAACGGTATAACGGGTCAGCAGACGCGCTTCAGTAACGCCACGCGAGCGAGCGGCGTTGACGATAACAATACCAAATACCATCGCGCCCAGCGTATCCATGGTCAGATACCCGTTCACGAAGCCATTAGAAAACGCCGCAGTTTGATAGGCTTCCATCGCATTGCTGATCGGGCCTGCTGGCCAGACGATTGCGGCGACAGACAGGACCACCAGCGCCAGGATTTTCAGCGGGGCCAGGAAATTACCAACCGTATCCAGCAGTTTGCCCGGATACAGCGAAACCAGAATCACAATCGCGAAATAGACCACGCTGTAGATAAGCAGTGGCAGCGCGGAGTCACCGGTCAGCGGAGCAATCCCGACTTCGAAAGAGACCGTTGCGGTACGCGGCGTAGCAAATAACGGTCCAACAGCCAGATAGCACACGGTCGCCAGCAGCAAACCAGCGACTTTACCGATAGGCGTGCTCAGTCGGTCCACACCACCACCGACTTTCGCCAGCGCGACAACGGTTAGTACCGGCAGGCCAACGGCGGTAATCAAAAAGCCAAAAGCCGCAGTCCAGACGTGCTCACCTGCCTGCAAACCAACCATTGGGGGGAAGATGATGTTACCTGCACCAACGAACAGTGCAAATGTCATAAATCCCAAAGCGATAATATCGCGCGATTTTAACTGATGGGTCATAAAGTCTTACTGCCTGTGGATGTGGTGTTGAAAATAATAAATTTTTGCCTTTCCCTGGGGGACAATACAGCGGCATTTTTGCTCAATTCCAGCGGGAAACACTCCCAGACTGGCGCGGCGAAGAATAGTTTTTCGATTTACCGCGTAAATGCAGTCGGTATGACAGCACCTGGAGCGCAATTTAAACGCTTATAACGTTTTAAAGCAAGGTGGGATCCCAAAACCAGAACAATATAGCGATATGAAAAATGGGGTTAGCACAAAACACCATTTCATGGAAAAAGGTATGGGTAATAGTTCGAACAAAAAACAACCAAACGTCGTAAAATTCAGGATGGTTATATTGACCGCATAGAAAAAGCCAGCTTGCGCTGGCTTTTGGAAAGATTATCTTACGAATGCGCCTTAACCGTTAATTTTGGCAATTAAACGTTCCGGGATCACGAAACTAAATCGCGTCCCAACGCCTGGTTCGCTTTCGATACTCAAGCGACTGTCGTGATGATGCAGCGCATGCTTAACGATGGCCAGACCAAGTCCGCTGCCGCCCGTTTGCCGCGATCGCGCCTTATCCACACGATAAAAACGTTCGGTTAATCGTGGAATATGCTCGGCGGCAATGCCTGGACCGTTGTCTTCCACGCAAAACTCCGCCCCCGACGCCACATGCTGCCAGCGTACGGTAATGTGCGTTCCCGCTGGCGTATGGTTCACCGCGTTGTAGACGAGATTCGAGATAGCGCTACGCAACTGCTCCTCATTACCCCGCACGTTCAGGCTGTTATCAACATCAAAGGTAAACGTATGTTTTTGCTGGCTCAGCGTTTGCGCTTCGTGTTCGAGCACGCGCAGCATCATGGGCACATCGACCTTCTCATTGAGCAGTAGCGTCGGCGCAGCCTCAATTTTTGACAGCGTCAGCAGCTGTTTCACCAGCCCTTCCATGCGATACGTTTGTTCGCGCATGGTATGCAGCGCTTTTTCACGCGTTGTCCCTTCCAGCGGATGCTCCTGCATCATTTCCAGGTACCCTTGTAACACCGTCAGAGGCGTACGCAGTTCATGGCTGGCGTTGGCGAAAAAGTTACGTCGTGAACCTTCCAGTTGATGCATCTGGGTAACGTCGCGCGCCACCATCAGCAGTTGCTTATCGGTATAGGGCATCACGCGAATTTCCAGATGCCGTCCGGTATTGAGTACCAGATTGATCGGTCGGCTAAAATCGCGCGTTTTCAGATATTGTGTAAATTCCGGGTAGCGCAACAGGTTAAGAATATTTTGCCCGCTATCGTCCGGCCAGCGCAGTCCCAGAACCTGCTGAGCCAGTCCGTTACACCAGAAGATACCGCCTTCTTCAGTGGTCAGCACCACCGCGTCGGGTAGCGATTCCGCCCCGCTGCGAAAACGTTTAATCAGATTACCCAGTTCACGACGGCGCTTTTTGTTGCGCAGTTGCATTTGATGCAGCCCGTACAACAACGGCTCCCAACTGCCTCGCCCCGGCGGCGGCGTCATGCTTCTGTCGACCCATAGCCACCAGGACAAACGTAATAAATTCCAGAAATGCCAGATAAGCAGGCCCGTTACCGACGCCAGTAAAAACCAGGGCAGGTAACCGAAAAAAGCGCTAAGGATAAATGCCGGTATGCAGCACAGGATCAGCTCCAGTACCAACCTTTTCCATGACAATCGTTCTAGCAAACGTCTTACTCCCTATACGGCCTATTCCTTCAGGCCTTGATTCTTGTCAGTCAGAAGCGGGTTGAAAAACGATATCCCGTCCCGCGAACCGTCTGCACCATACGATCGTGTCCGCTGTGCTCCAGCGCCTTACGTAAGCGGCGGATGTGCACATCCACTGTCCGGTCTTCCACGTACACATTGGTTCCCCAGACATGATTAAGGAGTTGCTCGCGACTGTAGACACGCTCGGGATGAGTCATAAAGAAGTGCAATAGTTTGAATTCGGTCGGCCCCATATCCAGCGGATCCTCGCCGGTCATCACGCGATGCGAGGTGGGATCAAGGCTTAGCCCCTGCATTTCAATAACCTCTTCCACCGCCATCGGTGAAATACGACGCAGAACTGCTTTAATACGCGCCACCAGCTCCTTGGGAGAAAAAGGCTTGGTAATATAGTCATCCGCGCCGGTTTCCAGCCCCCGGACGCGATCTTCCTCTTCCCCCCTCGCCGTCAGCATCATCACCGGGATATCCCGCGTCATCGCTTCGCGCTTGAGATGTTTAATAAACTGTAGACCCGAGCCGCCGGGAAGCATCCAGTCAAGCAGGACGAGATCCGGCCAGGGTTCATTGAGTTGGTTCACAGCACTGTCATAGTCTTCGGCTTCAACGGGTTGAAATCCGTTTTGCTCGAGCACGAAGCAGACCATTTCACGAATTGGAGCTTCATCTTCTACGACCAGAATACGTCTCGCCATGATTTGCCCTGTTTGTAATTAAATCGTTTGCCATCAATACAGTGCCATTATGCGTCAGTTTTATGACAGATTTATGAAAAGATAGTCCAGGTTTAACGCAGCCCGGCGAATTATGACAGCCCGGAGACAAGATATTCCCACTCGTGAAGGGTTATAATCCCCGCCATTGTTTTACCGTCATGGAACTCTTATGCGCATCCTTCACACGTCTGACTGGCATCTGGGCCAAAATTTCTACAGCAAGAGCCGCGCCGCCGAGCATCAGGCCTTTCTCGACTGGCTGCTGGAAACGGCACAATCCCAGCAGGTGGATGCCATTATTGTGGCAGGCGACATTTTCGATACCGGCTCACCGCCTAGCTATGCCCGTGAGCTGTATAACCGTTTTGTCGTCAATCTGCAGCAAACCGGCTGTCATCTGGTGGTGCTGGCAGGCAACCACGACTCCGTCGCCACGCTCAATGAATCCCGCGATATTCTGGCGTTTCTCAACACAACGGTGATTGCCAGCGCTGGCCATGGGCCGCAGATACTGCCGCTACGCGACGGTACACCGGGGGCGATCCTGTGTCCGGTGCCTTTTTTACGTCCGCGCGACATCATCACCAGCCAGGCCGGGCTGACAGGACAAGAAAAACAGCAGCATTTACTGGGCGCAATCACCGACTATTATCAGCAGCAGTATCAGGATGCCTGCACGCTGCGCGGCGACCTCAATCTTCCCATCATTGCGACCGGGCATTTGACCACCGTCGGAGCCAGTAAAAGCGACGCCGTACGTGACATTTATATCGGTACGCTGGACGCCTTCCCGGCGCAAAACTTCCCACCGGCAGACTACATCGCGCTGGGACATATTCACCGGGCGCAGGTTATCGGCGGCACGGAACATATTCGCTACTGCGGCTCGCCGATTGCCCTCAGTTTTGACGAGTGCGGCAAAAGCAAATGTGTACATCTGGTGAGCTTTGACGCGGGGAAACTCAGCGCCGTTGAAAATCTCACCGTGCCGGTTACGCAGCAGCTTGCGGTACTGAAAGGCGATTTAGCCGCCATTACTACCCAGCTTGAGCAGTGGCGCGGCGTGCAGCAAGAGCCACCGGTGTGGCTGGATATTGAAATCACCACCGACGACTACCTGCATGATATGCAACGTAAGATCCAGGCCTTAACCGAAGATTTACCGGTAGAAGTGCTACTGGTGCGCCGCAGTCGGGAACAGCGCGAACGCATTATGGCCAATGAACGACGTGAAACGTTAAGCGAGCTGAGCGTGGCAGAGGTTTTTGACCGCCGCCTGGCGCTGGAAGAACTCGAACAACCGCAGCGTGAGCGGCTTAACCAGCTGTTTAGCGCAACCTTACAAACGCTTGCCGGGGAGGCTGAAGCATGAAAATTCTCAGCCTGCGCCTGAAAAACCTCAACTCCCTGAAGGGAGAATGGAAAGTCGATTTTACGGCAGAACCGTTTGCCAGCAACGGGTTGTTCGCTATCACCGGGCCAACGGGCGCGGGGAAAACGACCCTGCTGGACGCAATTTGCCTTGCGCTGTACCACGAAACGCCGCGCCTGAATACCGTGTCACAGTCGCAAAACGACCTGATGACCCGCGACACCGTGGAGTGTCTGGCCGAGGTCGAGTTTGAGGTGCGGGGCGAAGCCTACCGCGCATTCTGGAGCCAGAACCGGGCACGCAATCAGCCGGAGGGCAATCTGCAGGTCCCTCGCGTAGAGCTGGCCCGCTGCTCCGACGGTAAAATCCTCGCCGATAAGGTCAAAGATAAGCTGGAGATGACCGCCGAGCTTACCGGGCTGGATTACGGACGTTTTACCCGTTCGATGCTGCTGTCTCAGGGGCAGTTTGCCGCATTTCTCAATGCCAAACCGAAAGAACGCGCCGAGCTGCTGGAAGAACTGACCGGCACTGAGATCTACGGCCAAATCTCCGCCATGGTATTTGAAAAGCACAAATCAGCGCGTACGGAACTGGAAAAACTGCAGGCCCAGGCCAGCGGTGTTGCGCTGTTAGCGCCAGAACAGCTGCAATCCCTGACAGAAAGTTTGCAGGTACTTACTGACGAAGAAAAACAATATCTTACCTGCCAACAAGCCCAGCAGCAGCACCTCAACTGGCTCATGCGGCAAAATGAGCTACAGGCGGAGATAAACCGCCACCAGCAGGCATTACAGGCTGCACTTCAGGCGCAGGAAGAGGCGCAGCCGCAACTGGCGGCGCTGAGTCTGGCACTCCCAGCCAGAGCGTTACGCCCACACTGGGAGCGAATCCAGGAACAAACGGCTACGATTGACCGTACGCGACAGAAGATTCAGGAAGTGAATGCTCGCTTACAAAGCAGCTTAGCGCTGCGCGGACGTATTCGTCAGCAGGCACAAACGCAGTCAGCCGCTATGCTCGCCGGACAGCAAACGTTAACCGACTGGTTGAAGGAACATGACCGCTTCCGTTTGTGGAGTAGCGAACTGGCAGGATGGAAAGCGCTGCTGGCCCAACAGTCCGACGCCAGCGCCCAACTGCGCCAGTGGCAGCAGTTGCGGGAGAACGACACGCGCAAGCTTGATGCGCTGGCGCTTCCCACGCTGACCCTTTCGGCACAACAGGTAACGGAAGCGCTGGCGCAACATGTGCAGCTTCGTCCGTTACGCCAGCGGCTGAGTAATCTGCATGGGCAAATCGCCCCGAAGCAAAAGCAACTGGCGCAGCTACGCGCCACGCTTGTGCAGCGTCAGCAGGAGCTGGCCCAGCGCAATGCGGTGCTTACAGAAAAGCGTCAGCGCTATAAAGATAAAAATCAGCAGCTTGCCGATGTGAGAATCATTTGCGAGCAGGAAGCCCGGATCAAAGATCTGGAAAGCCAGCGGGCACTATTGCAATCCGGCATGCCTTGCCCACTTTGCGGCTCCACCACGCACCCGGCGATTGAGCGCTATCAAACGCTCGAACTGAGTGTGAATCAGACACGGCGTGGAGCGCTGGAAAAAGAGGTCAAAACGCTAGCCGATGAGGGGTCAACGCTACGCGGTCAACTTGAGGCGATAACCCAGCAACTTCAGCGCGATGAACGCGAAGTACAAACGCTTTCTCAGGAAGAGCAAGCACTTACTCAAGAGTGGCGGACCGTCACCGCCAGCCTCAACGTGACGCTGCAACCGCAGGATGACATCGCCCCGTGGCTTGCCGCCCAGGAAGAGCACGAGCAGCAGCTTCACCAACTGAGTCTGCGTCATACCCTGCAAGCGCAAATCACCGCACACACAGAGCAGATTACTCAGCTCCAGCAGCATATTGACCAGCGTCAGGCAACGTTAACCGCCGAGCTGGCCCGTCATGGTCTGTCCCTTCCGACCGAGGCTGAAGTCGCCTCATGGCTGAGCGAACGGGCGAACGAAGCGCAAATGTGGCAGCAGCGCCAGAACGAACTGACTGAATTACAGGCCCGAATCGCCCAGCTTGCGCCGGTGCTGGAAACGCTGCCTGAAACCGATGCGCTTGGTGAAAACATTGAGAATCTGTCGCTGGAAAACTGGCGGCAGGTGCACGACGATTGCCTCTCTTTACAGGGGCAGTGGCAAACCTTACAGCAGCAGGAGGCGCAGGACGTTCAGCGCGCTGCAGAAATTCAGGCGCAGTTTGATACCGCATTGCAGGCCAGCATCTTTGCCGATCGCGACGCCTTTGTTGCCGCCCTGCTGGATGAAGAGACCTTTAACCGCCTTGAACAATTGAAGCAATCACTGGAAGGCCAGCGACAGCAGGCGCAAACGCTGCTTAATCAGGCGCAGCAGGCGCTGGCGACTCAACAACAACAGCTACCAACCGGGGTGGATCTCACGCTCACCGTGCAACATCTTCACGACGCGCTGGCGCAACTCACCCAGCAGCTACGAGAGAACACCACTCGTCAGGGCGAAATTCGCCAGCAGCTCAAGCAGGATGGTGAAAACCGCCAGCAGCAGCAGGCGCTGATGCTCGAGATTACGAAAGTCGCACAGCAGGTCGAAGACTGGGGCTATCTGAACGCGCTGATCGGCTCGAAAGAGGGAGATAAATTCCGCAAGTTTGCCCAGGGGCTGACGCTGGATAATCTGGTCTGGCTTGCCAACAACCAGTTGACCCGTCTGCACGGTCGCTATCTGTTGCAGCGCAAGGCCAGCGAAGCGCTGGAGCTGGAAGTGGTTGATACCTGGCAGGCCGATGCCGTGCGTGACACGCGTACGCTTTCCGGCGGCGAGAGCTTCCTCGTGAGTCTGGCGCTGGCGCTGGCGTTGTCCGATCTGGTCAGCCACAAAACGCGAATTGACTCCCTGTTCCTCGACGAAGGTTTCGGCACGTTGGACAGCGAAACGCTGGATACCGCCCTGGATGCGCTCGATGCGCTCAACGCCACTGGCAAAACCATTGGTGTCATCAGCCACGTTGAAGCGATGAAAGAACGCATTCCGGTGCAGATAAAGGTCAAAAAAATCAACGGACTGGGCTACAGCAAACTCGATAAAATGTTTGCAGTTGATGCCTGATAGCAGCTCAGCACCTGGAGGCCGGATATGCGCCAGCGCTATCCGGCACGGCACATAGCACGATCGTGAATACACAAAGACGGATATGAAATGGCATTCCACTTCGCTTATCCGCAAGCTATCTCTATTGGCGGCGAACGTTCGCCGCTATGGCGCATATCGTGCGTCTTTCTTGTTGGCAGGTGGTATGAAAAAAGTCATTTTCTCTTTAGCTCTGGGGACATTTGGGCTGGGCATGGCCGAGTTTGGCATCATGGGTGTACTCACCGAGCTGGCGCGGGACGTGGGAATTTCCATCCCTGCCGCTGGCCATATGATTTCGTTTTACGCCTTTGGCGTGGTGCTGGGCGCGCCTATTATTGCGCTCTTTTCCAATCGTTTTTCGCTCAAGCACATTCTGCTGTTTCTGGTCACGCTGTGCGTGATCGGCAACGCCATCTTCACCCTCTCGTCCTCATATTTAATGTTGGCGGTGGGCAGGCTGGTTTCCGGCTTTCCACACGGCGCGTTTTTTGGCGTTGGCGCGATTATCCTGTCGAAGCTGGCCCGTCCGGGAAAAGTCACCGCCGCCGTCGCGGGCATGGTTTCGGGTATGACCGTTGCTAATCTGATTGGCATTCCCATCGGCACCTGGCTGAGCCAGGAATTTAGCTGGCGCTACACGTTTCTGCTGATAGCCGTCTTTAATATCGCCGTGATGGTCTCGATAACTTTTTGGGTACCCAACATCAGCGATGAAGCAAAAGGGAAACTGCGCGAACAATTTCACTTTTTGAAAACCCCCGCCCCGTGGCTCATCTTTTCCGCCACCATGTTTGGTAACGCCGGGGTTTTCGCCTGGTTCAGCTACGTCAAACCGTACATGATGTTCATCTCCGGCTTTTCCGAAGCGCTGATGACCTTCATCATGATGCTGGTGGGATTGGGGATGGTGTTGGGAAATCTGCTGAGCGGTCGCCTTTCTGGCCGCTATACGCCGCTGCGTATTGCGGTAATAACCGACTTTGTAATTGTGCTGGCTCTGCTGCTGCTCTTTGCCTTTGGCGGGATCAAAGCCGCGTCGCTGATCTTCGCCTTTATTTGCTGCGCGGGCCTGTTTGCCCTGTCGGCGCCGCTGCAAATTTTGCTGCTGCAAAATGCTAAAGGGGGTGAGCTGCTGGGTGCGGCTGGGGGGCAAATTGCCTTTAATCTCGGCAGCGCGATTGGCGCCTGGTGCGGTGGTATGATGCTGACGCTGGGCTTTGCCTACAACTACGTGACGTTGCCGGCGGCGCTGCTGTCGTTTTCTGCAATGTCGTCGCTGCTGCTCTACGGTCGCCTGAAGCGCAGCGTATCCCGGATGACTCCCGCTGCCGGATAGCCTCCGCGCTACCCGGCAACGCGAATATTACTCCTGCGGCCACAACCAGGCCGCGCCGCGCACACCGCTGGAGTCACCGTGCAGCGCCTTGCGTAGAGGCGTTTCGCACTCGCCGCCAAAGACAAACTGTTTAATCAACGTTGGCACGTTTTGATACAGTCGGTCGACATTACTCATTCCGCCGCCCAGCACGATTACGTCCGGATCGAGAATATTCACCACATGTGCCAGTGATTTCGCCAGACGCAGCTCGTACCGACTCAACGCCTGTTCCGCCTGGGCATCCCGGGCATTAACAAGACTGATAATTTCACTGCCCTTGAGCGACTTACTGCTCAGGCGCTGGTAGTCGGTGGCAAAACCGGTTCCGGAAATGAAGGTTTCAATACAGCCTTGCTTGCCGCAATAGCAGGGCACTTCCTGCCGATAACGCAGTTCGTCTTCGTCCATCCACGGCAGCGGATTATGCCCCCACTCGCCCGCAGTACCGTTGCCGCCCGTGTGCGCCCGGCCGTTCAGCGCCACTCCAGCGCCACATCCTGTACCGATAATCACCGCAAACACGGTTTGCGCCCCCGCCGCTGCACCATCAACGGCTTCAGAAACCGCCAGGCAGTTGGCATCATTTGCCAGCCGCACTTCGCGATTCAGACGCGTACTCAGGTCTTTGTCAAAAGGTTGCCCGTTAAGCCAGGTCGAGTTGGCATTCTTCACCACTCCGGTGTAGGGCGAAATTGAACCGGGAATGCCCATCCCAACGGTTCCCGACTGCCCGGTGGCCTTTTCCGCCATCTCCACCAGCGCGGCGATGGTTTCTATCGTTTGCCGATAATCATCACGCGGCGTGGGCAGGCGATGGCGAAAAAGCTGTTCGCCTGCATCGCCAAGCGCGATAACTTCCGTTTTCGTACCGCCTAAATCGATACCTATACGCACTGTTTGCTCCTCTTCCCGATTAACAATGCAAGCATAGCGACAATTCGCTATCATGCCCGCTGGATTTAACGACAAGGCCGTGGAAATTATCATGCTGTGGTTCAAAAATTTAATGGTTTACCGTCTTAGCCGCGATGTTTCTTTGCGTGCCGAAGAGATGGAAAAACAGCTGGCATCAATGACGTTCACCCCTTGCGGTAGCCAGGATATGGCAAAAATGGGCTGGGTTCCGCCGATGGGATCGCATAGCGATGCATTAACGCATACCGCCAATGGCCAAATTATTATCTGCGCCCGCAAAGAAGAAAAAATTCTGCCGTCGCCGGTTATTAAACAGGCGCTGGAAGCCAAAATTTTCAAACTGGAAGCTGAGCAAGGTCGCAAACTCAAGAAGACCGAAAAAGACTCGCTGAAAGATGAAGTTCTGCACTCATTGCTGCCGCGCGCCTTTAGCCGTTTCAGCCAGACGATGATGTGGATCGATACCGTCAACGATCTGATCATGGTTGATTGCGCGAGTGCGAAGAAAGCCGAAGATACGCTGGCGCTGCTGCGTAAGAGTCTCGGTTCGCTGCCGGTCGTTCCGCTGACGATGGAAAACCCCATTGAGCTGACGCTGACCGAATGGGTTCGTTCCGGTACAACGGCACAGGGATTCCAGTTACTGGATGAAGCTGAACTAAAAGCGATCCTTGAAGACGGCGGCGTGATCCGCGCGAAAAAGCAGGATCTGGTCTGCGACGAAATCGCCGTGCATATCGAAGCGGGCAAACTGGTCACCAAACTGGCCCTAGACTGGCAGCAGCGCATTCAGTTCGTGATGTGTGACGACGGCTCTATTAAGCGTTTGAAGTTTAGCGACGAGCTGCGCGATCAGAACGAAGATATTGACCGCGAAGATTATGCTCAGCGTTTTGATGCCGATTTCATCCTGATGACGGGTGAACTGGCGGCGCTGATTAAAAGTCTGGTGGAAGGATTAGGCGGCGAAGCGCAACGTTAAGCCGTACTTACCGAATGGCGGCATAATGTCGCCATTCGTCATTTCTATGCTTACAGATAGCGGCAAAGATAGGATGTTGGCTCTGCCACCTGCAGATGAAACTCACTGTTGCCCGGTACGTTGAACACGTCCCCTGCGGCATACACCTTCCACTCAGTTTCCCCCGGCAGCAGCACGTTCAGTGCGCCGCTAACGACAGTCATCTCTTCAGGCGCCGCAGTACTAAAGGTATATTCGCCTTCAGCCATCACGCCAACACTGGCGCGGCCAGTACTGCTGCTGGTAAAACCGATCGATTTTACTTTGCCGGAAAAGTATTCATTACTTTGAAGCATACAACTGGCCCTATCTCGTGATTAAGTTGAGAACCAATATAGGGGGCTGACGTTCCACCTGTCACGCAAAATTACGCCAACAGCTCCGAAGCCAGTCGGGCAATCAACACATTAGACAGAAGAACCGGGACATCCAGCGATTTTTGCAGTAAATCTCGATGGCGTTGATTGAACCCCAGACAATCCAGCATGATCACATCCGCGCCTTGCTCCAGCAGTTCTTTCCCGGCATCAATCAATTGTTGTTCGGTACCTTCGATCGGATTCGCCACGGCATACACTGGTGGAGTTTGTAACACCTGCCATTTTTGCGTCTGGGCTTTGAGCAATTCGGTGACGGGGACAATAACCCCGACCTGATGCCCATCGACAATCGAGGCCACCAGCGGGGGGATAATACGTAACGGCTCCAATAGAATGCTATTGCGGGCGGTCAGGCGAGCGATTGAGGCGGTACTCATCAGCAGGATCACGTCAAAGCCCTGGTTATCCAGCACCTCCACGATACTTTGCAACGAGCGCTCTACCTTCTGGCGTGAGACATGCGCAAGTTGGTGGTCGCTGAGCAGCGTTAATAAAGGCTCGTCACCGGGCGAAACGCCGTACTCAGCCATCACATCTTCTCGCCGCATCTGTCCAAGCAGACTGTGGTGAGTAATGTGCTGTTCATCGATATATTCCGTCAGGAGCGGTAACACCTCACACATCGGCACCACGCCAATCGTGAGGATAGCCAACGACGCACTCATTTGTTGCTCCACCATCTTCTTACTTTGCTGTGAAATCCCGGGCAAGTGCCGGGCGCTGACCTGCGCTACAAATGCTCAAAAGCGTAGCAGCTGATCGGCGGTGTATTGTGTAAAGATTCCAAATCATTCCGGTACTGGATTGTTATTGCTTAATTTTCAATTTTAACGGTATACGGCGAAATTAAGAAAATGTGATGAACGCCCGTCCTGACACTTTTCAGACTCGTGCCAGGACGGTGCTTAATATCAGGTTTTATCGGGGTCTTCGTAGCGTTTTTTGGCATCCATGGCTTCCTGCGCAGAAGGATGCTCACTGATCAGCGTATTCGGTTTAGGGTGATCGGCTCGAAGTTGATACCAGGTTACCGTCTGGCCTGGCGTCCCCTTTTCAACCGTAACAATGGTCGCTTGACGCGGGTAAGGTGGTTTTGTCGGCATAGTTCTTCCTTTTCACTGGATGAACATTAAGTATAGACACCGCCCTGTAACCGTGGCGCTGCCTGCGCCAGTATCTCAAGAATGTCTTCCACCACCTGCGCAGGTTTATGGGTGGCATCAACGATGTAGTGCGCAGCTTCACGGTACAGAACATCGCGCTGGGCGAGCACTTCCTGCACCTCTTCAGTCAACGGCTTACCGGTTAAGGTTGGGCGCAATCCCTCTTCAGGCGTGGCCTCCAGACGATCAACCAGTACTGATACCGGTGCGCTTAAATAGATAACCACGCCGTGGCTGCGCATGTAATGACGATTAAATTCGGTAAGAATGATGCCGCCGCCGGTCGCAACAACCGTCGCCGGGGCTGTGACGGCCTGCAGAGCGCTCGTCTCCTGGGCACGAAACCCTTCCCATCCTTCCCTTTCGACGATCTCCGCCACGGTCATCTGCACGTGCGATTGCAACCAGCGATCGGTATCGACAAACTGGAAATCGATAGCCTTCGCCAGCGCCATACCGGTAGTTGTCTTACCACACCCCCGGGGGCCGACAAGATAAAGAGGTTGCGTCATTACAGAAATTCCCCAGGGAGCCGCGAGCGAGCGGGATCTGATGCGGTTAAAGATATAATCATATCACCAAACTAGTACATCGCCAAAACGTAAAGAAAAAATTACATACAGGGTAGCGATACCTATTAACCCCTACTATAACAAGAATTCACCATGAATAAAGTGTAAATAATAAATTACACGTTTTATTTTCTGCGCTGTACTTCCAGCCACCACTTATCAAGCTCAGCAGCAAAATGCTGCCTGTCTCGTGGTGAAAGGCTGTCCGGCCCGCCGGTCTGAATACCGCTGGCGCGTAGCGTATCCATAAAATCACGCATCATCAGACGCTCACGGATCGTGGCTTCGGTATAACGTTCACCGCGCGGATTAAGCGCCGCCGCACCTTTTTCAATGACTTCTGCCGCCAGCGGGATATCCGCTGTTATCACTAAATCACCGGCACTACACTGGCGCACAATCTCGTTATCCGCCACGTCAAACCCGGCGGGAACACGTAATGTGCGGATAAACCGCGAAGACGGGACGCGCAAACTCTGGTTTGCTACCAAAATAAGCGGCATCTGCATGCGCTCAGAAGCGCGGTACAAAATATCTTTAATCACATTCGGACACGCATCGGCATCCACCCATATTGTCATAATTTCTCCCCACTGATGTGCAGTTGCACATTGTCGCGTGCTTTTACTTGCAGGCAAAGTGCTGTTTATCCTTCTGCACATATTCAATCCGCGCTAAGCTTAGCTTTCCCAGGTAAAACAATGAATATCACGCATAGGGAGTGACAAAATGGACAAGAAAATCGGTTTTATCGGCTGCGGTAATATGGGCAAAGCGATACTTGGCGGCATGATCGCCAGCGGCCAGGTTCTCCCCGGACAAATCTGGGTCTACACCCCTTCCCCCGATAAAGTCGCTGCATTGCACGACCAGTACGGTATTAATGCGGCGCAGTCTGCGCAAGAGGTCGCGCAAATCGCTGACATCGTTTTTGGGGCCGTAAAACCAGGCATCATGATTAAAGTGCTGAGCGAAATTACCTCCAGCCTGAACAAAGACTCCCTGGTCGTCTCGATTGCCGCTGGCGTCACCCTCGATCAGCTCGCCCGCGCGCTGGGCCATGACCGTAAAATCATTCGCGCGATGCCAAACACGCCGTCACTGGTGAATGCCGGAATGACCTCCGTCACGCCGAACGCCTTAGTCACGCCAGAAGACACCGCCGACGTGCTGAATATCTTCCGCTGCTTTGGCGAAGCGGAAGTCATTGCGGAGGCAATGATTCATCCGGTCGTTGGCGTCAGTGGTTCAGCACCGGCCTATGTCTTTATGTTTATTGAAGCAATGGCGGACGCCGCCGTGCAGGGTGGCATGCCTCGCGCGCAAGCTTATAAATTCGCGGCGCAGGCAGTAATGGGGTCGGCAAAGATGGTGCTGGATACGGGTAAACATCCCGGAGAACTGAAGGATATGGTGTGCTCGCCTGGCGGAACCACCATTGAAGCGGTACGCGTCCTGGAAGAACGTGGTTTCCGTTCATCAGTGATTGAAGCGATGATTAAGTGCATGGAGCAGTCGGAAAAACTCAGCCGCTCCTGAGTTAACACCGCCGGACGTCAGGCCGCCGCCTCAGTGCGGTTACGTCCGGAATTCTTTGCTTTGTAGAGCGCCATATCCGCCGACTTTAACCATTCTCGATAATGCTCGGTTTCTGCGGTCAGCGGCGCAACGCCCACGCTGATCCGCAGAGCAACCTGCGGCGCGCAGGATAAACGCAGTTGGCCAAGTCGTTCGTGAACGCGAGACATCGCCGCAATCGCGCTGGTTGCCGGCGTGCCGCACATAATCACCGCAAACTCATCACCGCCAAAGCGCCCGATCACGTCGCTACCGCGTAAGGTCATCTGCAACTGGCGGGTCAGCGCGACAATCGCTTGATCCCCAACGTCATGACCCCAGGTATCATTAATGCTCTTAAAATGGTCGATATCGATAATCAGTAACGTGGCGTCACGCTGGTAACGGCGGCAATTATCAAATTCATTACGCAGTAACAGTTCCCAATGGCGGCGGTTGTACACCCCAGTCATGCCATCTCGCGTACTCATCACCTGTAAACGGCGTTTATGTTCCGCCAGCTTGATGACCGTCTGGTAGCTGACCCAGGCAAACAGCAGCGGATAAATCACCAGCACCGGCAGCGTCAATAGCACGCTAAGTTGAGTACTGCTAAAAGCGACGGAGATATCGGTTAACTGTAACGTCACCAGGCATGAAACCATCATCAAAACGGCGCCTGCGATGAATATTCGCATCCCGCCTGCGCCCATCAGGTTGATGCAGATAATCATCAGCAGCGCCGTGGATGGCAACAGGTTTACGCCCATAATCCCTATCCACATACCGGCAAGAATGGCATCGGCTTTTAAGTTGGTAAATTCGCTATGCAGAGGATCGTCGGCTTTGCTGGCCAACTGCCAGGCCAAATGCGGCCAGACAAACGCCCATCCCACCAGTAATAGCCACCAGCCACCGGTAATGGGCTGAGCAACTAATACCGACGCGATAGGGAAAAACATTCCCCCCAAACCCACCGCTCGCGGCAGCCTGATTCGTCGGGCGAATCGCAGACCGGAACGTTGGTGGTCATTTTGATGAAGCGATAAAAATGCTTCATTCGGGACGACCTTCTTTTGATAAAAGTTTTCATCATTCATTGTATTTGGGAATATTCTGAAACAAATTTCCCAAATTATAGGAAGGGGTCTGGTGGCGGAAGTATGATATTTCGGGTGAGCGATTTTACCTGCTCACCCGTAAGTGCTACGCAGATTTCTTCAGGCAAGCGCTCATAAATTTATTACGATCATCACCTTTCAGAGACTGCTCCGTCGCCTTAACGTTACATTCACGCATTTTTTGCTGCTGCGGCGTCAGGCTCTTTTCCTCCGGCGCAGATTTACTGTTTTTCAGGCAATCACTCATATATGTCTTACGCGCATCCCCTTTTAAGGTCTGCGCCGTTGCCTGCTGATTGCAGGTGGTCATACGCTGTTGTTGCGGGGTTAAAGTCTTCTCGGCAGCACCGACGGTAGTTAAAAAAATCAGACCAAAAAGCAGCGTCATTAATAATGTAATTTTCATAGCATCCTTCTTTTCTGAACGACAACACACAGGTAAGTTTGGCTGCTAACGATAAAAATACCACCCGGCGGCAAAAGTATTGCCGCCGGGCGTCGGGTTATTTCAGTCCTAACGCCGCTTTCATGGTGTAAAACAGGTCGGTTTGATCGGTCAGGCCGACCACATTCGCCGCGTGCGGGCCATAGGCTGCAATTCGCAGCTGGCTGCCGGTGTGCTCCTGAGATTCCTCTTCAGAGTTGCCGTAGCTGATGACCATGACCGCGCCATCTTTGGTGTTCAGCGCCTGGGTCAGGCCTGGTGCTTTGGTATCCGGCGCGACAATCTGGCTGGCATGTGCGTGGTCAGCGGTTACCACCACCAGGGTGTTGCCATCTTTCTTCGCAAAGGCAAGCGCGCGCTGTACCGCCTCGTCCAGATCGACCGTTTCACCAATCTGTCCGCACGGGTTGGCGGCATGGTCCTGTTTATCGATTGACGCCCCTTCCACTTGCAGGAAGAAGCCTTTCTCATTTTTGCTTAACAGCTCAATCGCTTTATCCGTCATCTGCGCCAGCGTTGGCACGCTGTCGTCACGCTTTGGATTTGGCGTACAGGTCACAACCGGCTTATCCAGATTGCCATGATAAGACGCTTTCGGACCTTCCCAGCGCACGGGCATATTGCCGTCAGAGAACAGGCCCAGCAGCGGTTTATCCTGATTAGCTTCGGTAATCGCCGCCAGCGTCGCGGTATCACTCACCATCTGATAACCACGGGCCAGGGCTTGTTCACGCAACGTTTTACCCTGCCACTCGCCCGCCGCAGCGGTTTCCGCAAACGTTTTGGCCCCGCCGCCCAGCGTAACGTCAGCCCGGGCATTCAGTAATTGTTCGGTGATTGACCCTTTACCGCCTTTTTCCAGCGCATTGGTTGGGCATTTTTCACGTGTCACGCCTGGGCCATAGCACTTACGCGAAGTCACATGGGCAACCAGCGCCGCCGGAGTAGCATCCTGCAATTCAGCGGTAGAAACGTTGCCCGTCGCCAGCCCCGCCGCTTTTGCCATTTCAAGAATTGTGGCGTGATCTTTTTCATGAATATCAACGCCCAGCGCGCCATTATAGGTTTTCACACCGGTGGTCCACGCCGTCGCGGATGCCGCAGAATCCGTCACATAATCGGGTTTACCCGTTTTCTTATCCAACGCATAGTGCGTGTATTGTCCGGTCAACGGTAAAGCATCAATTCCTTTAAAAAAGCCGCCTGCGCCTTCGGCATAATT
The DNA here is from genome assembly GCF_002850715.1 of Citrobacter sp. L55. Classification (NCBI taxonomy): domain Bacteria; kingdom Pseudomonadati; phylum Pseudomonadota; class Gammaproteobacteria; order Enterobacterales; family Enterobacteriaceae; genus Citrobacter; species Citrobacter sp. L55. The sequence goes on along the minus strand of NZ_KZ559405.1, from coordinate 125,804 downwards.
TCGCGCGGCCGTTATTTCTGAGTCACCCATCCCATCGCCAATCAATAAAATAATATTTTTGGCAGGTTTATCGCTCAGAGATTCGCGCAGAGCCGCCGTTTGATCGGCAGACAATCGGCGGGCGCCGCCCGGCGTGGTGATATCACCCTGAGCGGCACGATTATCCATAACCGCTATGGCAGAGGTTTCTGCATTAATAACCGGGGTAAACAGCAAAGGTAACAGGGCAATAGCGAGTGCGCTTTGTTTCACTTTATTTTCTCCATGTATAAATACGGTAAAATTAAAACAAAGCGACTATAAGTATTTGATGTGACACTTTTATGATAATTTGTGGATGACGCACCACGGATTACTCAAAACGCTTTTGGCACACTCTCGCCAGCGTTATGAACGTTGGTCAGAAACGCAGGCATACGGCCTTCTCCAGCCAAAGCCCCCTCAATTTGGCGAATAAATATCTGCCGATCGTTACACGTCATATTGCGCAGCATTTCGATGATTACCTGCTCCAGCGTTTCAACCTGCGCCGTCAGTTCTTGCGACTCTTCTTCTTTTTGGGCGAGCTTAAGTAACAACTCAGTAACGAGATTTTTCATTTACGTATTCCCTTAACCAAATATAGGCCACGTTATCATTAAGACTCACAACTGCCTAGTGGATGAAAGTTGTATTTTCATAAGAAATAAAACGTTTTGCGAAAACAATCACAACACAAAATAAGGGAGAAGGAGTCTTAGCGCAGAATTATTCCATATAAAAGGGTAAGGGGATTAATAATCACCTGGATATATAAATGCATAATGATGGATTAACAACGCTGACGAGCAGCGTTGTTAATCAGGTACTCAGCGTGCGCAGCGCCGACGTCGCAACGCGATAGCCAGTTGCCAGATGTTGATAAGCACAATGCTCGCCGTGGCAATAAACACCCAGCGAAAGCCCGCCATTGCCGAAACCGTTGCTCCCATTAATGGCCCGGCTACGTTGCCGAGGTACATAAATGACTGGTTATAACCAAAAATGCGCCCGGTTATCTGGTCGCTGGAGTATTTCACCAGCAACGTCTGCACCGCGGGCAACATCGCGCCGTCGGCAAAGCCGAGCAGAAAACGTAAGACCCCCAACTGCAACGGCGTAGTGACCCATGACATGGCGAAAAACAACACGACGGCGAAGATTAACGTCGCCATTAAAATCCGCTCGGTCCCAATACGATCGCCTAATTTACCTAGCCGGGGCGCAGAAATCAGCGCCGAGATGCCCGGAACCGAAGCAATCAGCCCGCTGAGAAAGGCAATATTAGAACTGTCTGGGACCATTGATTTAATAAACAGCGCCAGAATCGGCCCAATTGAGCCGTTACATAACTGGATCACCATCGTAGTAAAAAACAGGCTGATCACCAGCGCCGGATAAGGCAGCGAGGCAAAGACGGCCTTCCCGCTCAGGCGTTCGCTTTTTTTGATTGTCGGGCGCACACCTTCTTTAATTAAGAACAGCGTGACCAGAAAACTCACTACCAGCAAAGCCGCGGTAATACAGAATACCGCCCGTAAGCCAACGTGGTCGGCAATAAAGCCCCCCATCAGCGGTCCGCCAATAACGCCGCTAATTTGCGCCGTCGAGAGCGTACTCAGCGCCCACCCGCTGCGTTCACGCGGAACCTGTGAGGCTACCAGCGCCATCGCATTGGGAATATAGCCAGACGTTAACCCCATGACCCCACGCAGCAGAAAAAGCTGCCAGACGTTAGTGGCAAAGGCCTGCAGTAAAATCGCAATCGCCATACCCAAAGAGGCCCGCAGCAGCATTAGCTTGCGTCCTTTACGGTCGGCTAAACTCCCCCACATCGGAGAGACAATGGCTGAAATCAGGAAGGTGACGCTAAACGTTAAGCCGGACCACATTGAGAGTGCTTCATGGGAGCTTACCCCCAGTTGGGAGATATAGAGCGGTAAAAAAGGTAGGATTTGGCTGATTGCCAGGCCGGTGAAAAAGCAACCGAACCATACGGAAATGAGGTTGACTCTCCAGGATTCCATAGGGACTCATAACGATAAGTAGCTGAAAACTGCGAGCAGCTTAACAAATTACTTAGCCAAATAAGGGTCCACAGGTGCGATATATCACAGTTTAGGATTTTATCTTCCCGCTCATCATATTTGTGATACACCTCACATCAACCCCACAATATCAGCAGGGGTTTATGCTCCGCGTCCGTTCTGCGCGTTTGCGCTTATCTGTTCCTCTGTTGCCCACCAAAACAATCTGCCAGAAGCCGAGGAAACCTGCGTTTTGTCGTGGTAAGGTATGTGCTTTGCATTCATGGAATGGGTTTTTTAAGATGGCAAAGTTGCGGGTAGGAATCGTATTTGGTGGTAAATCAGCGGAACATGAAGTGTCATTGCAATCGGCAAAAAATATTGTCGATGCCATCGACAAGACTCGCTTTGACGTTGTGCTGTTAGGTATTGATAAGCAAGGGCAATGGCACATTAGCGATGCCAGTAACTATCTGCTCAATTCAGATGATCCAGCGCATATTGCGCTGCGTCCTTCCGCGACCAGCCTGGCTCAGGTCCCGGGTAAACAAGAGCACCAGTTGATCGATGCGCAAAACGGTCAGCCACTGCCAACGGTCGATGTTATTTTCCCGATCGTACACGGCACGTTGGGTGAAGATGGCTCTCTGCAGGGTATGCTGCGCGTGGCGAATCTGCCGTTCGTCGGTTCTGATGTCCTGGGTTCTGCGGCATGTATGGATAAAGACGTGACCAAACGTCTACTGCGCGATGCCGGATTAAACATCGCGCCATTTATTACGCTCACCCGTGCCAATCGCAACCGCATCAGCTTTGCCGAGGTGGAATCCCGCCTTGGCCTGCCACTGTTTGTGAAACCAGCCAACCAGGGCTCGTCCGTTGGCGTCAGTAAAGTGACCAGCGAAGCGCAATACAATCAGGCCGTCGCGCTGGCATTTGAATTCGACCATAAAGTCGTGGTGGAACAAGGGATCAAGGGCCGCGAGATCGAATGCGCGGTGCTGGGCAACGATCAACCGCAGGCCAGTACCTGTGGCGAGATCGTGCTGAACAGTGATTTTTACGCTTACGACACCAAATACATTGACGATAACGGTGCCAAAGTGGTTGTTCCGGCAGCGATCGCACCGGAAGTTAACGATAAGATCCGCGACATTGCTATTCAGGCTTATCAGACGCTGGGCTGCGCCGGTATGGCGCGCGTGGACGTTTTCTTAACCGCAGAGAACGATGTTGTGATCAATGAGATCAACACGCTGCCGGGCTTTACCAACATCAGCATGTATCCAAAACTGTGGCAGGCGAGCGGCTTAGGCTATACCGATTTGATCACTCGCCTGATCGAACTGGCGCTGGAACGTCATGCGGCGGATAGCGCGTTGAAAACCAGTATGTAAACCCGCCTGGATGCCTGATCGATAGCTATTGGGCATCCTTTGCTTCTTCTTCATCTTCCACGCGGCGACGGATAATTAATCCAGCCAGCCAAAAGCTAATCACCCACGTCACCAACCCCACCGCATAGGTCTGCCATCCCTGCGCTTCAAAACCCAGTAAGCCGACCACACCGTTCAGAATAAAGATAAGCCCAATAGCGAAGGCATAGTAGTGCCAGTCTCGGCGAATTTTAACAGGCAGGTTCATAACGGCTCCGGTGGAAATACAACGTGAAAGCGCATCCTCGCACATTTCCTCATAGACGTCTGTGGCCTGTGCGGAATTTCTGAAATGTAACTTGATTTCACTTAAGGTTACGTAATTGTGATAAGCAGCAAAAAACCGAGATCCAGGAATAATCTCTACCTGAAATTACCATCATTCTGATATTGACATTGCCGATCACCTGTCAGACTCACTGTCAGTTCCAGGCATCACGTCAAAAAAGCAGGTTATTTCCGGAGGTCTTTATGGCTGATTTTACGCTCTCAAAATCCCTGTTTAAGGGCAAGCATCGGGATACCTCCTCCCTGCCCGGCAACATTGCGTATGCCGTATTTGTGCTGTTTTGCTTTTGGGCAGGCGCGCAGGTTTTAAATCTGTTGGCCCACGCTCCCGGCATCTATGAACAGCTGATGCAGTTGCAAATGCAAGAGACAGGACGCCCACGAGTTGAAATTGGCTTAGGCGTCGGTACCCTTTTTGGGCTGGTCCCTTTCCTTGCCGGAAGTCTGATTCTTGGCGCCATCGCGGCATTCGTGCGCTGGCGCCGCCGTCATCATAATGATGACTGACCCATACATTTCGCTCGACGATCGTCCACGCGTTTCGCAAACCACGCGGTAGTCAGATTACGTGTAATCTTCGGGCTTTCCAGCTGAATGCCTGGCAGCATTTCACGGGGTAGCGCTTTCCCGCTCTTCGCTTCCGCCAGCTTATAGACCTTCTCGTACAGCGCGGTATCTTCAAAAGCCAGACTGTCACCTTTTTGCAGTTGGCGGTGGATCTCACTCTCGCTCATCCCCAGCTTACCGGCCAGTTTACGTACCGCCAGCTCGGTTTTGCCCGGCTCGCTGCTGCCGTAGAGAATCAAATCACCATCCGTCGCCAGCTTCACTCCGCTGGCTTTACTGACCGCATTCTGGAAAGCCGCATTGCGGCTGGCATACCATCCCGCATTGAAATCGGCGAAACGGAAGATTGGCGCGCTGTAATTCGCCGGGTAGTTAAGCAGATGATACGTGCCGAACCACAGCCCACCGCGGCGGCTGAACACTTCCTGACGTACTGTTCCCGCCATTTTCCACGGATACCCGTCGGCGTGCTGCTCGGCAAACGCGATACTGACCTGCATTGGCCCACCGGTATGTACCGGATTAAGCGAACCAAACAGCGTCTGCCCCATCGGTACCATATTGATAAAATCATCAAAAATGGCGCTAAGCTGTTTTTCCGTTTTCACCGTATCCAGACGCTCGCTGTAGCTTTTCCCCGTTGGCGAGTTAATCTTCAGTGCGGTATGCACCACAAACTGCGGGATATGCATACGCTCGGCGCGCCGGTCGATCTCTTTCCAGGCGATTTTACTTAAGTTTGGAACGGCCGGATCCGCCTGATAGTTTGACTCCTGTTGCGCGACCGCCAGCACCGAACAGATATTTTCAACCGTCGGCGCCAGCTTCTGGCTTTCAAACGTCTTCGCTAAATCCTGCGCCCATGCGTCCCGGTCTTTCACGCTGGCGGGCATTTTCTGGCGCACCACGCTCGCCACATCGACGGCTTTCTCCCCTTTTTTTAGCGGCTGCGCGGGTTGGCTACTACATCCCACCAGCACCAGAGCGGCCAGACCGGACAAGGGGTAAAGACGGGAAACCGTCGACATAACATCTCCTTTTTTATTAACTAAGCGTATGGGTAACTTCCTGAATATCCTGGCCATCAAGCTCACGTTCAAAGCTGCGCAGACGCTTATAAATAGACATCAGTTCGACTAACGTTGTCCAGGAGTTAATCAAATACTGGAACGAGCCGCGCACCTGGCCAAACACGTTGGTGATTTGCGTCATCAGGCCGAGCGTAATCGTACCGGCAACAATCGACGGAAACAGCAGGAACAAGCCGAAAACGTTATCAACCTGCAGGTATAGAATACGGGCGATATTGAAGTACATATAGTGAAAATAGAGGCGGAAGTAGTTCTGGCGCACCGCATGGAACAGTTCACGCACCGTCGGCGGGGTCGCACGATTAGCGTCATCTTCGCCGTAAACCAGTTCTTTACGGTAGGCCGCTTCCACGCGCTGGTTTTTAAACTCCAGCCCCGGAAGTTTGATGCCGACTACCGCCAGCAAGCCGGTTCCCATCAACGACCAGACAATCGCGGCAATCACCAGGCCATAAGGAACATGTCCAACAATTGGCAGGTCCGGCACATGGGCTGAGAGTGTGACCAGTACAGGTAAGAAGGCAATCAGCGTCATAATCGCATTGATAAAGCTGACCCCCATATCTTCAAGCGTGGAGGCAAAACGCATGGTATCTTCCTGCACACGCTGCGCTGCGCCTTCGATATGACGCAGATGCTGCCAGTGCGCCATATAGTGTTCGTTCATTGCGGTACGCCAGCGGAATACATAGTGGCTGACGAAGAAGTTGTTCATCACCCCAATGACCACGGCAATCAGCGCAATGCCAAGAAAGATGCCTACTTCATGATAGAACTGCTCAATCTTCACCTTATGCGGCGCACTCAACGCGGATTGAATCAGATCATAGAATGGCGCATACCAGGCGTTGACGGCGACGCCAACTTCAACCAGAAACCAGGTCACGAAAATAATCAGCGACGTGCCCAGTATGGACCAGTACTGCCAGCGGTGCGGGCTGTAGATAAACCAGAACAGCGCGAACACCCCAACACAAAGAATGTAATACGCATAAAAAATCAGGTAATCCAGTGACCAGAATCGGGCCGCGCTAATCGGTACGTCTCCCGACGCGCCGGTAATATGTGCAACCCAGGCTCCCCCACCTCCTTGCCAGAATACAACGGCGACCAGTGCCCAAATAAATGCCGAAATAAAGAACGGCCCCGGCTTTGGGAAAAAAGACTTAAACATAGTGCTCTCCTGCTAACTTCTTATCGTTATGACGACTGCTGTGTATTTGCCACCGTGGAGTGCGGTGGCCAGACGGCTTACGCCCAAAAACACAAGCTGAAACCGACAAGTGTGACCAAAACCGCGGCACTTAGTTCGCACCCGGGTATGAAGAATTGTTTCTGTGATTTTCACACTCGACAACGTTCCAGCAAGTGCAGATTATCACAGCGTGAGATCACAAAAGCGAACATCCGTAATCCGGGAAACGCTCGCGTTTACTCATCGTTACGTTTTTCACACTATCATTGGCTGATAAGCGCTTTGCAATACGCCGATGAGTAGTATAAATACGCATACGCACGACATCCTTTTTCACTTTCTCTAACTCATGGACACCACCGTTGAAACGTAGTCTGCTTTTTTCTGCCGCGCTGTGTGCGGCGTCATTGACATCTGTCCAGGCGGCACAGCCTATAACCGATCCGGTCTTCGCCTCTGATATCGTCGATCGTTATGCCGACCATATATTTTACGGCAGCGGTGCTACGGGGATGGCGCTCGTGGTGATTGATGGTAACCAGCGCGTATTTCGCAGCTTCGGCGAAACACGCCCTGGCAATAACGTCCATCCGCAGTTGGATTCCGTTATTCGAATTGCCTCTATTACTAAATTAATGACCAGCGAAATGCTGGTGAAATTACTCGATCAGGGTACGGTTAAACTCAACGATCCATTGAGCAAATATGCGCCGCCTGGCGCGCGCGTGCCGACTTATCAGGGCACGCCGATTACGCTGGTGAATCTGGCGACGCATACCAGCGCGCTACCGCGCGAACAGCCAGGCGGCGCGGCGAAGCGCCCGGTGTTTGTCTGGCCAACCCGTGAACAGCGCTGGAGCTATCTCTCAACCGCCACGCTTAAAGCCGCACCGGGTTCGCAGGCTTCTTATTCCAACCTGGCGTTTGACCTGCTGGCCGATGCGCTGGGAACCGCATCCGGAAAGCCTTATCCGCAGCTGTTTGAAGAAAAAATTACCCGTCCGCTGGGGATGAAAGACACCACCTTTACCCCATCCCCCGATCAATGCAGACGCCTGATGGTCGCGGAAAAAGGCGCCAGTCCTTGCAACAATACCCTGGCGGCAATGGGCAGCGGCGGTGTTTATTCAACGCCCGGTGATATGATGCGCTGGATGCAGCAGTATCTCTCATCTGATTTTTACCATCGTAGCCAGCAGGCCGACCGTATGCAGACGCTGATTTATCAGCGTACGCAGTTAACCAAAGTGATAGGGATGGATGTTCCAGGTAGAGCCGATGCGCTGGGTTTGGGCTGGGTCTATATGGCGCCGAAGAATGGGCGACCAGGAATTATTCAAAAAACCGGTGGCGGCGGCGGCTTCATTACCTATATGGCGATGATCCCACAGCAAAACGTCGGGGCATTTATCGTGGTGACCCGTTCTCCGCTAACCCGATTTACCAATATGAGCGACGGTATCAACGATCTGGTTGCAGAGCTGAGCGGGAATAAACCGCAGGTTATTCCTGCATCCTGACTTAATACTCAAAAGGCAAACGGTTAATGCTCACCAGTTTGCCTTTATTCATTTCAATGTAACCACCTTTACGCAATGCCGCGAGAACCTCAGCGACAACTGAGCGTGAAATTCGTGTGCGTTGGTGAATATAGTTCATGACGCCGATACGCGAACGCAGTACGTCGTCCCATTTCATCATGGATATCAGCGTCGCGCGGATCTGATCGTAGGAGTTATTGCCGATCAGCTGCAGATCGCGCAACTCAAACATTGAATTTTGCCATGCTAACCAGCAAAAGGCTTCACGCCAAAGCTGGCATTGTTCAATTATATTTATCGTTTGCGAAGCAGGCAGGTGGTATCCCGTACAATTACTTTCGGTTATTAATCTGTATTGTACATCTGTTTTCATCACGCCATCAGAAAGGCCCATAATAAAAGGCGCCTGTGCAATCCCGACCAGCACGCTTTCTCCTCTACGTAGGGAAACAACACCACTTAAAATAACAAAAGTATCGTCACTATTAATATCGCTGGAAAAAATTATTTCTTTGTCGTTATCACACTCAAAGTGTTTACCATATTTCGCTAAACATTTATCAAGCTTACCAAACTCAAGAAGAGGTTTATTTGAAGATAGCATGTGCGTATTCCTTGCAAGAAATGCCCGTCAAATCCGTGACGGGCATTATTTCTAAATAAAATTACCTTTTATTTCTCTGCAAGAAAGTTGTTACCAGGTATATTTAACACCAACGTTTGCAGACCAGTCTTGATCGACATCACCGCCACCGAGGTAATTAGCATCGGTGTACGCGCTGAAGTTCTTGGTGAAGCTGAACTGAGTACCCAGCCCAACGCGTACCGCAGAACCTTCTACGCCGTTGTCGATAGAATCACCGTTTACATCAGAATCGTTGTTAGAGTCGTCGTAAACGTAGGCCAGTTTGAAGTACGGGGTCAGCGCCTGGTCATCGCTGTAGGCGAAGGTATAACCCGCATCTACACCAAGTTCATAACGCATGCTGTCATAAGACTGACCGTCAACTTTCATGTCGTTGCTCAGCTTATAGTCATCACCAGACTGGAACAGACCGGATACGCTACCGTAAGGGGTTACGTAACCTGCTTCACCCAGCTTCAGGTCATAACCCAGTTTCAAGCCAAAGCCCCAGGCATCAGAAGAGGTGCTGCCATCAACATACTGACCGTTGCTCATGCTGGCAGACAGATCGTTGTTGAAGTGGGAGTAGTTTAAGTTACTGTCAACAAAGATGTTGTTCGCAAAACGAGCAGAAGAGTAGATATAGGCAGTCTGGCTATCCTGATCTACCTGACCGGTACGATCACTCATGTCACCTTTCGCGAAGCCTGCCGCAGCACCGACAATCCACTTAGCGTTGTTACCATCGATTTTGGAATCAACACCGACCATGATGCCGTTAACATCCTGATCATAGTTAATGTTGCCGTTATCCGCATCGAAGCTGCCGCCGAAGTAGCTCACCCATGCACCACCGTTATCTACCAGACCATGACGCGCGTTAGTCAGACGAGTACCAACGGTGTCTTGCTCCAGGTTCCAGATATTGGTGTTGGCAGACGGAATACTCAGCGCCATGTTCGCGTAGTCGGTCAGCTCCATCTGCTGCAGAACAACGGTGTTACCCTGCTGCTGAGCCTGATAGGTGTAAGCACCCAGGTCTGCTTTATTGGCTGCAGAGAAGGTTGCGGTGCTGTTCTTGTCGTTAACGTAGATCAGCTCGTTACCCTTGTAATCGGTAACAGAACCTGCGCCAGTGGCGTTATCGATGCGAACTTTATAGTTACCGGTTGCCGCTGCTACGTGATCACCGTAGTTATCAACTTCAGACTGATCGCCTGAGGTGTCAGAATCGCCGTTACCGTTGATAGTCAGATGACCATCAGAGTTCATCGCGATCACGCCATAACCGTAGTTAGCCTGGCGCGTATCGTTGGTACGATCGTTGGTCAGGTCAGCATTCAACACATAGTTAGCGCTGTTGATGTCGAAAACACCCGCATTAACATGGTTGTAAGCGTCGGTGTAGCTGGTCAGATTCAGGGTATCAACCTGCAGCGCGTTCCCGGTGCTGTTGCCCACATCCAGAACGCCGTTGTTGGTGACGTTAATGGTATTGGCATACAGCGCGGCATTAAGCACATTCCAGCCAGCAGAGACATCATCAGCAATCGTTACGGTACTGTTGTCAATAGACAGCGTATTAGTCGCAACACGACCATCTTCATTGATGTTCAGTGCGGAAGCACCGGTCAGAGTGATGGAGTCAGAAACCAGCGCAGAATCACCCACGTTGACAACGGAACCGCTGTTGATGCTCAAAGTGTCAATCAGAGAAGTTTTGGTGGTATCCCACTGGGAAGCGCCGTTCAGCGTCACGTTGAACAGACCACTCTGATAAACGGTATTGCCAACCACATGACCATTTTCGTCATAGGAGGATGTGTCGCTATCGATACCGTAGGTTGAAGAAGGCCACAGGCTGTTGGCAGCGATATCAATCAGCGTAGGAGTGGCTTCAGTGCCCTCAGCATAGCTTTCGTAAACACCATCACCATCAACGTCAACCTGATGGACGGACATTGCCGCACCAACCCACTTGCTGCCGTGGTTCAGGGTCAGATCCAGACGGTCAGTACCATCCCAGCCGTTGGTATCCAGATCGGCATCAGTATCGCGGTAAGTATCAGCACCGTTCGGGAAGAAGTTCTCATCAAAGTTGCTGGAGAACAGCACATCGCCCATCAGCGTAGCGTTATCAAACGTGGCGGTGGTCTGCATCGCGTTATCTGCATTGGGATTAGCAATAACCGCCAATGCGATATCATTCGCGTTCCAACCGTTACTGTTGTAGTCGCTCGCATTGCTGGTGTTACCAAACCAGCCGGATCTTCCTTCATCAGACCAGGAACCAGAGGTCAGGGTAGAGTCGGTAACAGCGATAGTGTTGTTAAACACTTCGCCGCTGTTTACGCCGGTGATGACGGTATTATCGTCAATATCATCCCACTCATAACCTTGAGTCAGGGTAATACCCGCGACGTGAGAGTTGTTGGAGATAGACAGATCAACTTCTTGATCCAGAGTGATAGCCGTACCCAGGTTATAAACGTCGACAACGTGCGTATCAGCCACGTCATTATAGGTATCGTTGTAGGTATAATGTTCGTAGTTGTCATCGATAGTGGAGTTGATGACATTCATCGCCAGACGGTCGTAGTAATAGTCGGTACCCGTACGGTTAGTACAATCCGTGGTCATACATTCGGATGTCACCATTCCGTGAATGGTACTGTTTTTAATCGTCAGGCTGTTATAATTGCCGTTAGTTGACAGTCCATCATCCAGATAATAAGTAGAAATAACGCCGTTGACAGTAGCGTTATTGATTACCGGATAAATATCACCGTTATAAATGCTATCAGTGCCGTAATTGTTCCAACCGACATAGCCATCGAAGTAAACGTCATCAACATGTGATGCGTCATTATAATGGGTGAACGTTGTGTACGTAGTTCCAGAAATATCAGTAGAAGCATTCGCCTGAGAAGTGATTGCCAAAGTACAGGCTAATGCTAATTGTGAGACTACTAGTTTCTTTTTCCAAGTGTGCATTTGTCATCCCTCCTCAGGGACGTAATATAGTTGATCCATCAATTATCAATGCAAAGAAAACATTTTATGTTTCGCGGAGACGATTATGCGGTTTCACAAAGTAAAGGTTCAATTATTCTTTGCTAGTCGTCCGAAACCGGACAACACTACGAATATCCTCACCTCTGACACAAAAAACAAAAAAACTCATTCTTTCAATGAAATACCGTACAACACATCTCTGAATCATATAATTAACAAATAACTCACCACACACCCAAACAAATAAACAATAAATAAAGAGGAATTATCACCAGCCCTACACAAATAAACATATCGATATTTAAAATAATAAAAATAGAAACAAGCAAAACAATGAATATAAATAACTTGCCATAAATGTGAATAAATTGCTCTAATGATTCAGCCTTCCACGATGGAAAATCCAGATATAACGCCAACTTTCGTAAACCACCCACCCTCAGGTTCGGGTATACTACGGCCTTCGATTCCACAAACATCAGGCATACCATGACAGACCTAATCCAACGCCCTCGCCGCCTGCGCAAATCACCTGCGCTGCGCGCTATGTTTGAAGAGACAACACTCAGCTTAAATGACCTGGTGTTGCCGATCTTTGTTGAAGAAGAACTCGACGATTACAAAGCTATCGAGGCCATGCCCGGCGTGATGCGCATTCCAGAGAAGCATCTGGCGCGCGAAATTGAACGCATTGCTAATGCAGGCATCCGCTCGGTTATGACCTTCGGCATTTCTCATCACACCGATGACACCGGCAGCGATGCCTGGAAAGAAGACGGTCTGGTGGCGCGCATGTCGCGTATCTGTAAGCAGACCGTACCGGAGATGATCGTCATGTCCGACACCTGCTTCTGTGAATACACCTCGCACGGTCACTGCGGCGTATTATGCGAGCACGGCGTTGATAACGATTTAACCCTTGCCAATCTCGGCAAACAAGCGGTCGTTGCCGCCGCTGCGGGCGCAGATTTCATCGCCCCTTCCGCCGCAATGGACGGCCAGGTGCAGGCGATTCGCCAGGCGCTGGATGCCGCGGGCTTTACCGATACCGCGATCATGTCCTACTCCACCAAATTTGCCTCTTCTTTCTATGGCCCATTCCGTGAAGCCGCAGGTACCGCGCTGAAGGGCGATCGTAAAACCTATCAGATGAACCCGATGAACCGTCGGGAAGCGATCCGCGAATCGCTGCTGGATGAAGCCCAGGGCGCAGACTGCTTGATGGTCAAACCGGCTGGCGCATACCTCGATATTCTGCGCGATATCCGCGAGCGCACCGAGCTGCCGATTGGCGCTTATCAGGTCAGCGGTGAATACGCGATGATCAAGTTTGCAGCCCTTGCGGGTGCAATAGATGAAGAGAAAGTGGTGCTGGAAAGCTTAGGCTCGATCAAACGCGCTGGCGCGGATCTGATCTTCAGCTACTTCGCACTGGATCTGGCTGAGAAAAAAATCCTGCGCTAATCACTTTGTTGCCTAATGACGGCTTCGCTTTACCGGACCTACAGGTCGTAGGCCCGGTAAATGAAGCGTCTCCGATAATCACCCCGCCCGAAAAAACGGCTTGTCTCCCAAAATTGTCGCCCGGTGCATAATGCGCCGCAGGGGCAGATAATCCGCATTCGCATAATGCTGCGTCACGCGATTATCCCAAATCGCCACATCGTTGGGCTGCCAACGCCAGCGCACCTGGAACTCCGGTTTAGTGATATGCGCGAACAAAAAGCGCAGTAACGCCTCGCTCTCTTTTTCCGTCACATCGACAATTCGCGTGGTAAATCCTTCATTCACGAACAGCGCCTGCTTCCCGCTCACTGGATGCGTGCGCACCACCGGATGCAGCAGGGGCGGATGCTTTGCCACCGCCTCCAGCCAGCGCTGATGCTCCTCTGGCGTCTGGCGGTATTTATATTCCTGGAAGGATTTACGAAAATCATGCTCTGCCCGCAGGCCGCTCAGCAACTGGCGAAACGGCTCAGATAATGCGTCATAAGCGGCAATCCCGCTGGTCCACAGGGTGTCTCCCCCTGTCGATGGCAGCTCTTTTGCCGCCAGAATCGCGCCCGCTGGCGGCGTGTCGATAAAGGTCACATCGGTGTGCCAGTTGTCGTTATCCGGCGGATTATCGTTATGAGTATCCAGCACGATAATCTCTTCAACCCCTTCGGCATGCGGATAGACAGGGTGAATATGCAGATCGCCAAAACGCAGCGCCAGCGCCCGCTGTTGTTGCGGCGTAATCACCTGCTCACGCAGAAACACCACCTGATGGCGCAGTACGGCGTGATAAAGCTGTTCAAACTGATTATCGCTCAGCGGGCGCGTCAAATCCGCACCGGTGATTTGTGCGCCAATGTTCGGCCCCAGCGGGGTAATGCTCAGACGTTCACTCATTGTACTTCTCCATGCCAGGGCGTCAGGCGGCGCTGAAGCGCGCGCAGACCCAGTTCTAAAATAAACGCGATAACGGCAATCACCGCGATCCCCGCCAGCACCACATCCGTTGCCAGAAACTCACCGGCTGACTGCACCATAAATCCTAAACCTCGCGTGGCGGCAATCAGCTCTGCTGCCACCAACGTCGACCAGCCCACGCCAAGCCCGATACGCAACCCTGTGAGTATCTCCGGCAATGCCCCCGGCAAAATAACAAACCACAGCACCTGCGTACGGCTGGCTCCCAGCGACTGTGCGGCACGCACTCTCACCTGCTGCGCGCTTTTAACCCCCGCCAGCGCCGACATCGCTACAGGGGCGAATATCGCCAGATAGATCAGCAGGATCTTGGAGGTCTCACCAATGCCAAACCAGATCACCATCAGCGGCAAATAGGCCAATGGCGGAACCGGACGATACAGTTCAATGATCGGATCGAGAATGCCGCGCATCGTCGGACTCAACCCCATAGCGATTCCAACCGGAACGCCGAGCAGTACCGCCGCCAGCAGCGCGATAACAATACGCGTCAGGCTCGCCGCCAGATGCTGCCACAGCGTGGCATCCATAAACCCCTGCGGCCCGGCAATAACCATAAGTTTTTGCAAAACCTGGCCCGGCGGGGGTAAAAACAGCGGACTGATTAACTGCAGCGCCGCCACCGTCCACCACACCGCCAGAATGACGACCAGCGTACCGAAGCTTAAGGTAATCTGCCGCGAGAACGGCCAGCGCCAGTTCAGCGCGCGCTGGCGGCGGGGTTTATCATTAATCACCACGCTCATGAGAATGCCTCCCGTTGTTCAAAGACACGACCTAACACATACTCGCGCATGGCGATAAACTGCGGGTCGGACTTAATGCTGCGGCTCGGCTCTCCGGCCACAAAGCGACGAGCGAAATTCAGCGGCAGACGCTCCAGTACCCGGCTAGGGCCTGGCGACAGCAATACCAGCTCCGTTGCCATAAAAACGGCTTCTTCAATATCGTGGGTAATCAACAGCACCTGTTTGCCAGTCTCATGCCACAACTTCAGCAGCAGGGTTTGCATCTGCTCGCGGGTAAAGGCGTCGAGCGCGCCAAAGGGTTCATCCAGCAACAACAGCTGCGGGTTGGCAGCCAACGCCCGCGCAATACCGACGCGCTGACGCTGACCACCAGAGAGCTGCCAGATAAAACGTTTTCCCGCATCCTCCAGCCCAACTTTCTGCAACATCTCCCGCGCGATTCGTTGACGTTGGGGCTTCTCCATCCCCACCAGTTGCAGCCCGAAGGCCACGTTGTCCTGCACGTTGCGCCAGGGCAGCAGGCCTTCGTTCTGGAACACAACCCCGCGCTCTGCGCCTGGACCTTCAACTTTGTTGCCCGCCAGCATAATGCTGCCATGCTGATACGGCACAAACCCGGCAATCAGATTTAACAGCGTGGTTTTTCCGCAACCAGAAGGTCCGAGTACCACCAGCAGTTCGCCACTATCGAGCGTCAGGTTGATATCTTCCAGCACCGGTTTTCCACCGTAGCTGGCGGCAAGATGAGAGATTTGCAGCATCAGCGCCTCCTTATTTATTGCACGAAGCGATCGGTCACATACTGGCTGTAATCCGTCGCGACGGCGGGGACTTTGCCCTGCTCTTTGAGGAACTGCGCGGTGTCGATAATCGCTTTATTCACCGGGCCGGTTAGCTCAGCGGTTTGCTGTTGTGCCGTCAAATAGGTGTTACCTTTCACCAGGCCCGGCACATCCGCCTCCGGTACGCCACTCAAACGCGACAGTTTGCTGATATTCTCCGGCTGTTTCAGCCATTCATCGGGATTAGCGATATAAGGCTGCTGGGCGTCGATGGCGCTTTTGGCAAAGGCTTTCACCACCTCAGGATGCTTCTCGGCAAAATCTTTGCGCACCACCCACACGTCCAGCGTCGGTGCGCCCCACTCGCCAACCTGCGATGAGTCGGTTAATACCTTGCCATCTTTTTCCAGCGCGTTTACCGCAGGCGCCCAGACATAAGCACCATCAATATCTCCGCGCTGCCAGGCGGCAATAATCGCGGGTGGCTGCAGGTTCACAATCTCCACCTGCCCTGCTTTGATACCCCAGTGTTTCAACGCCGCCAGCAGGCTGTAATGGGTAGTGGAAATAAACGGCACGGCAATGCGCTTACCAATCAAATCTTGCGGTTTACTGATGTTTTTCTTCACCACCAGCGCTTCAGAATTGCCGAGTTTTGACGCCAGCAGGAAAACCTCAATAGGCACCTGCTGGCTGGCAGCGACCGCCAGCGGGCTGGAGCCAAGATTACCGATCTGCACATCACCGGATGCCAGCGCACGGACGATGCTCGCACCGCTGTCGAATTTGCGCCAGTCAACGGTAGCCCCGCTCTCTTTAGCAAAGGTGTTATCCGCCTGCGCCACTTTGGCGGGTTCAGCGGAGGTCTGATAAGCAACGGTGACGTTCACCGCCTGTGCCTGAAATGCGATGAATGCCAGTGCGGCAAGTAGTGCGTTACGCGATGAAATAGCCATGATTGTCTGCTCCCCTGTCTTGTTATGGGGGCAGTATTTCGTTGCGGCACAATTTGATAAAGGAATTAAAAATTCTGGCTAATAGCGATCTGTTTTTAGAAAAAAAGCGGCAATGCTTAGCCCGGAAATGCATTTGATTGCAGGCCGGCAAATTATTGCGATTTTGTTACATTCGTTACATATCCGCGCCACGGGGATTGCCAGCGCGGCGCTGGCAGGCATCATAGATGCCATTGTCAGGCAAGAGAGCAAGATCATGATTCATGTTGTGCTGGTGGATGACCATGTGGTGGTGCGTTCCGGCTTTGCGCAATTACTCAGTCTCGAAGACGATCTCAACGTTGCTGGCCAGTACAGCAGCGCGGCACAGGCGTGGCCTGCATTACTGCATGATGACGTCAACGTTGCGGTGATGGATATCGCCATGCCGGATGAAAATGGCCTGAGCCTGTTAAAACGACTGCGGGCGCAAAAGCCCGGTTTTCGCGCCATTATTCTCAGCATCTATGACTCACCCACGTTTGTGCAAAGCGCACTGGATGCCGGTGCCAGCGGTTATCTGACCAAACGCTGCGGGCCAGAGGAACTGGTGCAGGCGGTACGTTCGGTTGGTATGGGCGGGCATTACCTGTGCGCCGACGCGCTACGGGCGCTACGCGGCGGCGAACAGCCCGCGCAGGTACTGGAGATACTGACCCCGCGCGAGCGCGAAGTGTTTGATCTGCTGGTCAAAGGCGACAGCGTAAAAGAGATCGCCTTCAAGCTCGACCTCAGCCATAAAACAGTGCACGTTCATCGTGCAAACGTGCTGGGCAAACTGCAATGCCACAGCACCATCGATCTGGTGCATTTTGCACTCGACCACCAGTTGCTGACGGGGCATTAATGTCACGCAGCCTTCGTCATTGGGTTATTTCTCTGTTTATTCTGCTGGCCTGGGGATCGGTCTGGCTGATGCTGTGGACGCTGGGGTTTTACCTGACCCACAACGGCCAGCAGGCAGCGATATTCCTGCCGCACGGCGTCTATCTCGCTCTGCTAATCCTGCTTTCTCGCCGTTACTGGCCCGCGCTGGTACTGCCGCCGGTGCTGATGCTGTTCTGGCTGCACAGCGAGCAATTAGTGAATGGCTATATCCTGCTGGCTGCGCCGTTGATTAGTTTGATCCCGGCGAGTATCGGCCAGTCATACTGGCACCGCTTCCCCCTTTACTGGCAGCGCTTAACGCTGCTGCTGGCCGCGGTGACGATCACGTCATTGCTCAATACCCTCCTGCTTTCACCGTTTATCCAAAGCCCGGCAACGTTAATTGGCCTGGCGTCGTTTACCGGCGGCGTGCTGCTGACGCCGTTTGTCTATCTGATCTATGAATTTCTGCGCCAGCAGCACCGCTATCATTTGCTCGGACTGGATACCACCAATCCCCCCCTGCGTACCTCGCTTATCATCTGGTGCAGTCTGTTTTTCATTATTGGCATAGGTACCCAGATGGTGCTGTCACCAGAGATCGAGCGCCTGCTGCTAATCGTGGTGTTCTTACCAAACGTGGTGATGGCGTGGAAATTTGGCTGGCAGGGCGGCGTGTTGTCCGGACTGCTCGGCAGCATGATGATCACCATCGCCCGGCAAATCGGCGTCGGGTTCAGCAATTTACTGGAGCTGGAGATTTTCCTCGCCACCCAGGCGCTGCTGGGCATAGGGCTCGGGATCGCTATCAGCCGCCAGCAGCATCTGGCGCAAAATCTGCACCATTATCGCCAGCGTCTGGAAGCCGAACTGGCAGCGCGACGCGCGCTGACCGAACAACTGATCCGCACCGAGGAAAATACGCGCAAAAGCCTGGCGCGGGAGCTACACGACGAAATTGGTCAGAACATCACCGCCATTCAAATTCAGTCGCAACTGGTCAAGCGCGCGCCGGGTCGCGAGCAAACGCTTGAAGCGGCAAATCAGATCAACGACCTTGCCCGGCGCATTCACCACTCCACCCGCCAACTGCTGCGCCAGCTACGACCGCCCGCGCTCGATGAACTGGCCTTTAAAGATGCACTGCATCATCTGGTGAATGAATTTGCCTTTGCCGAACGCGGCATTCGCTGTTGGTTTGACTATCAGCTTGAAAATACGCCAGAAAATGAAACGGTGCGTTTCACACTGTATCGCCTGCTGCAGGAGTTGCTCAATAACGTCTGTAAACATGCCGACGCCAGCGAAGTGTCGATTACGCTGCGCCAGCAGGAACACCGCGTGTTTCTGCACGTCGCTGACAACGGCGTAGGTATTCTCGCGGAGAAAATCCCCGGGTTCGGTATCCAGGGGATGCGTGAGCGGGTCAGCGCCCTTGGCGGCGAACTGACGCTCGAATCGAACAACGGCACGCGGGTAATTGTTAACCTGCCCACAAATTTGCAACAAATCAGCCGTTAACCAGGAAAAAGTCTTAGTCACTGCGGACTTTATCTCATCCCATTTTGCTTTCACTTTCCTATAGTCAGCACAAACGGAGGCTGCCATGCATGCACGTGCATCACGCGAAACAGACCAACAATACCGGGCGCTACGCCCCCGGCTGCTGATGTGTATGGTGATTGGGTACGCCGCGTTTTATCTGACGCGCAAAAGCGTTAACTACGTCCTCCCGGCGCTGCAAACGGATCTGGGTCTGGATAAAGGCGATATCGGCCTGCTGGGATCGCTGTTTTATCTGACCTATGGCCTGTCAAAATTCACCGCTGGGCT
This sequence comes from Citrobacter sp. L55, assembly GCF_002850715.1. NCBI lineage: Bacteria > Pseudomonadati > Pseudomonadota > Gammaproteobacteria > Enterobacterales > Enterobacteriaceae > Citrobacter > Citrobacter sp. L55. Next base: position 106,300 of record NZ_KZ559405.1, on the reverse strand, counting down.
ATGGCACGACAGCCACGGACAGCGCGCGTTTATGGGCATTGGCCTGTTTGCGACCGGCGTTTTAAACGTGCTGTTCGCCTTTGGTGAATCGCTGACGCTGCTCCTGGTGGTCTGGACGCTGAACGGATTTTTTCAGGGCTGGGGCTGGCCGCCCTGCGCCCGACTACTGACTCACTGGTACTCGCGTAACGAACGCGGATTCTGGTGGGGCTGCTGGAATATGTCGATCAACATCGGAGGGGCCATCATCCCGCTGATTAGCGCCTTTGCCGCCCACTGGTGGGGTTGGCAGGCAGCCATGCTGGCTCCGGGGATAATCAGCATGGCGTTAGGCATCTGGCTCACCCTGCAACTGAAAGGCACACCCCGGGAAGAAGGCTTACCCCCGGTTGGGGAATGGCGGCAAGACCCGCTGGAGTTGCGTCAGGAGCAGCAAAGTCCGCCGATGGGGCTGTGGCAAATGTTACGCACCACCATGCTGAAGAACCCGATGATCTGGCTACTCGGCGTGTCATATGTGTTGGTCTATCTGATCCGCATTGCGCTGAACGACTGGGGCAACATCTGGCTGACGGAAAGCCACGGTGTGAACCTGCTCAGCGCCAATGCCACGGTAATGCTGTTTGAAGTCGGCGGCTTGCTGGGGGCGCTGTTTGCCGGATGGGGATCGGATTTGCTGTTCAGCGGTCAGCGTGCCCCAATGATTTTGCTGTTCACACTGGGGCTGATGGTCTCCGTCGCCGCGCTGTGGCTGGCGCCGGTGCACCACTACGCGCTACTGGCAGTGTGTTTCTTTACCGTGGGCTTTTTTGTGTTTGGCCCACAGATGCTAATTGGCCTCGCGGCCGTGGAATGCGGACATAAAGCGGCGGCAGGTTCAATTACTGGTTTTCTCGGGCTGTTCGCCTATCTGGGGGCCGCGCTGGCGGGTTGGCCGCTGTCGCTGGTCATAGAACACTACGGCTGGTCGGGAATGTTCAGTTTGCTCTCGGTTGCCGCTGTCTTTATGGGTTTATTGCTGATGCCATTGCTCATTGCGGGCATTCCCCCTTCTCTCAGTCAAAGGATAAAACAATGAAACTGACGCTTACCTCTACCCTAATTGCCTCCGCTCTGACGCTGGCAGCCTTCAGCAGTGCAGCTCAGGCGCAGGGTCGTCTGGTGGTGTATTGCAGCGCCACCAACGAAATGTGCGAAACCGAAACCAAAGCCTTCGGTGAAAAATATGATGTGAAGACTTCATTCATTCGCAACGGCTCAGGCAGTACGCTGGCGAAAGTGGATGCCGAGAAGAAAAACCCGCAAGCGGATGTCTGGTACGGCGGTACGCTGGATCCACAGTCTCAGGCCGGTGAAATGGGGCTGCTGCAGCCGTATAAATCACCAAACCTCGAACAAATCATGGAGAAGTTTCGCGATCCGGCAAAAGTGAAAGGCAACCTCTCCTCGGCGGTTTATGTCGGTATTCTGGGCTTTGGCGTCAATACCCAGCGCCTGAAAGAGAAAAACCTACCGGTGCCAAAATGCTGGAAGGATCTGACCAAACCGGAATACAAAGGCGAAATCCAGATTGCTGATCCGCAAAGCTCCGGTACCGCCTATACCGCACTGGCGACCTTTGCCCAACTGTGGGGGGAAGATCAGGCCTTTGACTACCTGAAACAGCTCAACGCCAACGTCTCCCAGTACACCAAATCCGGCATTGCCCCGGCGCGTAACGCCGCCCGTGGCGAAACGGCTATCGGCATCGGTTTCTTGCACGACTACTCGCTGGAAAAAGAACAGGGCGCACCGCTGGAACTTGTCTCACCGTGCGAAGGTACCGGTTATGAAATCGGCGGTGTCAGCATCCTGAAAGGCGCGCGCAACCTCGATAACGCCAAACTGTTCGTTGACTGGGTACTGTCGAAAGACGCGCAGGAGCTGGCGTGGAAAAAAGGTAAATCCTATCAGATCCTGACCAACACCACCGCCGAGACGTCCCCTAACTCGCTGAAGCTCGACGACCTGAAGCTTATCAATTACGACATGGATAAGTACGGCTCGACCGACGTGCGTAAAGCCCTGATCAATAAGTGGGTCAGCGAAGTGAAGATGGGTAAATAACCCCAGATTTGCGTTCATTTGCCGGATAAGGCCTTAACGCCATATCCGGCCTGAAATACCGGAACCGCTATGTCACACACACTTGCACTCCATCCCGTGAAAAAACGGGATGCGATATTTCTTTGGATTTTACTCGGCTGGCTGGCGTTTGCCCTGCTGCCGAGCTGGAGCCTGGACTACGGTCTGCTGGAGTCGACGCGCGAAGAAATTCTCGCCGCCTACGGCTGGTCACAGTTCAATATCAGTTGGCTCTGGTATCTGCTGCCAAGCCTGCTGCTGGTGCGCCCGTTCCATGAAGCCAGACGCGAACAGCGCAGCCGCCATTATTTTGACGCGGGCTGGGCGTTTTTCTGTATGGCGTTTATCGTCGCCAGCGCGACTATTGAGGGACGCGGCTTAGGCTATGCCACCATCGTGCTGTTTGTGGCACTTGGCGCGATCATGACCCTGGCGCTCACCCGTCTGGAATGGCTGGGCGGCGACCGTTTCGTCATCGGCTCGCTCACCGCGATTGTCGCGCTGATCGGTATTTTTATCGTCTGGCCAAGTATCGCTATTTTCATTCCGATGTTCACCAACGACGCCGGGGAATTTGCTCCGCTGGCGTTTATGAATGTGCTGTCGCAGGCGCATATCATTCAGGTGATCCTCAACTCGATTATGCTGTCGATTGCCGTCGGCGTCGGCTGTACCTTCTTTGGCCTGGTGCTGGCTATCTACACCACCCGTATTGCGAAACGCAGCGCCATTATTGGACGTATTTTCTCGATTCTGCCGATCGTCACCCCGCCGTTTGTTGTGGGTTTAGGTGTAACGCTGATGATGGGACGCTCCGGTTACATCACCGAATTTATGGTCGACTGGTTTGGTTTGACCAACACCAACTGGCTGTACGGTTTTACCGGCATCTGGCTGGCGCAGGTGCTGGCCTTCACTCCGATGGCGTTTATGATCCTCGACGGGGCGATCAAAACCATTCATCCGTCGCTGGAGGAGGCGTCATACACCCTGCGCGCCAGCCGCTGGCAAACCTTTAACGGCGTGTTTGTCCCGCTGCTAAAACCGGCACTGGCAAACGCCTTTTTAATTGTGGTGGTGCAGTCGCTGGCCGACTTCAGTAACCCGCTGGTGCTTGGCGGTAACTTCGACGTGCTGGCAACGCAAATCTACTTCTATATCACCGGCTCCCAGCTCGACTACCAGGCCGCCAGTACGCTGGGTGCCTTCCTGTTGCTGTTCTCGCTGCTGGTGTTCTGCGTGCAGTACATGTGGATTGGTAAACGCTCGTACGTCACCGTTTCCGGTAAATCCTATCGGGGCGACGTGCAGCCGCTGCCGGTAACGCTGGTATGGAGCGTGGTCGCGCTGCTGGCGGTGTGGATTGCCTTTAACGCCCTGCTCTATGGCAGCATTTTCTACGGCAGTTTCACCGTAAACTGGGGCGTGGACTACACCCTGACGCTGGCGAACTTTACCAAACTGTTCGGTCAGGGAATGAGCGACGGCGCGTGGCCTTCACTGCTCGACACCCTGCTCTACGCCGGGATTGCCGCGCCGATCACCGCTATCTTCGGCCTGCTGATCGCATGGGTTGTGGTGCGTCAGCAGTTTAAAGGCAAAAAGACCATCGAGTTCACCACTATGCTGTGCTTTGCCGTTCCGGGCACCGTAGCGGGCGTGTCGTACATTCTGGCCTTTAACAGCGCCCCGGTATACCTCACCGGCACCGCCGCCATCGTGATTATCTCAATGGTAATGCGTAATGTCCCGGTCGGTATCCGGGCGGGCATTGCGGGCTTAGGCCAAATCGATAAATCGCTGGATGAAGCCTCGCTCAGTCTGCGTGCCGGTTCCCTGCGCACCATTACGCATATCCTGTTGCCGCTGCTGCGCCCGGCGATCCTCTCAGCGCTGATCTACAGCTTTGTGCGCGCCATTACCACCGTCAGCGCCATTGTGTTCCTCGTCACGCCGGATACCCGCGTGGCCACGGCCTACATCCTGAACCGCGTAGAAGACGGCGAATACGGCGTGGCGATTGCCTACGGTTCCATTTTAATCGTGGTGATGCTGGCGATTATTTTCATCTTTGACTGGCTGATCGGTGAATCACGTACCTCCCGTTCAAAAGCCAAAAACCAGGCGTAATGGAGCGCACTATGACTCAGAAAAATTTCGTTGAACTGCGCAACGTCACTAAACGATTTGGCAGCAACACGGTTATCGACAATATCAATCTCACCATTCCGCAGGGGCAAATGGTAACGCTGCTCGGCCCGTCCGGCTGCGGTAAAACCACCATCTTGCGTCTGGTTGCCGGGCTGGAAAAACCGAGCGAAGGACAAATTTTCATTGATGGCGAAGACGTTACCCATCGTTCTATTCAGCAGCGCGATATCTGTATGGTGTTTCAGTCATATGCCCTGTTCCCGCACATGTCGTTAGGGGAGAACGTCGGTTATGGCCTGAAGATGCTCGGCGTGTCGCGCGCGGAGGTGAAAACCCGCGTCAAAGAGGCGCTGGCGATGGTGGATCTGGAAGGATTTGAAGACCGCTTTGTCGATCAGATCTCCGGCGGTCAGCAGCAGCGCGTGGCGCTGGCCCGTGCGTTGATCCTCAAACCGAAAGTGCTGCTGTTTGATGAGCCGTTAAGTAACCTGGACGCCAACCTGCGTCGCAGCATGCGCGACAAGATCCGCGAGCTGCAAAAGCAGTTTGATATCACCTCGCTGTACGTCACCCACGATCAAAGCGAAGCCTTTGCGGTTTCCGATACCGTACTGGTGATGAACAAGGGACACATCATGCAGATCGGCTCGCCGCAGGATCTCTATCGCCAGCCCGCCTCCCGCTTTATGGCGAGCTTTATGGGCGATTCTAACCTGTTCCCGGCCACCTTCAGCGACAGATACGTTGATATCTACGGCTATCATCTGCCGCGCCCACTGCACTTTAGCGATCAAGGCGAGGGCATGGTAGGCGTGCGCCCGGAAGCGATCACGCTCAGCGACCGCGGCGAAGAGAGCCAACGCTGCGTGATCAGCCATGTCGCGTATATGGGACCCCAATATGAGGTCACGGTGGAGTGGCACGGACAGGAGATTTTATTGCAGGTCAACGCTACGCGTCTGCAGCCGGACGTCGGCGAGCAGTATTATCTCGAAATCCATCCGTACGGCATGTTTGTGCTGGCGGATGCGGCATAAAGTGTTACCCATGTTTCCGGTTCATACCGTATCGCCATCCGGCAAAAATGCCCGATGGCGGCTTACGTCTTATCGGGCCTGAACTTGAACTTTTAACGCGGCAATATCCGCGGGCGTGGTGCGACAGCACCCGCCAATCAATCGTGCGCCAGCGGCCTGCCACTGTGGCAGATAATCCGCCAGTTGCGCACAAGACTCACCGTGATGATGCCAGGTTTTGCTCGCGGCATCGTACTGCTCGCCCGAATTCGGATACACCACCAGCGGCAGCGCCGTTAAGCCGTGTAAATGCTGCAACGCAGCGGTGGTGTTTTCCAGCGCAATGCAGTTAATACCTAACGCCACCACCTGCGGATAATCCGCCAGCAACGCGACCACGTCACGCAGCGGCGTACCGTCGCTCAGATGCTCGCTGTCACGCAGAGTAAATGAGAACCAGGCACGTGCACGCGGGTACGCGGTCAACAGCTCAGCCAGTGCGCCAATCTCGACAAAATTCGGCAGAGTTTCGCAGGCCAGCAGATCGGCCCCGGCATCCAGCAATGCTTCCACGCGCGGGCGATGAAACGCCTGGAATGCCTCGGCGCTGCGCTGGTAATCGCCACGGTATTCAGAGCCGTCCGCCAGATACGCGCCGTAAGGTCCGACAGATCCCGCCACCAACAGCGTGCCCGCTTGCGGGTTCTCTGCCAGATACGCTTCACGCGCTTTACGCGCCAGCTCCACGCTTTTGCCAATCAGCGCTTTCGACTGCGCTTCATCCAAACCACGCGCGGCAAAGCCCGCCGGTGTCGCCTGATAGCTGGCGGTGATCGCGCATTGCGCCCCCGCCCGGTAATAATCAAGATGCACTTCGCGGATAAGCTCCGGGTTTTCTACCAGCACTTTGGCTGACCACAGGCTGTCGGCTAAGTTACACCCTCGCGCTTCCAGCTCCGTCGCCATCGCGCCATCCAGTAACAGGACATCCTGTTTCTCAAGGAGAGCGCGTAACGGATTATTCTGCGACATGTTCTGGCTCCTGTTTTGCGTTACGGGGTTGAGTAAGGAAATATGCACCATAGCACAACGCAACAAACGGTAACCCGCACCACAACGCAATTCTCTGCGCTGGATCGAATGCCAGCCCTACACAGGCCACCAGGCACAACACAAATCCTAATACCGGCACCAGCGGATACAACGGCGCACGATAATGTAATGCACTCAATGCCTTACCCTGTTGCAAATGACGGCGGCGAAAAACAAAGTGCGAAGCGCAGATGCTCAGCCACACCGCCACCACCGCAAACCCGGAGATTGCCGACAGCGCGACAAATACCGTGTCCGGGGCCACCACGCTGGAAAACAACGCCAGTACGCCGCCGAGCATACTGACCGACAGCGCCGTCAGCGGCACGCCGTTTTTCGTTACTCGCGCAAAACAGGCTGGCAGCGTACGTTCATTCGACAACGACCAGAGCATGCGCCCGGAGGCATACAGCCCGGAGTTCGCCGCAGAAAGAATGGCTGTCAGGATCACGAAGTTAAAAATATCGGCGGCGTACGGAATACCTACCTTCTCAAACACCAGCACAAACGGGCTTTTCTCCACGCCCGCCTGCTGCATCGGGATCAGCGCCGCCAGCACAAACACGGTGCCGATAAAGAAAATAATCAGTCGCGCGATGGTGGTACGAATCGCCACCGGGATCACCTTGCGCGGATTTTCCGTTTCACCGGCGGCAATACCGATAAGCTCAGTTCCCGAAAAAGCAAAGTTCACCGCCACCATAGTCATCAGGATCGGTAAGCCACCATGCGGGAACCAACCTTCCGCTGTGATATTACTCAGCCCCGGCGCGGGCGAGCCATCCTGCATCGGGATAAAGCCAAAAATCGCCGCCCCGCCGAGGATAATAAAGGCGATGATAGTGACCACTTTCACCAACGAGAACCAGAACTCCCCTTCGGCAAAAAAGCGCGTGGAGATAACATTCAGGCCAAAAATAATCACACAGAACACCACGCACCAGACCCATACTGGCACCAACGGAAACCAGTACTGCATACAGAATCCGGCAGCGGTAAAACTCGAACCAAGCGCCACGGTCCAGGTCAGCCAGTAGAGCCAGGCCACGGTATACCCCGTCGCCGGGCCGAGATAGCGCGCGGCATAGACGTGAAACGCCCCGGTCTCCGGCATCGCGACCGACAGCTCGCCCAGACACTGCATAACCAGCCAGACCACCAGCGCGCCAATCAGATAGGCCAGCAGCGTTCCCGCGGCCCCGGTAGTGGAGATGATGTAGCCGGTATTGAAGAATAACCCTGTGCCAATCACGCCGCCTAAGGAGAGCATAATCAGGTGACGCGTTTTCATCGTGCGCTTCAGTGGCGCATTTTGTTGTGTTGTTTGCATATAACCTTCCAAACGTATGGACATCTAAACATCCAAAGAAGGTGTGTTATACCGCGTTTGTTAACACAATGCAAAATCAACCCTGCACCAGACGCAGATGACCGCGCCGGGCGCTTAATATCGGGTGGGGGTTAATTATCAAATATAAAAAGGGCCGCCAGCTCATAACGCCTCCGTTGCCAGGCTTTACATAAACTCTGGCAACGTCATCGCCGGCTGGCGTTCACCCGGAAGTGGGAACCGTATCTCCCCACTCATACAACCGAACGATTGTTTATGAGCCACTGGTCGGGATCGGCATCTGCGATTTCGGCTCATCAGGAAAAATACCGCCAGCCCTGCCAGTAAAATGCCCGGCGCAGAAGCCGCCATCACGCCTACCGTTCCTGTGCCGAGCGCTAACATTTTTCCTGCCAGCAGCGGGCCGCTCATCGCCCCCAGACGCCCAACAGCGACGGCGGTACCCACGCCTGTCGCGCGGATCTGCGTACTGTAAAACAGCGGAGCCAGCGCATACAGCACGCTTTGTCCTCCAGTGGCAAACATCCCCGCCACAAATCCGGCCATCAGCATACCGCTCAATGACGACACCGTCCCCAGCGCCAGCAATGAAGCCAACATCCCGGTGTAGATCAGAAGCGACATGACCACCGGGCGCAGTTTGTCCATTAACGCCCCGAGAATTAACGTGCCGCTGGCCGCACCGATTTGCAGAGCAAACATCACGCCAGCCGCCTGCGAGGGCTGAAAGCCCTGCTCCACCAGCAGCATCGGCAGCCAGTTAATCAGCATATACACCACCAGCAGGGTGAAGAAATAGCACAGCCACAGCAGCAGCGTGGCGGTGGCGGTAGCGGGTGCGAACAGGGCGCGCAACGGCGCGGCGGCCACCTGCGTTTGCTGGGCATAAACCTGTGATTCCGGCAGCCAGCGCATCAACAACGGCACCAGCAGCAGCGGGATCACTCCGCCAACCCAGAACACCGTTTGCCAGGCGGCGGCCAGACCGCTAAACCCGAGCGCCGCCGCTAACGCCGCGCCAATCGGCACACCACAGTACATCAGGCTCACCGCCGTACCGCGAAAACGCGGGCCCGCCGCTTCGGAGGTCAGCGCGATCAGATTCGGCAACGCCGCGCCCAACCCGACGCCGGTCATCAGACGGGCAAACACCAGCGACGAGAAATCCCAGGAAATCGCCGTCGCCAGCGAGAACAGGCCGAACAGCGCCACGGAGGCAATAAGAATGCGCTTGCGGCCATAGCGATCGGCCAGCATGCCGCCCACCAGCGCGCCGGGCAGCAGCCCGAGAATGCCCGCACTGAAGATCCAGCCCATCTGCATTTTATCCAGCGCAAACGCCTGGGCGATACCGACGGCAGCGATCCCGGCGGCCTGTAGATCCAGCCCTTCCATCAGGGCGACTAAAAAGCAAAGCCCGACGGTTAACGTCAGGCGGTAAGATGTGGGGGTACGGGTAGTCATAAGATGTACCTCTGAGGTCACGATGCAGGTGAGTCGCGGCTGATACGTTGCCAGCCGCGTAATCATTTTTATTTGCTATTGCGCAGATCCAGCGCCACGTCGACGATCATATCTTCCTGGCCGCCCACCATTCGGCGTTTGCCCAGTTCAACCAGAATATCGACCGCGCTCAGGCCATAACGCGCCGCCGCCACTTCGCAGTGACGCAAGAAGCTGGAGTACACCCCGGCATAGCCCAGTGCCAGCGTTTCGCGATCCACCCGCACCGGACGGTCCTGCAGTGGACGCACCAGATCGTCGGCGGCGTCCATCAGCGCATACAGATCGGTGCCGTGCTGCCAGCCGAGCTTATCCGCAGCGGCGATAAACACTTCCAGCGGCGCGTTGCCCGCGCCAGCGCCCATACCCGCCAGGCTGGCGTCGATACGGTCGCAGCCCTCTTCCACCGCAGCAATCGAGTTCGCCACGCCGAGACTCAGGTTGTGATGCGCATGCATTCCGGTTTCTGTCTCTGGCTTCAGCACCGCTTTCAGGGCGCGGAAGCGGGCGCGAATATCGCTCATATTCATCGCCCCGCCGGAATCGACCACGTAGATACACGTCGCGCCGTAGTTTTCCATCAGCTTCGCCTGCTGCGCCAGATTCTCCGGCGTGGTCATATGGCTCATCATCAGAAAGCCGACGGTATCCATGCCGAGCTCACGCGCGTACTGAATATGCTGGGCCGACACGTCCGCTTCGGTGCAGTGGGTCGCCACGCGCACCACTCGAGCGCCGGCCTGATACGCGTTTTTCAGGTCATGAAGAGTGCCGATGCCCGGCAGCAACAGCGTGGCGATCTTTGCGTGTTTGACCACGTCTGCTGCCGCTTCAATCCACTCGAGATCGCTGTGCGCGCCAAAGCCGTAGTTAAAGCTGGAACCTTGTAAACCGTCGCCGTGGGCCACCTCAATGGAATCAACCCGCGCGTCGTCCAGCGCTTTGGCAATCTGGCGTACGTTTTCCAGCGAATACTGGTGACGAATCGCATGCATACCGTCGCGCAGGGTCACGTCAGAGATATAGAGTTTTTTACCGTTCATGCTGCTTCTCCTGCCTGACGGGTGAGTGACTGCGCCATCTGCTCAGCGGTCGCCAGCGCGCTGGAGGTCATAATGTCGAGGTTGCCCGCATAGGCGGGTAAATAGTGCGCCGCACCTTCCACTTCCAGATACACCGCGGTTTTCAGCCCGGAAAACTGACCAATACCCGGCAGATTCACCGGTTTATCCTGCGGGATGACTTCAAACTGGACGCGCTGTTTCAGGCGATAGCCCGGCACATACGCCTGCACCGCCGCCGCCATGTCATTAATCGACGCTTCAACTTCAAGCTGGGAGGCCGCTTCGCTCAACACATACACCGTGTCGCGCATCATCAGCGGCGGCTCAGCCGGGTTAAGTACGATAATGGCTTTGCCTTTAGCCGCGCCCCCCACCACTTCAATCGCCTTCGAGGTGGTTTCGGTAAACTCGTCGATATTGGCGCGGGTGCCCGGTCCCGCAGATTTACTGGCGATCGAGGCGATAATTTCGGCGTAATGGACTTTTGCCACGCGAGAAACCGCCGCCACCATCGGGATGGTCGCCTGCCCGCCGCAGGTCACCATATTGACGTTCTGCTGGTTAACGTTGGCCTCCAGATTCACCACCGGGACGCAGTACGGGCCGATCGCTGCGGGCGTCAGGTCGATCAGACGGATCCCCGGTTTTACGGCGCGCAGCGCGGCGTCATTTTTCACGTGCGCGCCCGCGCTGGTGGCATCAAACACGATGTCAATGTCAGCGAATTCTGGCATCGCAAGAAGCCCCGTCACCCCTTCATGGGTGGTGGCAACGCCCATACGCCGGGCGCGTGCCAGACCGTCGGATTGCGGATCAATCCCCACCATCACCGCCATCTCCAGACGTACGCCGTGACGCAGAATTTTAATCATCAAATCGGTGCCGATGTTGCCAGAGCCGATAATGGCGACTTTACGCTTACTCATGACTGACTTCCTTTTGTAACCGCCGCTGAAAAGGTGGCGGCAACTGAACCAATACCGTCGATATGGGCTTCGAAACGATCGCCCGCATTCACCGCCACCATCGGGCCTAACGCCCCGGTGAGAATAATGTCCCCGGCACGCAGCGGCTCGCCGAGGCTGGCCATTTTGCGCGCCAGCCACACGGCGGCGTTGATCGGATGTCCCAGACATTCGCTACCGCGCCCGCTGGAAACCTCTTCGTTATTGCGCGTCATTTTCATCGCGCAGTTTTTCAGATCTAATCCTGCCGGACGTTGTGCCGGACCGCCGACCACATACACGCCACAGGAGGCGTTATCCGCCACGGTATCAACAAACTTGATCGACCAGTCGCGAATACGGCTGCCGACCACTTCCAGCGCGGGTAGCACCCACTCGATGGCGTTGTACAGCTCGTCAAAGGTGGTATCGGCATTGGGCAGATCGCGGTTCAGCACCAGCGCAATCTCCGCTTCAATACGCGGTTGTAGCACGCGGGCAAACGCAATGGTGTCGTTGTCGCCGTAGCACATGTCGGCGAACAGCGTGCCGAAGTCAGGCTGATCGACGCCCAGCTGCTGTTGCACTTTCGGGTGCGTCAGTCCCACTTTGCGCCCGACGACGCGACGCCCTCGCGCCACGTCATACTGCACATTGATACGCTGAATGGCGTAGGCCGCTTCGGCGTTATCCACGCCGATCAGTTCACGCAACGGGGCGATAGCGTCCCCTTTTTCCTCAGCCTGACGTAAATCGGCGGCTAACTGCTCAAGATTAAGATTCGTCATGTCCGTTCCTTAAGGGCGTGCGAGGAAGTTCAGCACCAGCTGGTTAAAAGCATCCGCATGTTCCCACTGTGCCCAGTGCCCGCAGTCGCGGTAGATGTGCAGCTCAGACCCGGCAATCCCGGAGAGCAGGCGCAGGCCGGCGTCCATCGGCACAAAGCGGTCGTTGCGTCCCCAGACAATCAGGGTCTGGGCTTTGATTTCGCCCAGGCGCGGGCTGAAATCCGGAAACTGTTTCGGGTTGGCTTCAAGGCTGTGGACAAAGTTTTCCAGGTGATCGCGACGCGACAGCATGTTATTCAGACGCGCCTCAAACAGCGCCTCGGTCAGATCGCTGGTGTCGAAGACAAAGATCTCCATCATCAGCTTCAGGTTCTCGATGGTCGGTTCGCGGTACAGCTGATTCAGGCGCTTGATGCCTTCGGTCGGCATCGGGGTAAACAGGCTCATGCCCCCCGTCCCGCCGCCCATCAGCACCAGCTTGCCCACACGCTCCGGCCAGCTCAGGGTGAACGCCACGGCACTGTGGCCCCCCATCGAGTTGCCCAGCAGATGGATTTTCTGAATATCCAACTGATCGACCACGCTTTTCAGGATGCGAGCATTAAGATCGGATCGCGAACCGCGGTTAACGATGCCATCGCTTTTGCCCCAGCCAGGACAATCCAGCAGGATCACCCGGTATCCAGCCTCCACCAGAGGATCGATATTGCGGCTGAAGTTCGCCCAGCCCGTCGCACCCGGACCAGATCCATGCAACAGCACGACGGTCTCTTCGCCCTGCCCACAGTCATTGAAATGCACGCGCAGCGTTTCGCCTGCTTCCTGCACCTGCAGAAAACGACTGGTTGCGGCTTCGGTTTGCGGTTGGTAAGTCATGATGTTCTCCTGCATATTCAGTTCTGTTTCAATTCTGTGTGGTGGCGCTCAGGGAGCCGAATCCAGCGATCCACTCTGGGATCGGGCGGTAATAACGGCCTTCGCTGCGCCAGTTGCCAAAGGCAGAAATAGCGGCGAAGGCAGCAACCCAGGTTTTAACTTCGTGCGTTGATTTGCCCGCCATCGCGGACAGTTCTTCGTTACTGACCGCGTCCAGCTCCTGCAAACGCCCCTGTTCAAGCAGCGTCATAAAGCGGTTATCCCAGACAGGATTAAGCGGATGCAGCGTGTGTTGATCGGCCACAAACTTCTCGGCGGCGCTGATCACCCGCTGCTGGCGCAGCTCGCGCTCGTTTTCAGGCAGTTGTTTGCCGCTGCCGAGCAGGCGGTCGCGCATATGGGCATCGGCCTTCGCCAGCTCCGGGACCGGCGGCTGATGCGACAGGCCGCCGGAGCCTAAAAACAGCACACGCTGATTCAGCGAGCTGGCGAATCGGCCAATCGCTTCACCGAGCATGCGGGTACGCTGAAAGCCCGGCAGCGGCGTGGCGACGCCGTTAATAAACACTGGCAGCACCGGCACGTTATCCAGACCGCCGAGCAAAAACTCCAGCGGCTGCGCGAAGCCGTGATCGACCTGCATGTTGTAGGACACGGCGAGATCGATGCCGCTTTTCATTACCGCGTGGGCGCAGGCTTCAGCGAGATCTGTCGGCACCGGCAGTTCCCCCGCCGCGCTGCCGAAGTCGCCGATCGCCGTAGCGCCTACGCCTAAACAGAACGGCGGCATCACGTCGTAGAAAAATCCGTTGTAGTGATCGGGGGCAAACAGCACCACCAGTTCAGGGTCGAACGCCGCAATACGTGCCCGGGCGCTGGCGATCACACCGTTAACCTCGTCGAGCACGGCCTGCGCCGGGTCGACGTAACCCACCAGCGGCGAGTGGGAAAGACAGTGAAGATAAGCGTGCATATCAGGCCACCTTTTCAGCGGGAATGTGGGCATTAACGCGGGTGAGCGTCATCACCGACGCCAGTTTATTCAGGGTACTGCCCAGGGTTTGCGGAATGGCGATGGCGGCGACAAAGCGGTCCGGGCGTATCACCACCAGCGCGGCGTTGTGCTGGGCAAACCACGTGCGCAGGCGGTTTTGCGTATCGCCAATGCGGGTAACGCCGTCGTGGTTATCCTGATCGGTTTGTATCTGTGTATCCGGCACCACCTGGATAAACTGCGTCCCCAGCGCCTGCCACTGATGGATCTGCGCCTCGCTCATGCCCCACAGCGGGTTACAGCCCCAACCGATCACCGCGAAATTCGGTCCGATGACGTTGTCGAGCAGCGTCACTTCACCTGATTCCAGCGTTACCTTCGGTTGGATAAACATCTTGCCAACGGGAGAGGTTTTCACGTCGCCTTCACGCACCAGCGCCCCAACGTGGTACTGCGGCATCGGCTTAAAGCGCATTTCAAGGAAGTAGCGTTTGACCGGCGGAATGTAGTTCAGCAGCCAGGAAACCCCATCGCGCACCGCGCCGTGCCAGCGTTTCGGCGGCGCAAGTACGTTGCCTGCGGTCACCGAGAGATCGATCATCGCTTTGGCGTGGTCGCGGCGTTCCTGCTGGTAGGTATCCAACAGCGTATCACCGGCTTTGCCCTCAATCACCAGCGCCAGTTTCCACGCCAGATTGAAGGCATCGCGCATGCCGCTGTTGTACCCCTGCCCCTGCCAGACCGGCATAATGTGCGCCGCATCGCCCGCCAGCAGCACGTGGTCAATGCGAAAACGTTCGGCCAGACGTGCGTTATGGGTATATACGCGCTGGCGGATCAGCTCGACGTTGTCCGGGTTCGGCAGCACTTTGCTCAAAAGCTGGCGCATATTCTGCGGTTCGCTGAGCTGCGCTTCGGTTTCCCCCGGCATCACCATAAATTCAAAGCGGCGCACCGCGTGCGGCAGCGCGGCGGAGACATACGGGCGCACCGGATCGCAGCACAGATACACATGCGGCGTGCTGAGCGGATCGTTAGCGATATCCACCACAATCCACTGATTCGGCGCGGTTTTGCCTTCAAATGGCACATTCAGCGAACGTCTGACGTTGCTGGCCCCACCGTCGCAGGCCACCAGCCACTGAGCTTTCACCGTTTCACGCTGGCCATCCGGCGCTTTCAGGTTCAATTTCACTTCACCATTTTGCTGGCTGAAGGCTTCCAGTTCGCGGGAGAACAGGCAGCGCACGTTGGGAAAACGCGACAGCCCTTCCAGCATCACCGCGTCTACCTGCGGCTGAATAAACGCGTTGCGGCGCGACCAGCCAAATTCGTCGGTCATCGGCTGGATATCAGCAAAACAGCGCCCTTTCGGGGTGAGAAAGCGCATCGCATGCCACGGCGTGGTGTGCGGCAAAACATTTTCGACCAGACCGACGGACTGCATGGTGCGCAGCGCTTCATCGTCAATGCCGATGGCGCGAGGATAGTCGATAAGGGTATCGAGCTTCTCCACCACCAGCACCTCAATGCCCATCTGGCCAAGATAGTTCGCCATCATCAGCCCTACCGGACCGGCTCCGGCAATCGCTACCTGCACGGTGTGCTGCACAGCGGGTTGGATATCTGGATTTATTGTTGTCATTTCAGAACCTCACTACTCGGACAAAATGCAATTGCAGACCCTGGTGAGGCGCAATTGTTTTTTGTTAAAAGAATGTGAATAATTTTTTATTGTGCGGTCAGTATAGAAGTGAGTTTTTGCGCTACAATCAAAACATGCTTGGGTGTGCACTAAGTGCACAACGTTGTTTTAACTGTAGATTTGTCAATAAATATGAAAAGTGACGACAGTACCGAATACAAAACCGTGCGCGGGTTAACGCGCGGACTAATGTTATTAAATATGTTAAATCGTCTCGACGGCGGGGCCAGCGTTGGCCTGCTGGCAGAGCTGAGCGGCCTGCACCGCACCACGGTCAGGCGACTACTGGAAACCCTGCAGGATGAGGGTTACGTCCGGCGCAGTCTGTCCGATGACAGCTTTCGCTTAACCATTAAGGTCCGTCAGCTCAGTGAGGGATTTCGTGACGAGCAGTGGATTTCTGCGCTCGCCGCCCCGCTGTTGGGGGATTTGCTGCGCGAGGTCATCTGGCCGACCGACGTTTCCACGCTGGATGTGGACGCGATGGTGGTGCGTGAAACCACCCATCGCTTCAGCCGCCTGTCGTTTCATCGGGCGATGGTCGGGCGTCGTTTGCCGCTGCTGAAAACCGCATCCGGCCTGACCTGGCTGGCATTTAGCCCGGAGAATGAACGTCAGGAACTGATTGAAATGCTGGCTTCACGACCGGGAGATGAGTTCCAGTTGGCGCGCGAACCGCTGAAGCTCGACGCCATTTTGAGCCGTGCGCGAAAAGACGGTTTTGGCCAGAACTTTCGCGGTTGGGATCAGGAGGAGAAAATCGCCTCTATCGCCGTCCCCATTCGCAGTGAACAGCGGGTGATCGGCTGCCTGAATCTGGTGTATATGGCCAGCGCCATGACCATCGAACAGGCCGCGGAAAAACATCTTCCGGCCTTACAAAAGGTGGCGAAACAGATAGAGGACGGCGTTGAGTCGCAGGAGATTTTGGTTGCCGGGAGGTGAGATGGATCACAGTTAAGCGGATCATCGGATTAATAGCTGAGATAACTCACTCACCGACCGATATAACACTGTGGCGTCTTGCCCTAAATATATCTTCATCACATAGTGTGCATTCGTTTTCTGCCAGGAGGCTGCATGTTAAAGGTCATTGCCGAAGATTTCATCAAACCTGAGTATATTGAAACCGTTCTCCCTTGGTACCGTGAGCTAATATCGGCGACGAAGAAAGAGCCGCAATGCATTGCTTATGACCTCTATATTGATGAAAAAGATCCGGGGCATTTTATTTTTATCGAAGAATGGCCAAACCACGCGGCTCTCGATGAACATTGTGCCAGTGAGCATTTCCGGCGACTTGTGCCGTTAATCGATCAATACACGCGCCAGGAAGCACGTTACATACTGATGGATGACGTGGTAAATCCGACGGTCTCATCATAATTAAGAAACAGGATAGATAATGAAGAAAGTACTTGGATTACTATTAATTATGTTTTTAACAGGATGCTCCACACCAGGCAAACCAGCCTTTTACTACCCCTGGACGCAGTACAAAACGGGCATCGATATCCAGTTGCCGAAAGCCCCTAAATATAATGATGCTTTTCATGGGACTTTACGCCTCGACGACGATGGCGATTATGCGATGATAGTTATCTATAACGGCGGGAATGTCGTTAATCAGTTCGGCTATGTCACGAAAAGCAATCTTGATAACTGGATCGCACTTTATTCAAACTTCTTAAAATGGGATCCACAAAATTCGAGTGTAACAACAACGTTCACCATCCCAGATGCTGGCTCAACGTTTAACAAGGAATACGACGTTGAGTATCGTTTTGTTCAGGGCAACAAACTTTTTGTCATTAATAAACACAGCTCCGGTACCTGGTTTATCGACTTCTCTGAGATATCGATAAACGAGGCAAATGTACAGAAAGCACTCGATGTCTATGAAGGATTGAGAGGCAAGCTTAAGTAGCCAGATGCTGACCCTGGTCTCTTGTAAAGAGGCCAGGATATTCTCAATAATAGAACTATGGTCAGCGAACAAGAGTTCCTATCCCTAATTACGAAGCCAGAGTCATATCAATAAAGAGAAGCGTCAACAGTCGCTCCTTCTGCTTTTCATATGCGCAACATCAATTTTAATTTTTTAATATTTTCATCATCCGGAACCTGGTGTATGTCAACACAGTAGCTCTCTTCATACTCTTCAATTATTTTTTGGGCCTCTCCTCTACGGTTTCGGCCATTCATCCATAACTCATCTCTGGCATCCTGACCTATTCTCATCATGTCATAAGAGCTAATATGTGGTGGTGAGCGTCCAAATATAGCAGTGACACCATTTTTTTTGTAATTTTCTTGTGCCAGGGAATTACCTACCTCATTAACTGCCAAACCACACTTTAGTAACTTTTTAACTTTCGTTTCCTGACTATCACAACCCTGCAAAATAAACAAACCTGCTACAATGATCGCTATTTTATATATTTTCATCTTTCGCCCGAAAAATTCATATAAACTCATTACGAAGTGACCAACTCCGACAGATATTTATGTCCTCATAATGAGGTAAGCATCAGACTTCGGCTTTGTCACTGTCGGGATAACTGTATCATCTGGAATACTTACAAAACAATTCAATATAATCAAAAGAATTCTTATACTGCTGCAAGTGGGATTCGAGTTGTCAAAGAAAGCTATTCTCAATTCACCCCATTCACACAGTACTAAACCGAAACCCCGCTTCAAAAAAGAGCAGGATTTCGGTTTTCATTCACTCTGAAGGGCTTCAGACCTTAAGCAGTTTCACCGTCTCGTCGATATCGATTTCATCTTCCGAGAAGATCAGCGTCGTGCCCTGGAAGGTGGTGATGGCCAGCTTTTTCAGCGTGCGCATTTCGCCAGGCTTCACGTCTGATTTCGGTCGGATGCTGTTCATCAGCACACCAACGGACAGCACCGCATTTTCTTTGTCGATACGAGTCTCAGCAGGGACTTCTTCGCTGTAGACCAGGTAAGACTTGATCGCCGTGAGCTTCAGACGCT
This sequence comes from Citrobacter sp. L55, assembly GCF_002850715.1. Classification (NCBI taxonomy): domain Bacteria; kingdom Pseudomonadati; phylum Pseudomonadota; class Gammaproteobacteria; order Enterobacterales; family Enterobacteriaceae; genus Citrobacter; species Citrobacter sp. L55. Next base: position 87,692 of record NZ_KZ559405.1, on the reverse strand, counting down.
CGCCGGCGATATAGATGTATTTGCTGTCGGGTATGACTTTTACCGCGTAGGCAGATAAGCCTTTGTTGTTGGTGGTAGGCTCAAAGGTCACCGCCGCGTCTTTCTTGATCAGCTCAGGATTAGCAACCTTAATCACATGAAAATAGCGGTTGTCGCCGTTTTCATCCTTGATAAATCCAAAGCCTTTATCTTTAAACCACGTTGTGATTGTTCCGTTCATTGCTGTTTCCGCCTGATTAAACCTATTACTTGTAGAGTATACCTACTCAATTTGCGCGCAGTGTAAAACACAGGCCATGTCTTTGGCTACTCGTTACCCCAACGATTGAGGAACTCCGCGATATCATCAATACGTTGTGCGTCGACTCCGGCCTCGGTTGCCATCTCCTGCTGCGCTTCTTCGCTGATCTCTTCATTGTTCATCAAACGAGTGATCAACAGCTGGAAGTAGTGTGCCAGTGCGTCGCGTTCTGTATCGCTCACCGGCTTTGCAGCTTCAGTCGCGTATTCGTCGGCGATATCATAAAATTTTAGCGGAATGTCGTTGTTCATCGGGTGCTCCGGGGTAAATGCGTGTGCCAGCAGTTGCCTGCCGCGTCTGGTGTGAATGATAGCATTCTTATTTCATGGTTCGCGATCTGTTTTATTGGCTGTAATACGTTGCATATATCAACACTATTTTCTGGACTCGCTTCGTATTTAATAAGTCTACTCTTATTTAAATGACGTTTTTATTCAGCTCGGTATAACAGCCACAGGTTAAATAGTGTAGTAACGAAGGAAAGTAGTTAAGTCTTTTCCCGGAGCATTAAATGATTTAGGGGATATTCCGGTGATTAAACAGCAAAAAATAATGATTCCCCTGCTGGCCTGCTAAGCGAAGCGCCATCGAGCATTTATCCTCGCCGCCACTCCCCCCTCCAGGATGGCGGCCAGACCGCGAGTCCATCCCTTCGATTGGCGTCCAATTATTTTTCCATTCCCTACGCTTGCTTCTAACCACCCAATTACAGGTGTAGAGTCAGCACCTAAATTACCTACAATATTTAGCGCCTTATTTCGAGCATTTTCCCAGTTTTTCTCAGACTTTAATATTGTTTCAATTCGAGTTACTGAGCCAGGTACTATCTTACCTGGCAATATAATGCCAGCCAGCAAACCACCTGTCGCTTCAAGCGCAACCTGGTTCCCTGTTGAAGCGTCTTTAACTGTATCCGCTATCGCCGACCAGGTTTCACTCTTCATCAGCGCAGTAACGCTGTCTGTCAGCGCCTGATTCTCCCCGTCCAGATCACTCATGGCATTGATGCAGTAACTATCACCCGCAGCACAGGCTGCCAGCGCCATGGCCGCATCAGCAGCATAATCCGCTGAACCTAGTGCTGCATCACCGGTATCAGCGAGGACATTGATAACACCGTTCGCGATGGAAGAGGTTGTACCGTCACCCAGTTTTTCCCTGACCTGATTTTTCAGGGATTCAGCGGCCTGTTTCGCCGCTTCGCGGGCCCGGTCACCACTGAGCGAGTTATTCTCAACAACTATTATTTCCTATGACGCTCATGCAATTTATTTTTCAACCATACTCCAGCACCTAATACTACTCCTGCGATGCTCCCTTTTTTCAATGCGATATATAATGCCTCTTCCCATGAAAAAAGGAATGCCCCATCCTTGAAGTAGAAAATTGTTGACACTCCTAGTTGGCATATGAAAAGAACAACAGAGATTAAGGCAGTACAGTACACAACCAAGAAAAGAAGCCAAAGGGTACCAACCTTGCTGAAGAGATTCATTGCTTCTTCTCCCGCTTGTCTAATTCATCTTTTACAGCTTTTCCTGTAAGTTCGGAAGCAGTAGAACCTGTAACTGCACCAATAACATCCTTTGTCACTTGATCAGTTACCGGAGACAATGAATCAACAACTTTTCCCCCTAAACTACCAGCCGCACTACCAAAGCCAGTACTTATCACAGAGTTAGTCGGATCTTCCCCTTTAATCGCACTGCCAATCGCAGCACCTCCCATATTGATCGCTGCTGATGCCTGCCAACTTTTACCTGTAGTCGCGGCAGCTGTCACACCGGCGAGAATTGCATCAACATAGCTGAAAGGATCATTCCCGCTAAGTTGTACGCCCGTATTCACGCCCACACCGATTGACGCATTAAGCGTCATACTTTCTTTTATTGTGGTGCCAAGGACACTGCTGCCAAATAACAATACCGGGTCTCCAATACTGGCGTTGAATTTATGATAACCCCATGTATTCATGATGGTTTGTGCTTTCTGCTGCGCCTCTGTCTGTGGCGCTGACTTCATATAATCCTGCCCAGTCAGCATTCCTGCGATCAGCTCTTTAGTTACTGCCTCACCATATTTAGCCTGCATGTCAGATGCATATATTTTCAAATAACTTACCAACTCGGTTCGCTCTGCCGTGCTCAACTCCGCTGGTTCTTTATTGAACTTAGCAACCAGTGCATCGCTACGTTTATCGGCATTCTCAAGTTGTAAAAACTCTTTCGCGGTTTGCAGGGATTTATCGCCTTTTAAGACTTTCTCTGCCAAAGCATCACGTTTTTCCGAGGAGGTACTGCTCAGTAAATTATTCTCAACAACAACTCGCTCCGGTGTACAGTCTGACGGCGAACACGATTTTTCCCTGTCCTATCAGTCAGTTACATCCGTTTTTTGATGAGGCGTTTCGCTGGCCGTTACTTTTTGCCCCGACGCGCTTTTTTCAGCCCATTACGTAATCCTCCCAACGCCGCACAGTAGCGGGGTGAAGAGCGAGGTTTTAGGTTGTAGAAACACGCTCCCGAAGCGACCAGGGCTGTGCAATTACTTATTCAGTAAGGCTCTTCTGGCTTCCAACAATGCTTGTTGAAGCCAATCAAAATCTACCACCCTAATATTCGGTGAAAACTCAACTTTGATGTTATTCTCACCGTCTTCTTGCTGTAAAAGCGCGATAAACTCTTCATCACAGTAGATTTCAGCTATTAATTTTTCATAATCAACATCACTAGCCACAATAATTTTTAATTGATGTTTCTGAGTCATTCTTAAGGCTCCAAAAATCCACGGAAATTACCCTGAGGGTCAAAGCGAGCTCCCCGTCCGTCAGGCGCTATAACATCAAAACCACCAAAGCGGTTACCTTCTTTGACCGTCGCGCCTGGAGTTTTAACAATGCCATCCAATATTTTTTACCCTTGTTCATTCATCTGAGCCGGTGTGCCCTTGGCAACAGGAAAAGCGCTCCCTTCACGACTGCCATGTTTTTGCAATGCTCTACCAGCAACAGTGAAATTTCCCGCTTTAACGGCCGAATCTGTTTTAGCACCGGTTTGTGAAATTGCATCTAAATCAAGTTGACCAAATTTGCCTGTATTAATTTTTGGCCCCAAACCAGACGGAAGACTCCTCACTGCATTAGCCGCCACTGTCTCAGCTTTAGCCGCAGTCGCCTCTGCCGCAGTTTTTCCGATACCTACAGCACCGCCAGCTCCAACACCACCTGGCACTATCGCTTCTGACATCTGGATACCAGCATTATTCAGGCACAGCACTACATTACCTGCACACGCTTGTATCGCTACTTTAGCAGCCGCTGCGATTTCAGGTGTGGCCGCAGCCAGTAAACCACCACCAAGACCCGCCGGAAGGGCCACCATCAGGGCATCATTCATCGCCAGCCCTTTCTGGCAGGACGCTGATCTTGGGTCAGTGCTGCAAGATGCGATATTCTTGCCATGCTCCTGAACAAACTTCTCCTGGCCGCTTTCAGTACCGCCGAGCAGATTATTCTCAACAACAACTCTTTCCGGTGCGCACCCTCGTAACAATAACAGCTTCCCCTTTATTTTCAGTTACTTAAAAATAGTTTTCTCTGCTATACTTCCAGCCCACTAACTTTTTTGCCCTGACGCGCCCTTTCAGCCAGTTACACCATTTCCCCCAAATCTGTTAAAGAATAGCTCCCAACACACTATGACCATCATCCTTCCATGCAGTCATAGACAATATTACACGGGCGATAGCTTCTAATTATTCAGAGGGTAAGCTTTTGAAAAATCATTGTACGTTTCATGAAGATGATAAAATTTTGCATCAGGGTCATTTTTCAGTTCTTCATATCTTTTCATTAGTTTTTTGAATAAACCCTCTGGTACAGGATAAGGATCTGCCTCATTTTTTGCACAGTAAAAATAGAAAAGCGCCTTTTCAAGCTCTGCAAGAGTTATATTATCCGCATTGCCTGTCAAATACTCAAATGCGTAAGACCACTGTTCTGACAATAATAAGAAATTCAGCGCCGAACCTTTAATGAAAACACCATCAATGTTATTTGAATTAAGTATTTTTTTACAAAATGACAGACAGCACCCCGAATCTTTAACTAATAAATTACTGAGACACTCTAACGCATCATCCTCTGGGTCGTTAAAAGAGTTAGCCTCTACATAGCCATTAGCCAGGTAACTTTCTAAACCTTCAATATCCTTTGTGGTACTATTCACATTTATCATTTGAATGCTCCCGTATTAACAGTTGAAAGTCTTTTCGTGCCATCAGGTAATATTGTCCATGTAGCATAAACCCTTACGTTACCGTTAGGCCCTGATACAACAACAGATGTTTTTCTATTTGCAGACGTAGCCCCCTGAGCTGAGTCCAATAACTTATCCATTATCATGCTGTTATTACTGGCAGTATTCACTATACCTGCTTGCTCTAATACACGAGCCATATCTTGAGAACGCTCAATATTATGGATTTGTTTTTCTAACACTTCCATCCTTTTAGCATTATTTGGATCTTTTGCAAATTCTTTTTGGCTGCTAATTTTTGCATCTTTTAAAGAATTATATTCTATTTGCAAAGACTCAAGGTCACCAGAAGCTTTACCACGCATATATAGTTCAATCTTATCGACAGGTATTTTAGCATCACCTTTTACAGCCGTGATGTGATTTTTCCCATTTGCATCTGGGTGTGAGCTAACCTCGAAACTATTAGACAAGCGTTGTTTACCAGCCAGAACTTCTATCTTACTGGCCGCCGCAGCACCTATGACTGGTGCCATCGAAGCCGCTACAACCTTCATTCCATCATAAGTTTCAACGTATGCCTCTGCCGTCGCCTTATCGACCCCAAACTGCACTACGGCATAGTTCACCATCGCATCCTTCACCTGCTGCTGATTTTGCGCATCAACACCGGTGATATCGAGCAGGTTAACTATCTGACCATAAGCATCTGCGTACTGCTGGCTGGCCTTTGAATTATAGTTCCCGGTATTTTCGTACTCTCCTCTTGCTTTAATCACATCCAGCCTGGCAGCGGCGCAGGCTGAACTGGCTGCATTGCCATTGCCGCAGGCACTGATGACCTTCTGATCGCTGGTGATGTCTTTTTCGCGCAGATCATTAATGGTTTGCTGCGCTTTTTCACGTACAGCCTGATCTTTGCTGTTGAGCTTCTGTTTAGCTATTTCAAGCTCTGTCTTATCCGATACGCTGAAGAAGTTATTCTCAACAACAACTTAGAATCCTTTTAATTTCAATAACCGAGCTATCCACATCCCACCACCGACAAAGCTTCCGACACTGAGACTAATCTTACAGAGTAGCAATATATTTTCCATAGTGAAATTAATTGGTATCCCTTTGAAAAAGAAGAACAACAACTCCCCTGCTACGTATAAAGTAATTGATGTCAAAAAAATGGACACAATACTTAATGCGATAAAAAGAGGCAGGTGCAGAAACTTATTTTGCTTTCTCATTTTTTGCGATCCTCCTGAGAGGATTTCTGCTCTATATACTTCCCGCTAAGTTCAGATCCCACGCTACCACCGATATCGCCAGCTATACCTGGAAAATAGCTAGGTGTCATTTCTTTTGAAAGCCCAAGCTCTCCTTTCACTTCAGTAAACTGTCTCAGAGCAGGATTAAACTTAGGATCCCAACCACCTTTCCACCAGTTAACACCAGAATTAACGCCCCATGAGACCCCTTTACCGATGCCATAGCCAATACCCGAACCGGCCCCATTGATTAGCGCCCCCGACAGCGGGTCTTTGTTGTCAATCCAGTTACCCAGCGCACCACCTGCGGCATTCCAGCCGACTGTACCTGCCAGGCCATTCCCCATACTGAATACATTCACCCAACCAGCAATGGCTGCGTTTGCAGGGTCTATAGTACCATCAGCCAGATAACTGATACCGGCATTCGCACTTGCTCCCAGTCCCCACATAGCCTGAGCACCACCAGGAAGCAGAGCCACTGTACCTGTTGCCAGAGCAAGTCCTACCGCATCCCGTTCATTTTTAGCCTTATGGCATGCGGCTCCATCAGGATTATCAGAACAGCTCGCCATATCGAGCCCATGCTGACGTATCCATGCAGCCTGAGCATCTTCACTACCACCGAGTAAATTATTCTCAACTGAATTTTTACCAGACTGCGCCCCTGTTGTCGTGCTTTTCGAATCCCCCCCGGCCAGATTACCTGCCAGCCCGGATGCAATAGTCGCAAGATTACTGACTAACTGCCTGTCACTTTCATCCAGCTCACTGACGCGCTTGCCCGGATACATCGTTTTCAGTATCGCATTAGCAGCAAGCTCTCCTACCGCTGCGCCAGCCGCTCCGGCTGCTACATTGTTCCCCTGCATAGCCGCCGCAGCACCACCCAGTATCGCATGCGCGATGGCTTTAGCCGCGATATCATCCTCGCTGAGGCCCGCCTTATGGCCTATGATATTGGCAAGCTCCGGTGCCGAGGCCCCCGCCAGCGCCGCGCCAATATTACCGCCAGCCAGCCCTTGCAGAGCGCCTACTGCAGCCTGAATACCCCGCTGCACGTCACTGCCCGTACCGTATTTCGTCTGCTCGGTTTTATATGCCGCTGAGTTCCGTAGTTGCGTCTGGTATCTTGCTTTTTCTTCATCACTGGCGTTCACATCCGGCTCAGGAATGCCTTCCTTTGCCAGTGCTTTTTTACCCGCGTTCAGGCCATTTATCTCACCTTGCGTCCGCGCGATATCCGCCGCCTGGTTACCTATCTGGGCTATCAGTTGCACTTCTTGCAGACGTCTCTGCTCTTTTTCCTTGTCAAAAATAGGACTGATGCTGCCGTTTGCATGCTCCACATCCCGGCTCAGACCGGCGACATCCTGCCTCTGGTTTTCCGTGTCGCGAACAGTTAACGTCCCCTCACTCACCGCCGCCTGCGTTGTTCCTTCCGCATGCCCGCTGCTGCCACCTCCGGCAATCAGGGCGTTCGCCAGATTACCCGCGAACTGTTGACCAATACTGCCTCCCGTACTGATCCCTCCCCCCTGGTGCTCCACTTTGTAATCTGCCTGATTGTGGATATCGCCAAAGCCCAGCGTGCCCGTATCCAGACTGTTTTTATCCGCTGAACCGGTAGAAGCAATGACCGCGCCATCCAGTTGGGTGTGCTTGCCCACGGTGATATCAAAGCCACCGTCTGCCGCGAATATCCCGCTCTGCTCCTGCACCGAGTCATAGTCGCTCTTCATCCTGTCGCGGCTGGCATTGATACTCGCAGAAGCCGTCCCCGCGCCGAAGGTATATCCCACTCCTCCGCTCACGCTGTTCTGTTTGCTATCGTAGTGGTCGCTGTCCTGCGTACTGGTAATCGTCAGATCGCGGCCTACATCTGCCGTCACTTGATTGCCGTTGACCTGCGCACCAGCAAGCGTAGTGTCCCGCCCGCTGTTTATCGTGACCTGATTACCCGCATCCACCGTGGTTTCATTCTGCCAGGTGCCGTTGCCTTTCTCACGCCCTTTACTGCTGTTGGCGTTCGCCGAGACGCTGATCCCCGCGCCACCGGAACCCACACCGATACCCACGCCAATACTGCCACCGCTGCTGCTGTTTTTACCGGTCGTCAGTTGCGTATCCTGCGAAGCGATAAGATTCACGTCACGTGTGGCATCCAGCACCACATCCTTACCGGCCTTCACTTCACTGCCTGCAATAGTAATATCGCTTCCTGTGGACGTGATATTGACGCTGTTGCCTGCGTTCAGAGTACTTCCCGTCGTTGAATCCTGCTCACTGTGGGAGGTCGATTTTGAGGACTGTGAGCCCAGAGAAGCACTGACACCTATCGTATTGGTATTGTCTTTAGCGGTCCCTTTCGCCTGATCCAGAGCCACAGCCTGCCCGGCCTGTACTCCGGAGAGAACTGCCTGCGTACCCTGCAGTGCCGCTAGTCGGGAATCGCTGCTTTGTTTTGCTCCCTGTGCTGCTGAAACCGCGCTGTTCACCGCACTGCCCGCAGCCCCCGACAGCGCCACCGTCAGTCCGCTGGTTTTCTGCTCAAACTTCTCATCACGTGTGCGTTTGTCATGACCCGGTTCAATAAGTACGCTGTCGCCGCGAACAGCAATATCTTTCTGGGCGATGATATCCGCGCCGCCGATATGTGCCTGCTGGCCTGCGGTGATACTGACGTTGCCCGCCGTTGAGCCGACAGTACTGAAGCTCTCGCTTTGGGTGGTGCCTTTTTCGCGCAGATCGTGCGTGGTTTTGCTGCTACCGATGGTGAAGCCGATCCCGCCTGACCCCATCAGGCCGCTCTTTTTAGTCTCTTTAAAGCGCCATGAGGTATCGGTATTGGTGGCGGCAACAATATCCACATTGTTGCCAGCCCCCAGCGCCACATTGCCGTCACCGGCAACGGCTGAGCCCTGTACCAAAATGTTATTCCCGGCGGTGACAGTTACATTGTTCCCACTCAGCAGCGCGCCTTTTTCCCGCGTAGCGCTGTCTTCTTCAATCGTATGGGTAGTCTTTTTACTAAGGAATCCTTTTTTGGTTTTCGTGGTTTCCTGGTAGTGATAATCGCTCTCTGTGGCGGTCGTGAGATTCACATCCCGGCCTGCCGTTACGCCGATATCGGCCTGTGCCGTAACATCTGCTGCCTGTGCGTTTACATCACGCCCGGCAATAATGACGGCGTCGCCGCCGCTGGCAATTTCCGTTCCCTGCTGGCGTACGGCGTCATTGACCACGGTTTTCTTCTTCGCACGATAGCTGTCGCCGTCGGTCGTTGCTTCAGCCAGCAGGTTGACATCTCGCCCGGCCAGCAGACCGACATCATTCTCCGCAGCCAGCCCAGCCGCATGGGAATTAATATCCTGACCCGCTTTCAACACCAGATTGTCACCCGCTGAAACGGTAGTACGGGAAAGCCCGGTGCTGTGCGATTCACTGCCCCCGTTACGGCTACTTTGCTGAGTGGTAGCCGCATTCAGATTGAGATCGTTACCCGCTGTTAGCTGAGCATTCCCTCCCGCTTTAACATCGCTGGCGGTGATATTGAGGTTATTCCCGGCATTGATACCGAGGTTACCGCCCGCGCTGATGGCGTTACCCTGCCAGTCCACTGACGACCGACCAGTCTCAGTTATCCAGCGTCCGGAGTGACTCCGGGCATCGTTAATCTGGTTGGCATTTACCGCAATATCCCCCCACGCATCCATCAGCAATGAGCCGCCTGCAGAGAGATTCGCGCCAGTAACAGTGATATCTTTGCCTGCCGAGAGCGACAATCCGTCCTGCGCGGTTATCGATGCCGTAGACCCCAGCAGAGTATCTTTAAAGCTCACATTGCGGTATTTGTCCCTGGCACTCACATCAATCTGTTCTGCCAGCGTCAGATTATTGATGTTGCCGCCCAGGCTTTCCAGCGCCACCGTTTTTCCGCTGATGGCGGAGCTGACGTTATTGATATCACCAATCGCGCTCAGGTCGAGGTTGCCCCCGGCCTGCATCAGACCATTGTTAAGGTTGTTAATACTGTTTTGGCTGTCGAGAGTGAGGTCGTTTCTCGCCAACAGCGTACTGCCGGAGTTGGTGATATTCCCGCTGGTAAGCTGAACATTATTCCCGGCAATGACGCTACCGTTGTTCACGGTGATATCTTTCGGCGAGAGATACAGCTTCGGTATCATTACCGTCTCACCGTTGATGGTGGCGGCTTCCCACCACAGCATGCTGTGCTCAAGGGACGCTATCTGATCTGCCGTCAGTGCCACCCCAAATTTCAGTCCCAGCGACTGCTGAGTGCTTGCAGCGCTATCCATCAGATAACGCATCTGGTCAAGGTCAGAACCAATGCCGTTGATGTATCGACTTCCCGTCTTATTCAGCATGGCGTTACTAACATAGCGGGTATCGAACGCCGCATCACCGAGGAAACGGTAGTCATATTCAGGGTTGAGTTTGAGACGATCGAGCATATAGGCCGATCCCAGGAACTGGTTTTGATCGGTATACGCAATATTGGTTTCACGCGGCGCTTCGCCAGGTTTGATACCCAGCATTGCATTCAAATCACCAAACAGGCTGGGATCGAGCTGACCAAGACCATTCAGTTCCGGGTTAACGTTGATCAGATACGGGCTTTTCGGATCGTCGGAGACGACGAAATACCCGTTCTTTCCGGAAGGCAACGGATAAGCGCTGGTATCCACCGTTTTGCCCTGATTTATACCGGCGGCATTCACGCCCTTCTCGCCTGGGTTAATCAGGCCATTGAGTTGACCGAGACTGGCGTTACCTTTCTGCGTGGTAGAAACAGGGTTGAGCGTAGCGTCTGATACGCCGCTGCTTTCCAGCGCGCCGCCGCCGTTAATCTTCTGCAATACGTCATGCAGTCGATCGTTCCACTGTGGAGAGCTGACACTTACCGTGTCATTGCTTGCCAGCGCCTGCTTTTGCACCCCATTACTGATGGTTTGGTTGCTGAGGGTGTTGAGGGTAGGGGTAACGATGGTATTTATCACTCCCCCCGTATTAGGAGTGGTACTGGTATTGCTAATATCTTGTGAAAAAACTGCCTGAATTTTTCCGCCCGACTGGATTACTGAGCGATAAATCGTTGCACCCGAAGCTTCTTCTCGGTCCTTCCCTTGTGCGATGTAATGAATTGGAGTCTTTCTATAGCTATCAGCTTTTACTGACGCAGCAGGCGTTTCCCATTTATTACCTTGCTGGTCAGCAGCATACGTCCGATATCGGGTAACTGTACCGTCTGTCCAAGACTGATTTTGCAGGGTTGTACCCGAAAGGTGCATGTCCCCGCCAGCCAGCAACGTACTGGCATTATTTTCCAGATGTCCCGCCTGAAGGACCATTCCACGAGATGAACTGATGCGCCCGGCCCCACCGCTGGCAGAGACAGAAAGGGTTGCGCGTGAGACTGCAATCTCCTTCGTCGGACTGTTTTTCATCGCCTTAGGAACAGCTATGTCGTAACAATCAGGACTCGCGCCGTGCCCCGGACTCCCTCCACCGCTGCAGGATCGGTTAACAATGTAACCATAGTCAGTTCCCAGTTTTAGCTCAGAAAGAGGAATATCTGCAAAACTCTCATTCAGCCAGGCATACTGTTGTGTTAGATCTTCAATTTTGCCGTTACTTACCACCAGCCCATCCCGCTGATTCAGCAGATGCCCGGTTTTGATGGTGATATCACCGTTCTGGGTTTCGATATTACCGGAGGTGTTGACCACTTCACTGTTGGCATTTCCCGCCGCATCTCGCTGCATCCACAGATTGTTTCCCGCGAGGATATCGCCGCGCTGGTTGGTAATGGTGTTAGCATATAGCGCCAGATTATTTGCCGCGTACAACAGCGCCGTATTGACGATGGCACCCGGTGCATTGAGCGTCAGAGAGCCACGCGTTCCGGTGAAACCAGAGACTGAAACATTACCGCGACTGGTCAGCGTAATATCGCCGCCGCCCTGTAACGTTCCGGCGGTATTGAGCGCTACGCTGTCGCCGCTGAGATAACTGGCGCCGTTGCCAGTGGTGATTTGTCCATTATTGCTGAGCTGTCCGCCCGCCGTCAGGTTGAGCGATTGCCCCTGAAGCACGCTACGGTTGTCGATAGCGCCATCACTGGTAATGGTCAGCGTTTTACCCGCGGCAAAAGCGCTTTGCACAGTAAAGTCATTCACCAGTTTCAGCGTCAGATTACCCAGCGCAACCACCTGCCCCAACGTACCCAGCCCGTGACTTTCAACGGACAGATCGCCGCCGCTGAACAGTTTCCCTGCCGCATTCTGATTAATCTGGCTGGCATTAACACTCAGTTGCGAGGTGCCCAACAGCGTACCGTTATTTGTTAGTTGCGTGTATTTCACCGCCAGTTGACCGGCCTGCGCGGTTCCCAGGTTGGTAAAACTGGTCCCTGCAAGCGTGGCGCTGTCAGCCAGCCAGTTCCCGCTATTGGTGGCCGTTGCTGCATTCAGAATGAGGTTTGCCGCCTGTAACCAGCCTGCGCCGGAATACTGCGGCGTGGTCAGCTTCATTCCCGCGCCAGAAAGCAGTTTGCCGTCATTGAGTGCGCGAGTTGTGGCGTTAAGATGGGTCTCTCCACCGCCCTGCATTAAACCGTAGTTGGACAGCACTGGCGTAGAAAGCGTCAGCCCCTGGCGGCTGACAATCTCCCCGGAAGCCTGGTTTATCAAATCACCGCTCAGCGACAGCGTTGCGCCATTATCCCCTTGCAGTCGTCCGCTGTTGGTCAATGCGCCGGTCGTCATGCCCAGCGTCGCCCCCTGAATTTTGCCCTCATTGGTGACTGACGCCGCAGTCAGATCCAACGCGCCCCCGCTCAGCATACTGCCCGCTTTCTGCTGCCTGACCGCGCCGTTCATGGCAAGCGTAAACGCATTTACGCCGCTAATCGCCGCACTGTTATCAAGGGTTGTCCCCTTCAGCGTAAGATTTTTCGCCGTCCATTGCCCGGCGTTAGCCAGAGAAAGCGCCTGTAGCGTCGCGTTACCAAGGGCAGTAATTTTGCTGCCCGCCGCAGACGTCAGGTTATTTGCGAGCGTAAGCTGCAGAGCGTCGGCGCTTTGTATTGCCCCGTTGTTTGTCAGCGTTTGCGCATTGAGCAGAACAGACTGCCCTTGCCACACGCCGTTATTCGTCACCTCGCCAGAAGAGAGTTTCAGCGTCCCCTGCGTCAGCAGTGAACCACCTGCTGCGTTAATCAATTTCTGTTGCGGTGAAGCCATCGCCATGCGCGCCATCAGACGCTGACGAGCCTCTAGCGTCAGGCTTTGCAGACCGGTCAGCGTACCCTGATTGTGGATCCGGTTTTGCTGCAGGGTCAGGGTATTTCCCTGTACCGTGCCACTGTTATTAAGCTGCACGCCGTCTAGCGTTACGTCGCTTTCGCTGAGCAGCTTGCCGCTGTTATCAAGCTGCTGCGCGGTCAGTGACATTCCGCCATGACTCATCACTTCGCCTGATGTAGTAAGGCCGTTGTTTACATCAGCCGTCAGATTACCCAGGCTTATCAGCGATCCTTTGTGCAGCCAGTCATCTGCGGTCAGCGTAAGTTGCTGCCCCTGCAGCGTTCCCTGCGTCGTGATAGTGCCGGCATTGACGCTCAACGCGCCGCCGCTCAGCGTACGGGACGTAATGCCCGTCGTGAGCACATCGCCAGCCAGCGTAAGCCCATTCGTCCCCTGCCACAGGCCTGTATTGTTTAACGTCGAGGCTGCAAGTGTCAGCCTGTCACCGGTAATACGCCCGGCGCTGTTGATATCATCAGCCGTAAGCGTCAGTGCGCCGCCACTTTGAATGTGTCCGGGGTTGGTAAGTCGCCCGGACAGCTTGCCTTCCAGGCCATGCAAACCGTTAAACACGCCGCTGTTATTCAGCGAGTCGGCAGTGAATGTCAGGGTATCGCCTTGCAGTACGCCGGCGTTTTCCATCGCACCGGAATGCACCAGCAGCGCATTACCGGCCAGCCATTTACCTGCGGTATCCGTGATGAAGGTATTCGCAGAAACCGAGGTATTGTCGTTGCTCTGTACCAGACCGCTGTTACGGATTGATTTTCCATCCAGAGTGACACTTTTCGCCGCCAGCGTACCGCGGTTATCCAGGGATGCAGTATTCATCGACGCCCCCTGTTTCGCCACCATACTCCCCTGGTTTTCAACCGAGTTCGCCAGCGTCAGGTTCAGGGAATCGGCCTGAATATCACCTGCGTTAATTAATTTGCTGCCGCGCAGTGTGAAGTCGGTATTTGTCAGCAGCAGACCGTGGTTTTCCAGCGTGTCTAGGCCTAAATCCAAACCCGCGCCGCTAACCAGTTGTCCCTGCTGACCATTGAACATATTGCGGGTGGTGAGTTGTAGCGCCGAATTACCCTGCACAATGCCGTTATTCACCAGCTCCGGTGCGGAAATGCTCAGGGATTTTGCAGCAATCATTTCGTCGTTAAACAACTGTGCCGCAGCCAACTCAAACAGGTTGAGACTGCGCAGCGATCCCTGATTATCCAGTCGCCCGTTAGCCTTAATCTTCAGACTGTCCAGTGCCTGAACGCTGCCGCTATTGCGCAGGTTATCCAGTCTAATCGCCGCGGTACGGCCCTCTAGTTGGCCATCATTTTCAAAACGCTTTCCGCTGAGCTGTAGATCTTCACCGCTGGTCACCTGCCCACCAGCAAGGTTTGTAAAGCGATTCCCATCCCAGGCGAGCGCCTGATTCCCCTGCAGGATCCCACTGTTGCTGAGATCGCCGTGTAATGCCAGCACCTTCGCTGCCAGCATTCCGCTGTTATTCACGCTGGCGGCATGCACGGTCATACCTTGTTGACTGAGTACTTTTCCCTGGTTAGTGAACGCGTCGTGTACTGTTGCCGTTACCCCCGTTTCTCCCAACGCATTACCGCTATTTTGCCACGTATTTGCTTCCAGATTCAGCGTACCGCCCTGCAGCAAGCCAGTGTTGTGGAGAGTCTGATTCTTAAGACTTAATTCACCCACCGACAACACATTACCGTCGTTATTCACGTCCTGACTGTTCAGTGCGAGCGTATCGGCGGCCATGAGTCCGAGGTTATCTGTCTGCTGTCCGTGAACAGATAATGACGTGTCAGCCAGCAGGCGTCCCGCGGCTTCGTTTTTTATCGTCGCATATTCACTTTGCAGATTAACGCCGTTAATTTCTCCGCCGTTAACCAACTGGCGACCGTTGAGGTGCAATGAACCGTCGGTTGTAATCAACCCATGGTTAGCCAGATACGGTATATCCAGCGCTAGAGATGCTTTGCTGTAGAGTGAGCCGCCGCTGAGGTTTTCCAGTCTGTCGGTATGCAGGTTCAGCGCGGTGTTGCCCTGCATCAGACCGCTGTTCACGACATGCTGACTCTGGAGAGTTAACGTGTCGGCGATCAGAGAGCCGCTGCTGGCGAGTCCATCAGATGCAATAATCGAGATGCGTTCGGCGCTGGCGCTACCGCTATGGGTCAGCGTTGTCCCACTGAGCGCCAGAGTATCGGCCAGCAGCTCTCCATGGTTATCAACTGACTGCTGCGCGCTGAAACCGACGCGTTCCCCAGTGGATTTCCCGCCATGACTGAGCCTGTCAGCCGTCACATCCAACGAACCTTTTGCCGCCTGTACGCCGTTCAGCGTCACGTTGTTGCCCGTAATCGCAAGGTCCAGACCGCTCTGCAAATGACCGTCTTTGCCAGTAGTCAACTGCTTTGCGCCGACATTAAGCGCACCAGCGGCATTAACCTGACCATTCAGGTTAAGATTTTGCGTAACGTTTAACTGTATGTCCTGTTGCCCGGCGATCAGCGAATCTTTCGCGGCGGTGAGGTTTTCAGCATTGACCGTTACTCCCTGGTTGCCAGAGAGGACGCCATGTTGTTCAACTGTCGCGGCCTGCACCGTTAATGTGCCATCAGAGAGCAACTTCCCACCATTACTCAGCGTGGCATCAGCCCGGATATCCGCATCGTTTTTCGCGCTCAGGATCCCCTGCTGGTTCAACGCTACCGTTTGTACTGAAAGCTGGCCGCCGCTCGCCAGCGTACCCATATTATCCAGCGCCCCGCCGTTGACCGATACGCTGTTACCCTGCATCAGACCTGCGTTGTTAAGGCTGCTGACAGAAACATCAAGACTGCCATTTGCAGCCAGTTGACCACCATTAACGAGGTGCCCACCAGAAAGGGACAACGCGCCTCCCGCATTGACCTGTCCCTGGTTGTTCATGTCGCTACCGGTCAGGCTTAATGCGCCCTTCGCATCGGCACGACTGGCGTTATTCAGAGCTATGCGCTGTGCCTTCAGCGTTAATCCGTTACCTGCTGAGAGCAATCCCCCCTGCGCCGACAGTTCGCCTTGACTGTTAAGGCTGACATCAGTATCACTCCCCAGCGTGGAACGGGTCAGCGCCAGCCCATTAGTACCCGTAACATGCATTTTTTCTTTACTGGTCAGGCTGCCGTCGGTGATTTTCAGCGAACCGTCACTGCGCAGTGAGGTGTTTTTCTGGCTAACCAAAGTGGTTGCCGCAATGGCTACATCCTGTTTAGCAGCCACCTGCAACTCGCCAGCTGCAGCAACCCCGCCCCCCTCGATCGTCACCTTGCCATCGCTGCCCAGTTGCACGCCTGCGCCGCTGGAGAGATTTGCATTCTGTAACGCTAACGCCCCGGTGCTGTTGATGACCATCCCGCTTCCGGTCTTATGACTGCCGGTCAACGTGACGCCTTCGCCACTGGCGGATAGACCACCATTTGCCAGACTGTTGCCGATCGTTAATTTCCCGTTAGCATTGAGGGTGATATCACCCTGACGGGCATTCAGATTCCCGAGGTTGACCCCCAGCCCTTTCTCGCTGGAGACCAGATGAATTCGATTAGCATACATGCCGCCTAACGCACCGGTGTCTACCGCAATTTTCGGTGCTTCCCCTTCGCCATTCAGCGGGCTCACCTGGCCATTCGCCGCCACGCGATTCGCGCCGGCGATAACCGTCAGATCCTTGGCGTGCAGCGCAGCATTAATTTCCGTGGCACGGGCAATAATCGACACCGCATCGCTCTGACTACCATCCAGCCCCTTACCTTCTATGGTAATGCTGCCCTTGCTTACATCCAGCGACTGTAGGTTGCCGTTGGCATCCAACACGGGTTTACCGGTGGTCAGCGTGGCGTTAGGCGTGTTGATAAATCCACAACCATTACAGGTAATGCCATAGGGGTTGGCAACCATGACGTTGGCAGCTTTCCCCGCGACTTCGGTATAGCCCTGAAGCTGCGAACGGTTAGCGCCGGTAACTTCGTTGATGATCCCTGAAGCTTCCTTTCCCGGTTGCAGGTTCGGGTTATTCTGGATGATGCCGCCGAGCTGGGTCTGGGTAAATTGCCCGGTCGCGTTGTTGAGGATCAGCCCCTCTTTTCCCACGTTGTAGTCGTTATATTTATTGTGTGAAATCCCGGACTGGTTCGGCGTGGCAATATTCACCACCGGAACACCATTGGCGGCTTTATCCATCTGCGTATTGCCTTCAGGCGTGATGGCGGCAGCCATCGCTGGGAGCAGTGGTTGGGTAGCCAACAGGAAACTCAACATGCCACTTAGCAAACGCTGGGAAAAACGAACCTGATCCTTTTTCATCACCCTTATTCCTTAAAATGCCACCGCAACGCGGTAATACACATTGAGATGATCCGGCGCCAGCCAGTCCGGATAGTTAACTGGCGTTCCTACGGTAAACTGACTGGAAAACCAGCGCCCTGAACTGGTTAATCCCAGTGCAGCCCCCCACAACGTGCCGGAGGCATAGCTATCAACGTTATCCTGTTTCAGCCAGCCGCCGTCGAATGCCGCTATCGCGCCAATCTGTCCCAGCACCGGCAGCGTAAATAGCGAATAATTCACTTCATTGCGCCAGTAGCCGCCGTTATCTCCAGAAATGTACTGTTCTTTAAAACCGCGAACGGAGGTTTCTCCGCCCAGCGTCAGGCGTTCACTTCCATAGAGTCGGTCTGGAGACCATTGAAAATACACGCTGCTTAGCCACCACAGTTTCTCTGCCAACGGGCGCTGGAAACTACCGCTGACGCTCCATTTGCGAAACTCCGCCCTTGGCACATCACCCTGTTTATCGTTGTCATCCTCTGCGCCAAACCATGGCACGCCCTGGGTGAATGAAGGGTTAAACGTCGCAACGCCGGAAGCAATTTTTTGCGTATGGTTGATGCCCAGCGAAACGCTGGAAAGCTTGCGACTACTGGTTTCCAGCAGGATATCATTCAATTTGTTACGGTTAATTCGATGCGTCAAACCCAGCGATGCAGCGGTTTTGACATCACCATTGCGAAACAAAACCCAGGATCCGTTCAGACGATGGGTTTCGCTATCTCCGGTGGAACGCCAGAGATAACCATTGTTATCAATCGTGCTGAGGTAGTTACTCCAGCTGTAGTTGTAATCAAGCAGTCCGTAGCCGTAAGGAATACTCACGCCGGCCGCAAAGTTCTGCGCATCTTTGCTGCTGGAAAAATCGCTACTGCGTCCGCCGCTAATAAACCATTTATCCGCCAGGCCGAGCATGTTATTGAAAAATAGCGCACCACTGAGCTGTCCGGTTCCGGTGCTCTTTTGTCCACTGTTATCAAAACTAACTGAGCCATTGAGTGGAAATTCAGGCGTGGCGGTGAGGTTAACTATTGAGAACCCCTGCTGACTGCCCGGCAAAATTTCAATTTCCACCGGCGTCTGGCGAACCCGGTTCAACTGCTCCATCCCCTGTTCAATGTCACGCAGATTGAGAATTTTTCCTTCCATTCCGGGAAAGGTCATCAGCAGAGTGCGCGATGGGACGCCTTCCAGACGTATTTGCTGCAATTTACCCTCAAGCACCGCAATGTGCAGCACCCCGGATGAGAGATCCTGTTCGGTTAAAAAGGCACGACTGGTGATGTAGCCTCGACTGATATACCAGTCGGAAATTGCATTTGTCAGTTCCGTAAGGCGGGGAATATTCAGGCATTGATTCACCCATGGCGCGGTAAGCTTTGCCGAGGCAGCGGCGGACAACTTCGTTGCGCCGTCAATATCAATACGCGAAATCATAAAACACGGCCCTTCAGTCTGGGCTGGCGTTTTCGGCGTTACGATTTCGGGTAGCGTAACGCTACGCTCCAGCTCTTCACGCTGGCGCTGGTTTTCATTAAGTCGCTGCTGCTGTTGCTGCTGAATGGTATTCCGATCCGCAGGAGAGAGTGGCGCCGCAGAAACAGTTGTGAACGGCAAAATTAACATCCCAATTAATATTGCCAACTTTCTTTCATCCCTGAACTTCACCCCACCCCCCATAAAAGTACGAAAGCGAACTTGACTGTAAAGCACAGCCGATCCTTGTAAAAAAGCACAAAATGTAAACAAAAGTAAAGACATTAAGTGCTATTTCACTTCATTCCAATTGCATTTTAGGATTTCTTATGCTCTTAAGTTAAATTATTCTTACTCTGTTGACCTAATCCCATCGCAAATCGCCCATTTACCCACATTAACGCTCTGGACAATACGCTACGATGACGCCACTCGCATCGTGCTAACAGACACACCTCCCCGGCACTAAATAAGCGGAATCCGCAATACCTGGAAATTGTACTATTATCGCTTAACTTAATTGTCGTAAAGTAATAGCATTAAAAAACATGGAATAATTAGAAATGAATACCAGCATAATTAAACCTTCCGCGATCGTTCTTTTCTTCCTTATTCTGGCAATGCTCAATGGTTTTATTGCAACCCTGGGTTTATTCTTGTCGATTTATACCCTGTGTAAATTTCGTTCCGACGAATACAGCCCATATCAGTATTTTTTAGCAACCACCTCCCTTATTTTAACAATTATGCCTTTTGTTTTAATAGTTCTCACCAAAACAGATGGGAAGGATTACTCTGAGCAAATAGATCTAGCGGTATTTAACAGCTCATCCCCTGAAACCTGCCCTACCATTAACGAGCACTTTCGTGACAGGTACGACACTGTTATAAAAAGAATCCCCTCTGCTTGTGGAACCGAGCGTATCAAGGATGTTGAATATTTGTCGAAGGGACTCTACATTACTTTCTATTCAGCAATTTTTTCCCCTGTCTCAGTCGCCGCATATTTCCTCCCACAACCAGAAGTCGTCAACACATGCCAAAAATACGTAAAAGAGTATGCTGAAATATGCTCTCCAATAAAAGGTTCAGAACTGGATCAAACAATAAATAAAATCCTTGAACTGAAGTTCCGGAATGTTAAAACAGCCACTGCAGAATAATATCAGGAGAAGGGAACGCTTAACGTTTAGAATTTAGCCACGTTTTTGCGCCAGCCAGATGGTATGCCCGGCGCAGTGCGGATCTTCCATCACCATCTCTACCACCACAAAACCGTGCGCTGACAGCAATGCGCGGTATTCATCCGGCGCGAGGCTGGCGTGAAACAGCGGTTCGCCCTCAAATTGCCCCATCGCGATACCGTTTTCCGTCCCGCTGGTAAACATCAGCGCGCTGCCGGGACGGCTGAGTCGGTCAAAAATCGGGAACATCTTTTGCTGATCCTGCTGAGTTAAATGGAAAAAGCTGTCCCAGGCGATCAGACCATCGAAAGTCTCGTTAAGTCCCAGCTCGCGCATATCCTGCTCCAGCCAGCGCTGTGCGGGAAAAGTGTGCCGGGCCCGCGCCAGCATCGCCGCAGAACCATCAATTCCCGTAAGCTGAAAGCCTTGCTGAATAAAATAACCAGCAATCGGCTGACCGTTGCCGCAGCCAATATCCACAATGCTGCCCTGTCCGCCCATCACGGTGATGAACTTATCCAGCCAGCTTTTCTCGAACAGTGCGCGTGAACGCTGGCTGGCAAAGGCCTCCGCATGACGTTGGTAGATGGACAGAATGTTGTTTGCCGCAGAGTCGCTCACGATGTCCTCACTTTTTTATGCTGTTAAGCATCACGACGATAAATCCTCCAGCACACGATCCGCAACCCTGGAATGCGCCTCGCAGAACCAATGCGCAAATACCCCAAAACCGTCCCGCTGTGGCATCATAGCGCGCAGATAACGTCATGACAGGGGTGATAAACGTGAAACCGGTAACGCTATACGATGTGGCAGACCATGCAGGAGTCTCTTACCAGACCGTCTCGCGCGTCGTGAATCAGGCCAGCCACGTTTCCGCAAAAACCCGACAGAAAGTTGAGGCCGCGATGGCGGAGCTCAATTACATCCCCAACCGTGTCGCACAGCAGCTGGCGGGCAAACAGACGCCGCTGATTGGCGTCGTGACGGCGAACCTTGCCCTGCACGCCCCCTCGCAAATCGTTGCCGCCATAAAATCCCGCGCCGACCAGTCCGGGGCCAGCGTGGTGATCGCCATGGTCGAACGTAGCGGCGTTGAGGCATGTAAAGCCGCAGTCCACAACCTGCTTTCTCAACGCGTAACCGGGCTTATCATCAACTACCCGCTGGATGAAGAAGACGCCATTGCCGTGGCTGCCGCCTGCGGTACGGTGCCGGTGCTGTTTCTCGATGTCTCAGATCAGACGCCAATTAACAGCGTGATTTTCTCCCATGACGACGGCGCACGTCTCGGCGTTGAACATCTGGTGCAGCATGGGCATCAGCGTATCGCCCTGCTGAGCGGGCCACACACTTCGGTTTCGGCAAGGCTTCGCCATGCGGGGTGGCATAAATATCTGGCACACTACCAGCTGCAACCCACCGCGGAGCTGGAAGGCGACTGGAGCGCGATGTCAGGTTTTCAGCAAACGCTGCATATGCTTAATAATGGTAATCTCCCCACCGCCATGCTGGTCGCTAACGATCAAATGGCGCTGGGCGCGATGCGGGCAATCAGTGAGTTCGGTCTGCGGGTGGCGGTTGATATCTCGGTGATCGGCTACGATGACACCGAAGACAGCGCCTGCTACATCCCACCACTGACCACCATCAGGCAGGATTTTCCGTTACTGGGTGAAACCAGCGTCGACAGACTGCTGCAACTTCCCCGCGGGACCTCAAGCGTGGGCAACCAACTGCTGCCCGTAACCCTGGTTAAGCGCAATACGGTTCTGCCTCCCGATACGCAAACCCCCTCACCCCAGGTGCTGGCCGACTCACTGATCCAGCTAGCGCGGCAAGTTTCGCAGCTCACACCTAAATTGTGAACGCATAACAATTGTGTGAGTCAGTTCACTCATTGAGCGCCCCATCCTTTACAGTTGGGATCGCTTATTCGTATTTTGATTGAAATTGTGAGCGAATAACAAATTCAAACAGGATACCGTTATGACCTGAACACAGATTCACTCTCCGCTGTACTGGCCCGCCGTGACTGGGAAAATCCCGGCGTCACGCAGCTCAACCGCCTGGAGGCGCACCCGCCGTTTTGTAGCTGGCGCTCAGCGGATGATGCGCGCATCAATCAGCGATCAACTCAGTTACGCTCGCTAAATGGCAAGTGGCAGTTCGCCTGGTTTTCCGCGCCTGAGGCCGTGCCGGAAAGCTGGCTGACGAGCGATCTGCCACAGGCTGATACTATCAACGTCCCCTCTAACTGGCAGATGGACGGTTACGACGCGCCAATTTATACCAACGTCACCTACCCGATCCCGGTTAACCCCCCGTACGTTCCAGCGCAGAATCCGACAGGATGTTACTCGCTCACATTTAATATCGAAGACGCGTGGTTAGATGAAGGTCAGACGCGCATTATTTTTGACGGGGTGAATTCCGCGTTTCATTTGTGGTGCAATGGTCGCTGGGTTGGCTACGGTCAGGACAGCCGCCTGCCGTCTGAATTCGATCTTAGCGATTATCTGCTGCACGGCGAAAACCGCCTGGCTGTGATGGTGCTGCGCTGGAGCGACGGCAGTTATCTGGAAGACCAGGACATGTGGCGCATGAGCGGGATCTTTCGCGATGTATCTTTGCTGCATAAGCCCGCTACGCAAATCCGCGACCTGCGCATTAACACCCGTTTTAACGACGATTTCAGCCGCGCCACGCTGGAAACAGAAATCAGTGTGGCGGGCAACGAGTGCGAAGATTTACGCGTCACTCTGCAATTGTGGGACGGTGAAACGCTCACTCACGAAACGACTTCCCCGCTCGGCAGCGAAATTATTGATGAACGCGGCGCTTATCATGATCGGGTTACCCTGCGTCTGAACGTCGAAAACCCGGCGCTGTGGAGTGCCGAAACGCCTAATCTGTACCGCGCTGTGGTCCAGTTACGTACCGCTGACGGAGTGCTGATTGAAGCGGAAGCCTGTGATGTCGGCTTTCGTCAGGTTCGTATTGAAAACGGCCTGCTGTTACTCAACGGTAAGCCGCTGTTGATTCGCGGCACCAACCGTCATGAGCACCATCCGGTCAACGGTCAGGTGATGGACGAGGCGACGATGGTGCAGGATATTCTGCTGATGAAGCAGAATAACTTTAACGCCGTGCGCTGCTCCCATTACCCGAACCATCCATTGTGGTACACCCTGTGCGATCGCTACGGCCTGTATGTGGTCGACGAAGCCAACATTGAAACCCATGGCATGGTGCCGATGAATCGCCTCACCGACGATCCCGCGTGGCTGCCAGCCATGAGCCAGCGCGTCACGCGCATGGTGCAACGCGATCGCAACCACCCGAGCATCATCATCTGGTCACTGGGCAATGAATCCGGGCATGGCGCCAACCATGACGCGCTCTACCGCTGGATAAAATCAGAAGATCCGTCCCGCCCGGTACAGTATGAAGGCGGCGGCGCAAATACCACGGCGACCGACATTATTTGCCCGATGTACGCCCGCGTCGATCAGGATCAGCCCTTCCCCGCGGTACCCAAATGGTCGATTAAAAAGTGGCTGTCGATGCCCGGCGAGCAGCGTCCGCTGATCCTCTGCGAATACGCCCACGCCATGGGCAACAGTTTTGGCGGTTTCGCCAAATACTGGCAAGCGTTCCGTCAATTTCCGCGCCTACAGGGCGGGTTTGTCTGGGACTGGGTAGATCAGTCGCTGATTAAATATGATGAGAACGGCAAGGCATGGTCTGCCTACGGTGGTGATTTTGGCGACACGCCTAACGATCGTCAGTTTTGCATGAACGGCCTGGTGTTCGCCGATCGCACCCCGCATCCGGCATTATACGAGGCCAAACATGTGCAGCAGTTTTTCCAGTTTACGCTGCTGCCGGGACCCAAACGCCAGATTGAAGTAACCAGCGAATATCTGTTCCGCCACAGCGATAACGAGGTTCTGCACTGGTCGATTGCCCAGGATGGCAACCCGCTGGCCGCCGGAGAAATCGTGTTGGATATCGCCCCACAGAGTCGCCAGGTGATTACCCTGCCAGATGTCCCGATGCCGGAAACCGCCGGCCAGTTATGGCTAACGGTACGCGTAGAGCAACCTCAGGCCACCGCATGGTCAGACGCCGGGCACATTAGCGCCTGGCAGCAATGGAAGCTGGAAGAGAAACTCAGCCTGGCGCCACGGCCAACTGCCCGTACCGCACCACAGCTGAACGTGAGCGAAAACACCTTTACTGTTGAGATCAACGACAAGCGCTGGCAATTCGACCGTCAGTCTGGCCTGCTGACACAGTACTGGATTGGCGACGCAGCTCAGCTGTTAACCCCGCTTACTGACCAGTTCACCCGCGCGCCGCTGGACAACGACATCGGCGTGAGCGAGTCAACCCGCATCGACCCTAACGCCTGGGTCGAACGCTGGAAAGCCGCCGGTCATTATCTGGTCGAAGCAACGTTACTGCACTGTGCTGCCGACACGCTAAGCCATGCGGTACTGATCGCCACCGAACATGCGTGGCAGTATCAGGGCGAAACGCTGTTCGTCAGCCGAAAAAGCTATCGCATTGACGGCAATGGTGAGATGCAGATAACGGTGGATGTCGACGTCGCCAGCGGCACGCCACATCCGGCCCGCATCGGCCTGAGCTGCCAACTGGCGCAGATCGCTGAGCGGGTGAACTGGTTAGGTCTCGGCCCACATGAGAACTACCCGGATCGCCTGAGCGCCGCCTGTTTTGATCGTTGGGATTTGTCGCTTGATGAGATGTACACCCCGTATGTTTTCCCTGGCGAAAACGGTCTGCGCTGCAACACGCGTGAGCTACGCTACGGCGAACATCAATGGCGAGGGAACTTCCTGTTCAACATCAGCCGCTTTAGCCAGAAGCAACTGATGGAAACCAGCCACCGCCATCTGCTGCAACCGGAGGCAGGTACCTGGGTCAATATTGATGGCTTCCATATGGGCGTGGGCGGTGACGACTCCTGGAGTCCTTCCGTTTCACCAGAGTTCCTGCTGAGTGCCGGACGCTACCACTACCAGCTGGTCTGGGGTCAAAAATAATAATAATCGGGCAGGTTCCCCCCTGCCCGCATTCATCGTAAGGAAGTCCATTATGTATTATTTGAAAAACACTAACTTTTGGATGTTCGGCTTCTTCTTTTTCTTTTACTTTTTCATTATGGGTGCCTATTTCCCCTTCTTCCCTATCTGGTTACACGATGTAAACCATATCAGTAAAGGTGACACCGGGATCATTTTCGCCTGTATTTCACTATTTTCATTATTATTCCAGCCTGTTTTCGGACTGCTTTCCGATAAGCTTGGCCTGCGTAAACACCTGCTGTGGGTAATTACCGGAATGCTGGTAATGTTTGCCCCATTCTTTATTTACGTCTTTGGCCCGTTATTACAGGCTAATATTTTACTGGGTTCGATTGTCGGCGGGATTTACCTTGGCTTTATCTACAATGCCGGCGCCCCGGCGATTGAAGCCTATATTGAAAAAGCCAGCCGCCGAAGCAATTTTGAATTTGGTCGCGCGCGCATGTTTGGCTGCGTGGGCTGGGCGCTGTGCGCCTCAATTGCCGGGATTATGTTCACCATCAATAACCAGTTTGTCTTCTGGTTAGGTTCCGGCTGTGCGGTCATTCTGGCATTGCTGCTGCTCTTTTCAAAAACAGATGTCCCCTCTTCTGCAAAAGTTGCGGATGCGGTAGGCGCCAACAACTCAGCATTCAGTCTGAAGCTGGCGCTGGAGTTATTTAAACAACCGAAACTCTGGTTCCTCTCCCTGTACGTGGTCGGCGTTTCCTGTACGTATGAAGTGTTTGACCAGCAGTTCGCCAACTTCTTTACCTCGTTCTTTGCCACCGGCGAACAGGGTACCCGTGTGTTTGGCTACGTCACGACCATGGGGGAATTACTTAATGCCTCTATCATGTTCTTTGCGCCGCTGATTGTGAACCGCATTGGCGGAAAGAACGCCCTACTGCTGGCCGGTGCGATAATGTCGGTGCGGATCATCGGCTCCTCCTTCGCCACCTCTGCGCTGGAGGTCGTCATTCTCAAAACGCTGCATATGTTTGAAATACCGTTCCTGATCGTCGGTTGCTTCAAATACATCACCAGTCAGTTTGAAGTGCGCTTCTCGGCCACAATTTACCTGGTGTGCTTCTGTTTCTTCAAACAGTTAGCAATGATTTTCATGTCAGTTCTGGCCGGAAAAATGTATGAGAGTATTGGTTTCCAGGGGGCGTATCTGGTGCTGGGGATAATTGCGCTAAGCTTCACGTTGATTTCCATATTTACCCTAAGTGGACCGGGGCCGTTTTCTCTGCTGCGTCGTCGCGAAAGCGTCACGCTGTAAAAGCCTCTTTGCCGGATACACCACTCACGTGGTTTATCCGGCCTTCGATGTGCCATCCTCACACGATGAGTCCTGACCTGGTGGTTTAAGTTCCGAAGACAACACGCCGCTTTTTTATCGTTATGGTAAAACGGGGCGAGAAGCCAGGTCATAGCATGAGCAAAAAGACGGTTGCGGTAACAACGCTCTTTATCAGCGTATTACTTACAGGATGTGGCAGCATTGATGCGCGCACGGCAGGCGAGGATTCAGATACGTATTACGTGGGTATGCGCCATGATATTGATAAACTAAAAAACCCGGGCGCTTACGATTATAACTATTTCGATTTAGCGCTGTTATTTGTTGATGTGCCGTTATCGTTCGTGGCCGATACGGTTTATGCGCCATTTGATTACTATCACGGGCCGTATAAGAAAGTTGATTAGAACGTAGGCCCGGTAAGCATTGCGCCACCGGGCATCACACGACGTTACTCCTCGATCGCCTGACGGATTTGCTGCAACGATGCGGGATCGTCAATGGTCGTCAGATCGCCAGGATCGCGGCCTTCGCAGATCGCCTGAATCGTCCGTCTGAGCATTTTGCCGGAGCGTGTTTTCGGCAGTTGCGACACAAACCAGACGTGCGCCGGACGACCAAAATTACCAATTTGACTATCCACCAGCGCCATAATCGCCTTCTCTTCCGAATGGGCAATGTCGCTGTCTTCCAGACTGTCGCTCTGTTTTGGAATAACAAACGCGACCGCCACCTGCCCTTTCAGCGCATCCTTCACGCCAACTACCGCCACTTCGGCGACGTTTGGATAGCTGGAAATACTCTCCTCTATCTCGCGCGTCCCCAGCCGGTGTCCGGCCACGTTGATCACGTCATCCGTACGGCCCAGAATGAAGTAATAGCCATCGGCATCGCGAATGCCCCAGTCAAAGGTGGCGTACACCTGGCGGGAAAACAGTGACCAATAGGTATTCACAAACCGCGCGTCATCCCCCCAGATAGTCTGAATACAGCCCGGCGGCAGCGGCCCTTCAATCACCAGCATCCCCTTCTCGTTCGCCGCACAAGGTTCACCGGTCACCTCATTGAGCAACTGCACGTTATAGCCGTACATCGGCACGCCAGGGCTGCCCAGCCGCGACGGTCGGTCGTCCAGCCCGCGGGCGATAGCCATAATCGGCCAGCCGGATTCAGTCTGCCAATAGTTGTCGATAACCGGTACGCCCAGCGTTTCCGTTACCCAACTGGCGGTCGGTTCGTCCAGCGGCTCACCCGCCAGATACAGCACCTCCAGCGAGGAGAGATCGTGATTGCGGATTTGCGCGGTTGGGAATTTTTTCAGCACGCGGATGGCGGTCGGGGCCGAGAACATCCGGCTGACCTGATACTTCTCAACAATTTTCCACCATACGCCGCAGTCCGGATACGTTGGCAGCCCTTCGTAAACCACCGTCGCCATCCCCGCCAGCAGCGGGGCATACACGATATAGGAATGCCCAACCACCCAGCCGATATCCGACGCGCAGAAGAACACGCCGCCCGCTTTGCCGCCGAAAATGGTGTCCATCGAGGTCGCCAGCGCGACCGCGTAACCACCAACGTCTCGCTGGACGCCTTTCGGTTTACCGGTTGTCCCGGAGGTGTAGAGAATGCAGGACGTTTCATTCGATTCCAGCCAGACAACCGGCACCCGTGCGCCGAGATGCTGTTGGCGTAGCGCGGCAAAGTCGAGGTCACGCCCATCCACCCGCGCCATTTTCGCCAGACCGCGGTCGACCAGCACCACATGACGCGGCTGATGCTGAGCCTGATCGATCGCATCATCGAGTAGCTTTTTATAGGGCAGGATCTTGCCGCCGCGCGCCCCGGCATCCGCCGAAACGATAACCACCGGTCGGGCGTCATCGATGCGCGCCGCCACGCTGTGCGAAGCAAAACCACCGAACACCACTGAATGGATCGCCCCAATGCGTGCGCAGGCCAGCAGCGTAATGTGCGCTTCGGCGATCATCGGCATATAAACCAGTACCCGATCCCCGCGCTGTACGCCGAGCGACAACAGCATCGCTGCCACAACATTCACTTCGTCATACAGCTGACGAAAGGTAAACGTGCGTTCTTCTTCGGTTTCTGATGACACAGCAATCAGCGCCAGCGCCTCGGGCTGTTTCTCCAGCCAGCGGTCGATGGCGTTATGGCACAGATTGGTCGTCCCGCCGCAAAACCAGCGGGCAAACGGCGGATTGCTGTGGTCCAGTATCTGCGTATACGGCTGCAGCCAGTCAATACGCTGGGCCTGCTCGGCCCAGAACGACTCCGGCTGCGTAATAGAACGTTGATAAAACTCGCTATAAGACATAATGCTCTCCTGTTGAACTTACGCCTGATGAGTCGGGTTTCAGATAACAAACAAATCCATATACTCATTGACCGGCATCTGCTCCAGGCGAGTTCTGTCCAGGGAGACATCCAGAATGCGCTGCTGCTGACGGGTCGGGAACTGACGCGCCAGGTTGATTTTGAACTTCTCGACCAGCTTCGGCATCCCGTCGTTACGACGGCGCGCGTGGCCGATTGGGTACTCCACCACCACTTCTTCAAAACGTGAGCCGTCGGTGAATTCCAGGGTGATGGCATTCGCGATGGCGCGTTTTTCAGGATCGTGGTAATCGGCTGTAAAGGCCGGATCTTCAAAGCAGTTGATCTTCTCGCGCAGGGTATCAATGCGTTTGTCCTGCGCCACGCCGTCTTCATAATCTGCCGCGGTTAAGCGCCCGAACAGCAGCGGAATGGCGACCATATACTGGATGCAGTGATCGCGATCCGCCGGGTTATTCAGCGGGCCTTTTTTATCGATGATGCGGATACAGGCTTCGTGCGTACGAATGGTCACTTTTTCGATATCCGCCGCCGTTTTCCCTGCAGCCTGTAGCTGCTCGTACAACGTCATCGCCGCCTCTACCGCAGTCTGCGAGTGGAACTCGGCCGGGAAGGAGATTTTAAACAGCACGTTTTCCATCACATAAGAGCCGTACGGGCGCTGGAAGCGGAACGATTCGCCTTTGAAAGAGACGTCATAAAAGCCCCAAGTTTTCGCCGTCAGCGCAGACGGATACCCCATCTCACCGGTTTTCGCCATCAGTGCCAGACGTACCGCGCGCGAAGTTGCATCGCCAGCTGCCCAGGATTTACGCGTGCCGGTATTTGGCGCATGGCGATAGGTACGCAGCGACTGCCCGTCAACCCACGCCAGCGACACGGCGTTGAGGATTTCATCCCGGTTCAGGCCAAGCATCTCGGCGACCACCGCCGTGGAGGCCACTTTGACCAGCAGGACGTGATCGAGACCGACGCGGTTAAAAGAGTTTTCCAGCGCGATGCAGCCCTGAATTTCATGGGCTTTAATCATTCCGGTGAGCACTTTTTTCATGGTTAACGGCGCTTTCCCCGCCGCGACCGCATTGCGTGATAGCCAGTCAGCCGTGGCCAGAATGCCGCCGAGGTTATCGGAAGGATGACCCCATTCCGCGGCCAGCCAGGTGTCGTTAAAGTCCAGCCAGCGGATCATCGCGCCGATGTTAAACGCCGCCTGCACCGGATCGAGCTGGAACTGGGTGCCCGGAACGCGCACGCCGTTCGGCACCACAGTCCCTGGGACTACCGGCCCCAGCAGTTTTTTACAAGCCGGATATTCCAGCGCTTCCAGGCCGCAGCCTAAGGTATCAAGCAGGCAATAATGCGCGGTGTCATACGCTACCGTCGAAGTGATCTCGTAATTCATGACGTAATCAACGATATCAACGATTTCACGGTCAAATTCCGGGCGGACGTTCGAAATATGTGCAGACATAAAAAGGGTTCCTGTTTTTTATATTTAGAGGTTTTGCATTAGCAACGCTGATCTATCGCGACAAAGACACGATCTTCCGGGCCGGTGTAATTGGCGGAAGGACGGATAATTTTGTTGTCCTGGCGCTGTTCAATGATGTGCGCCGCCCAGCCGGTGACGCGGGCGATGACAAACAGCGGTGTGAACATTTCAGTCGGGACGCCCATCATGTTGTAGGAGACTGCCGAGAACCAGTCGAGGTTGGGGAACATCTTTTTCGTTTCCCACATCACGTCTTCCAGACGGTCGGCGATGTTGTACATTTTCAGCGAACCGCCTTCCTGAGAAAGCTGTTTCGCCACGCGCTTTATCACCTGATGACGCGGGTCGGCGATGGTGTAAACCGGATGACCAAAGCCAATCACCACTTCTTTGTTTTCAACGCGTTTACGGATATCCGCTTCCGCTTCGTCTGGCGTTTCGTAGCGCTGTTGGATCTCCAGCGATACTTCATTCGCCCCGCCGTGTTTCGGACCACGCAATGCGCCAATCGCGCCGATAATCGCGGAATACATATCGGATCCGGTCCCTGCAATCACGCGGCTGGTGAAGGTGGAGGCGTTGAATTCGTGTTCGGCGTACAGCACCAGCGAAATATGCATCGCTTTTTCCCAGCTTCGCGACGGCTTTTCGCCATGCAGCAGATGCAGGAAGTGGCCGCCAATGGAATCATCGTCAGTTTCAGGCTGAATACGCTCGCCGTTATGGCTGTAGTGATACCAGTACAGGAGAATAGAACTGAGCGATGCCAGCAGCTTGTCGGCAATATCGCGTGCACCGGAGACGGTGTGCCCTTCTTTTTCCGGCAACGTACAGCCCAGCGCGGAGACGCCGGTGCGCATCACGTCCATCGGGTGCGAGGCAGCAGGCAGCGCTTCCAGAACGGTACGCACGTTTGCGGGCAGTCCGCGCAGCGCTTTTAATTTGATTTTATAGGCGGTGAGCTCATCACGGGTGGGCAATTTCCCGTGGATCAGCAGGTGCGCGACTTCTTCAAATTCGCACTGCTGCGCCAGGTCGAGAATATCGTAGCCGCGATAGTGCAGGTCGTTACCACTTTTGCCAACGGTACACAGCGCGGTATTTCCGGCGGCAACGCCTGACAGCGCAACCGATTTTTTAGGTTTAATGACATGGGTACTATTTTGCAGGATCGTTGTGTCGCTCATGTTGTCCTCGTCATTTTTATAATATGTAGGGTACAAATTTATTGCCGGATGGCGGCTACGCCTTATCCGGCCTACGACGGTTACTTCTTGGTATACAACGCGTCGAGTTTCTCTTCGAACTGGTAGTAATTGATGCTTTCGTACAGCTCGTTGCGCGTCTGCATAATGTCGATAACGCTCTTTTGCGTTCCTTCCTGGCGCAGCACGTTGTAAACCTTTTCCGCAGCGCGGTTCATGGCGCGGAAGGCCGACAGTGGATACAGCGCCATCGCGACATTCGCGCTGCGCAGTTCATCGGTGGTGAACAGTGGCGTAGCGCCAAATTCGGTAATGTTGGCGAGGATCGGCACCTGTACCGCATCGGCAAACTGACGGTACATGGCAAGCTCGGTAATGGCTTCCGGGAACAACATATCCGCGCCTGCTTCGACGTACGCCTGGGCACGATCGATGGCGGCCTCTAACCCTTCCACCGCCAATGCATCGGTCCGCGCCATGATCACAAAGTTGGGATCGGTACGCGCATCGACGGCAGCGCGGATCCTGTCGACCATCTCTTCTTTCGAGACGATCGCCTTGTTCGGGCGATGACCGCAGCGTTTGGCGCCGATCTGATCTTCAATATGCAGCGCGGCGGCACCGGCTTTGGAAATTGACTTCACGGTCCGCGCCACGTTGAAAGCTGACGATCCAAAACCGATATCCGCATCCACCAGCAATGGCAGAGGGCAAACATCAGTAATGCGGCGAATATCGGTTAGCACATCATCAAGGGTAGAAATACCAAGATCCGGCAGACCCAGAGACCCAGCCGCGACGCCGCCGCCGGAGAGATAAATCGCCTGATATCCGGCGCGTTGGGCCAGCAGAGCGTGGTTGGCGTTGATGGTGCCAACGATTTGTAATGGGTTTTCTTTGCTGAGCGCGGCGCGAAACGCCTGCCCTGGGGAGTGTAGAGACATATCCCGTCCTTTGTTATCAACTTGTTATCATTCGTTGATTTATTTAAAGCAAGGGGTATGCCAAAGACCTTAATTTTTAATTAATTTATATATTTACCTTTAAAAACAATATATTAAATTAAATCTTTGTATCTTTGTTGCACAAAAGCGTGTCAGCTATCGTTTCATGAAACGTTCCTTCACGTTTCATTGCAACATTCATGAAACACAACTAAACCCTAATACTCGGTGCCTTACTTTTTAGGATGGTTATGGCTGATACGCATCTTCCGCCGCGGGTGAATGACGACAAACCGGTTATCTGGACCGTTTCGGTCACGCGCCTGTTCGAACTGTTTCGCGACATCAGCCTGGAGTTCGACCACCTGGCAACTATCACCCCTATTCAGCTTGGTTTTGAAAAAGCGGTGACGTATATCCGCAAGAAGTTAGCCACCGAGCGTTGTGATGCCATCATTGCCGCGGGTTCCAACGGGGCGTATCTGAAAAGCCGTTTATCGATTCCGGTGATCCTGATTAAACCCAGCGGGTTTGACGTGCTACAGGCGCTGGCCAAAGCGGGAAAGCTCACCTCGTCGATTGGTGTCATTACCTATCAGGAAACCCTCCCCGCGCTGCTCGCTTTTCAAAAAACCTTCAATTTGCAGCTTGAACAGCGCAGCTATATCACGGAAGAAGATGCCCGTGGACAAATCAACGAGCTGAAGGCCAGCGGCACGCAGGCGGTCGTCGGCGCGGGGTTGATTACCGACCTGGCTGAAGAAGCAGGCATGACCGGCATCTTTATCTATTCGGCGGCCACCGTGCGCCAGGCCTTTGTCGATGCGCTCGATATGACTCGTCTGACGCTGCGCAGAAACGATCCGTACGTTTCCGGCGATACGCTGCGCACCCGCTATGCGCTGGGGGATATGCGCGGTCACTCGGCACAGATGGAACAGGTGCGGCACACCATTATGCTTTATGCCCGTTCGCGTGCGCCGGTGCTGATTCAGGGCGAAACAGGCACGGGCAAAGAGCTGGCGGCGCAGGCAATTCATCGTGAGTTTTTCACCCGTCAGGAGAATCGGCGCGGTAAACCTTCGCCGCCGTTTGTTGCCGTCAACTGCGGGGCAATCACCGAATCATTACTGGAGGCGGAGCTGTTCGGCTATGAGGATGGTGCCTTTACTGGCTCCCGTCGGGGAGGACGCGCGGGCCTGTTTGAAATCGCCCACGGCGGAACGCTGTTTCTTGATGAGATAGGTGAAATGCCGCTGCCGTTACAAACCCGACTGCTGCGCGTGCTGGAAGAAAAAGAGGTCACCCGGGTCGGAGGACATCAGCCAATTCCAGTCGATGTACGGGTGATTAGCGCCACCCACTGTCATCTGGAGCAGGAGATAAAACAGGGAGAATTTCGCACCGATCTGTTTTATCGCCTGAGTATTTTGCGCCTCACGCTACCGCCGCTACGCGAGCGATTGCCCGATATCCTGCCGCTGGCGGAAGGCTTTTTAAAACAGTCGCTGGCGGAACTGGAGGTGCCGTTTTCTGAACCTGTGCGCAAAGGGCTGGGTCTGAGTCAACCGACGTTACTGAATTATGGCTGGCCTGGGAATATCCGTGAACTGCGTAATATGATGGAGCGCCTGGCGCTGTTTTTAAGCGTCGAGCCGCAGCCGGAGCTGAACGTACAATTCCTGCAGCAGCTGTTACCGGAACTGGCCGTTGCTGTTGACGCGCCGCAGGTATCCTCATCGCTGACGCCACAGCAGGTGCTGGCGCAATTCAATGGCGATAAAACCGCGGCTGCACGATATCTCGGGGTAAGCCGAACCACCTTCTGGCGCAGATTAAAAGAAAACCCGCCGATACAATGACCGGCGGGTATCTTGATTTTTACAGTAGCGTATTATTTTTTCTTGTAGATATTGGCTGTGCCATGGATTTTATTATCCGTTTGACCGGAGGTTAATACCACCACATCGGCCCCTTTCTCTTCTGCTTTCTTCAGCAGCTCTTCTTTAGCGTCTGAGACAGAAACTTCATTACTCGTTGAGATATCACCGATTTTTGTGTACTGCGACTCAACCTTTTCAAATTCAAGTTTTGTCATAAATTCCGCGGCATATGCGTTGGTCACGACAAAAGCTAATGCACCAATAAGTACTTTAATTCCAGTTTTCATAGACCAGCTCCAGGTTTTGTTATTACGCCATCATCGATCCCTGAACATTACATAACGCGATTCAAGGATGATTAATAACTAGTCCAGCCTGGATAAAAAATCCACATTCAGCAGGAATATATAGAGATTTTGCGGCGCAGAAAAAACCGGTCACCGGGTAGCAGCGCGTCAACCTGTTCAAAGTTTCAATAGCCAGTGTGAGTTGATCCTCAGAACAGGCAGCGCACTGAAATTATAGTGTTAACTTTATGAGAATCTGAGGAATTGTTGTCTATGGAACCTCTGCACGCCGTCGTACTCACCGTCAGCCTGTTTGTTTTAACTTTTTTTAACCCCGGCGCGAACCTGTTTGTGGTGGTGCAAACCAGCCTGGCGTCAGGGCGACGCGCGGGCGTGATAACCGGTCTGGGCGTCGCCTTAGGCGATGCGTTCTACTCCGGCCTCGGGCTCTTTGGCATGGCGACGCTTATCACTCAGTGTGAAGAGATTTTTTCGTTGATTAAGATTGTCGGCGGCGCCTATCTGCTGTGGTTCGCCTGGAACAGCATCCGGCATCAGGCTACACCGCAAATGCCAACGCTACAGCAGCCGCTTTCCGCCCCCTGGTATGTGTTTTTCCGCCGTGGGTTATTAACGGATTTATCTAATCCGCAAACCGTGCTGTTTTTTATTAGTATCTTCTCGGTCACCTTAAGCGCAGACACGCCAACGTGGGCCAGGTTGATGGCCTGGGCCGGCATTGTGTTGTCTTCCGTTATCTGGCGTATTTTTCTCAGCCAGGCGTTTTCGTTGCCCGCCGTGCGCCGTGCGTATGGCCGAATCCAACGGGTTGCCAGCCGGGTGATTGGCGCCATTATTGGTGTCTTCGCGCTCAGGCTTATTTATGAAGGTATTAGCCATCGATAAGAGAGTTTAACTTGACCATCGTGAGGTAATTGTCCGTAATACCGCCTGAATTTTTAATCGCACGTTGAGTGGCAGTAAGATGGAACAGGTTGAACCCGTAAACGACACATTACTCCTTACAGAATGGCAGGCGCTGTTACGTCAAACATCGCCTGAAGTTCACACGCTCCTGACATCGTTAAGCGATGAAGAGATCCGCCATTTAGTAACCGTTTTTTATGACTATATGCTCTCCCATGCGGAGAGCGCATTGTTCCTCAATACAGAACAGGTCAGTACCCGCCTCAGCGGCAGCATGTTTGACTGGCTGCGCAGCGTACTTGGCAGCGCCCACGAAGATCTCTCACAACTGCTGGCCAAACAGCGCAAAATTGGTGTGGTGCATGCCCGTATCGGCCTGCCCATCGATCTGGTAAACCGCGGCGCGCGCAAGCTGAAAGATGAGCTGTACAGGGTGTTAAAAACAAAGGCGGATTCCACTCCCGCCTTGCTGAGCGATGCTATCTGTTTCAGCAGTCTGGCAATGGATACTGCGCTGGAGGCCATGACGGTCTCCTATTCCCCCAGTTTTCAAAACTCTATGCACACGCAGGAGCAGTACCGTCTACAGACTATTTACGATGACGTTAACGTCGAGCGCGAGCGGCAAATCCGTTCGTTTACCGACTGGGAAAACCAGTTTATCTATAACATCGCCACCGGAATGCCTTTCGGTGAGATAGTGTTTCTGGCAAATTCTGACTTCGGTATGTGGTTATCACATAAGGGAAAACATATCCTCGGCAACAGCAATCTGCTGAATGAGATGGAATCACTGATTGCAGAGATCGACAGCCGTCTGACAACAACCCTGTCGCATCAGCATCAGCCGACAGAACCCGAGCGGATGAGCTTATTGCAGGATGTACGCCAGCTATCGGCAAAAATCCATTTCCTGCTCGCCTCAATGTTCGACGCGCTGGTTAAGCAGGAAAATGGTAAAGATTCGCTGACCCAGTTGCTTAATCGCCGCTTTATTCCGACCATCATGCGGCGCGAGATCTCGCTGGCGTTACATACGCGTAAGCCTTTTACCCTGGCGATGCTGGATATCGACTACTTCAAGCAAATTAACGATAACTTCGGGCATAATACTGGCGATCTGACGCTCAAAAACGTCGCGGCGGTCATTTACGATCATATCCGCAGCAGCGATTACGTGTTCCGCTACGGTGGCGAAGAATTTATGATTCTGCTCGTCGAGTCAGATGAAACACAGGCCAATATTATTCTGGAAACGCTGCGTATGAAAATTGCCGAGATGCGCATGGCAGCCTCAGCGACAGAAACGTTTTCTATTACCGTCAGTATTGGTATTGCCGAATATGACTATCATCCCGACTATAAACAGTTGGTTGATAAAGCCGATCGCGCACTTTATCTGGCGAAAAGTAATGGCCGCGACCGCGTTGAGGTTTATCAGGAATAATCGTTGCCCAGCAGAGAAATAAATACCCCGTTCAGGGTATTTATCTGACCTGTGATAAATATCGGGCTGTTATTATTTTTCAGGCATATTGGCATGAAGAAAATAACAGCCGCGTAATAAGATGCAAATCAAATACACCAAATCTGAATAGCGCTAGCATATCCCGGTGATGACGCCTTCTGAATGCAGAAGGGGAAATATGAGGGATACTATAAAACCATGAACGGGAAGATGAGAACGCGCTGGCAGCGCCGCCCAGGCACGACCGGGGGTAAACTGCCGTGGAATGACTGGCGCAACGCCAGCAGCTGGCGAAAAGCCACCCAGTTTCTCCTGCTGGCTATCAATATTTATATTGGCGTGGCGTTCTGGTATTGGGTCCGCTATTTCGAAACCGCCGGCACCAGCGTTTATATTCCAAGGCCCGGCGGTATTGAGGGATGGCTGCCGATAGCGGGTTTGATGAATTTCCGCTATACGCTAGAGACCGGTTTTCTTCCGCCCATCCATGCCGCCTCTATGCTGCTGTTAGTTGCGTTTATCCTGATTAGCCTGTTGTTAAAAAAAGCCTTCTGTTCATGGTTATGCCCGGTGGGGACGCTTTCCGAACTGCTCGGTAATCTGGGGAGAAAATTATTCGGTCGTAACTTTACGCTACCGCGCTGGCTGGATATCCCGCTGCTCAGCCTGAAGTATCTGCTGCTGAGTTTCTTCTTGTATATCGCCCTGTCGATGCCCGCCCAGGGGATTCAGTACTTTCTGACGTCAGCCTATGGAATCATCATCGATGTGAAGATGCTCGATTTCTTTCGCCATATTGGCTCCGCCACGCTCATCTCCGTGGTCGTTATCAGCCTCCTGAGCCTGTTTATTCGCAACGCCTGGTGTCGTTATCTGTGTCCTTACGGCGCACTGCTTGGTCTGTTCTCGCTGTTCTCGCCGTTTAAAATCCGCCGCAACGCCGACAGTTGCATTGATTGCGGGAAATGCGCGAAAAATTGCCCATCGAAAATCCCGGTCGACAGACTGATTCAGGTGCGTACTGTGGAATGCACTGGCTGCATGACCTGTGTTGAATCCTGCCCGGTGGCTTCAACATTGAGCTTTTCCCTGCAGACACCGCCGGGTGCAAAAGGCAGCGGTAAAGCGTTATGGCGACAAACGGCACTGTCGGGTATTGCCATGACAATACTGGTGCTGGGGATTCTGTTTGCCACCATTGGTTACGCGGTTTATGCCAACGTCTGGGATACGCCGGTGCCGGATCACCTGTATTTCCAGTTGATCCCGAAAGCAAAAATGATCGGCCATTAATTCTTTACCAGTATGTTCAAAACCCCTGCCAATTCTGGCAGGGTTTCCTGCCTGTAACGCCATTTTAAGACTATTGCACTTGTGTCATCGTGCCCCCGTTTATACAACCTTAAATATCACCCGTAATCATTTTTTTATTATGTTATGGGCGACTGGGACCACAATAATGAACGGGATAACATCATGACTAAAATAAAACTGGCGCTGCTTTTACCTCTGTTTCTGGCGGGTTGTACGGTAAGCGATGGAGAATTAAGAAACGCTTACGCTCAGCGTTATCAGCAGCCCGCCGCTTATGTCGATATCTATAAACAGAAAATAGCAGGCATGGATATTAATGCGCTGGCCCAATATGCCGCAGCAGAAGATAAGAAAAAAATGCGTGGGCAGCCAAGGCTGAAAATCGACGAATTCATTACCATTGAAAATGTGCAGGCGAAAGGAAACCGGGTGGTCTACGATTACTCGCTGTCCGAGAGCTGGCTGGCGCTGTCCGCAGATAAACAGCGTGAAAAGCAGACCAATATGAATAAAGACCTGATCTACCGTACCTGCTCGCTGGAAACGGTACGTCTGGCGCAGGCGAAAGGGTTGGAAGAAGAGCATAACTATTACAGCCAGTACCCAGACAAAGTCGCCTTTACCCTGAGAACCAGCGCACAGATTTGTATGCAAAACGGTTTTACACAATAACCGCAATCCCTCAGCCTGATGGCGCTGCGCTTATCAGGCCTACAATTTGCACGCATCTGTAGGCTTGATAAGACGCCAGCGCCGCCATCCGGCTAAAAAATGATACTCAGAACTTCCATGAAACGCTGCCGACAATGCTGCGCTCGGCGCCGAAGTAGCAGTATGAGAGCGAATTACAAGCCGCAACGTAGCGCTTGTCGGTCAGGTTGTTGACGTTCAACTGAGCGCTCAACCCTTTAATACCGATATTCGTTAAGTCGTAGCCAATTGCCATATCCACCAGCGTGTAGGACGGCAGAGTGTGAGTATTCAGGCGATCGCTGGCAATACCGTTGACATAACGCACGCCTGAGCCCAGCGTCAGGCCATCCAGCGGACCGCTTTTCACATCGTAGCTCAGCCAGGTACTGGCCTGGTTACGCGGCGCGTACACTGCACGCTTACCCTGCTCTTCCGGGCTGCTTTTCTTATAGCGAATGTCGGTATAGGTATACGCCGCCTGCAGACGGAAGCTCTCCGTCAATTGGCTAATGGCCTCCAGCTCTACCCCTTCAGACTCAATTTCCCCAATCGAGCGGTACGGATCGGTCGGCTCTTCTTTGGTGGCGATATTCGTCTGATTGATACGGAATACCGACGCGCTGAACTGACTGTTGAGTCCTTCCGGCTCATATTTCAGCCCGGCTTCCCACTGCTTGCCTTTCATCGGATCCAGCAGATTGCCGTTCTCATCGGCAAAGCTGGTTGGCGTAAAGGCGGTGGAATAACTCACATACGGCGCAAAGCCGTTATCGAACAAATAGAGCAGCGCAGCACGGGTGCTGAAGTTGTTTTTGTCCAGATCGCTGCGGGTATCGTTGATCTTATCAATGTTAGAAACGCTCACCTGATCGTAGCGACCGCCGAGCGTAATACGCCAGCGATCCCATGACATCTGATCCTGCAAATAGTAGCCTGTCTGGCGCAGCTTGTGCTTCTCACGCGCATACATGTTGATGTAATCAGGCTGCGCGCCGTATACCGGGTTAAAGGCGTCAATCGGCGGGAATGCACCGTAGTAACCGGTGGTATTGTTGCTGCGATCCTGATAGTCGATCCCCACCAGCACACGGTGGTTGACCTGCCAGGTATCAAAGCTGCCGTCGAGTTGGTTATCCAGCGTAATCGCTGACATTTTTTCATCGGAGCCGGAGTAGCCGCGGTTAAGCTCGGTTTCATTCAGCCAGCCCGCCGCATACACCTGATTCAGCTCAACGTCGGTATGCAGGTAGCGCAGTTTTTGCCGCACCGACCAGCCGTTATCAAACAGGTGCTCAACGTTGTAGCCCACCATGTTTTCACGGCGAT
Organism: Citrobacter sp. L55; assembly: GCF_002850715.1. Classification (NCBI taxonomy): domain Bacteria; kingdom Pseudomonadati; phylum Pseudomonadota; class Gammaproteobacteria; order Enterobacterales; family Enterobacteriaceae; genus Citrobacter; species Citrobacter sp. L55. The sequence goes on along the minus strand of NZ_KZ559405.1, from coordinate 47,215 downwards.
CGTATTTGTCGTAATCATCCTCGCCTTCGTAAAAGGTGTTGGAGATCTTTTGCCCGTAATGTGGAACCACGGTGCCGTCATACGGCAGACCGGAGTGGCTTCCGCCTTCCGGGTCACGGTGCAGATAAGCCATCAGATCCAGACGCGTCTGGTCGGTGATGCGCCAGGTCAGGCTGGGCATCAGCGCATAACGTTCTTCCTTCAATGGGCCAAACTGCGAGTCCGCGTAACGCGTCATTCCACTCAGTCGTGCCGCCACGCGATCGTTATCATCCAGCGCCCCGGTGACGTCAAACGCCGCGCCGCGCTGGTTATTGTTGCCAGCAAACAGTTTCACTTCTCCGCCGGCATCAAACGACGGCTTACGTGATGTCAGCGCGACAATACCGCCCGGAGAAGAACGGCCATACAGTACGGAAGCCGGGCCGCGTACCACTTCGATATCTTCGAGGAACCACGGATCAACCACCAGCGAGCTGTGTGAGTTGGTGTCCCCCATCATCTTCAGGCCATCGAGATAGACGTTGTCCAGACTACCATCCGAGAAACCACGTAGCACAATATAGTCAAAGCGGTTGGAGGCACCAATCTGATTGCTGTACACCCCCGGCGTATAGCTCACGGCCTGGCGCACGCTGGTTGCGCCCTGCTCTTCAAACTGTTCACGGGTAATGATCGATACCGACTGAGGCGTTTCAAGATCCGGTGTGGCGAGCTTCGTGGCCCCGCTTTGCATTTGCGAGGTGACAACCACCGTATCGTTTTTTGTTGTTTCCTGCGCCAGCAGAGGAAAAGCCACGCTACCGGTCACCCATCCCACCACTAGCGCCAACCGAGTCTTCGCGAACATGAATATCTCCAAAGGCATGTCTAATTGTAAGTGAGAATTATTACCTTTTTGCTAACGGAGATAGCTATGCAGGATGCCAGGTTGCCTATGCGCAGTGCCAAATTGTCGGGAAGGCACGTGCGCAAAACGTAAAAATGGATTAGCAAAGTTTGAGCACATCGCCAGGCGAAAAGCCGTAACGACGCCGAAATGCGGTGGAGAAGTTGGTAGCATGTTGATAACCCGACATCCAGGCCGCCTGCTGTACGCTGTATCCTTCCAGTAAATAGCCGCGCGCGCGTTCCAGACGGCAATCACGCAGGTAGTCAAAGACGGAACAGCCATAGGCCGCACGGAACTTGCTGCGCAGGCTGCTGGGGCTCATCGCCGCGCGTTGGGCCAGGGCATTGAGGGTGTAGTCATTCTCGGGACTCTGCTCCAGAAGACGACGAACGACCTCCAGCCGCTGCTGTTCACCGCTTGCCGCAAGCCGCTTGCCACTCTCGACCTGACACACGCTGAGGCCATGGCCGAACAGTTGTAATATCAGCCCTTCCAGCATCAGTTGGCGAGAAACATGGCCGATCGTGCTCCGCTGCGCATACTGCAGGCCGCTGAGTAAAAACCCCGGCACCTGCCAGATAAGCGTCGGCGTTTCGCATCTTTCCCACTCACGCATCAACGATTCGAGCAACCCCGTGCGCCACGCGCCGTCGGGATACAGACCGAGCGATAACGTGCGCAGTTTGCAGTCAGCATGATGGCGGGCACGCATCGTCTGATGCTCGCTCAGACGTGAGCTAAACGCCATCCCGGAACGTACCACATGCTCCTGCCCGTTGAGCGTCAGGATGACGCAGCCTTCCAGAACCACCAGCATATACAGAGGACTGCTGTGGCGGGAGGTGGTTTCGTAGGGTTGTAGCACCTGCACATCAGAGTGCGTGACACACATCCCGCAGGGGAGCGTCATCTCCTCAACCTCACCCTGCAGAACGGGGCTGCAAGACGACAAATCCGGCTTTTGCGCCAGCAGGGGAAAACGGTAATCGATCCCGTAACGCTCACCAAAATCCATAAACTCGCTGACGGAGAAGGTGCGGGCTACGCGTCTGGACGTATTCAGGGCGGTGGTGTTGTTCATGCTGTCTTCTGCACAGGAAATGGGATTAACGGTTGATAACTGAAGCAACATTACCATTACCTGTACAACACAACAATAATAATGAGAATTATTATCAACATGACGTATGCGATTTCAAATCGCGCTGGAGAACGTCATTCCCGATATTTTTCTCGCGCAGCTCATCAGGCAACATTGACACCTGATGAGCTGCGGTCTGTGAGCCATGTGCAGCTCAACCTTTCTCACTGTCATAAACGGGCACGTCAAACGCACCACGATACCCGCCGAGTTTGTACTCTACTTATTATGCTGAAGGCTGGTTTTCCTCCACCTGGAACACCGCCACAGCCTGGGATAGCATTGCCGACTGCTCTTCCACACTGCCTGTCGTGGCGGCAATCTCCTCAACCAGCGAGGCGTTTTGCTGAGTCACTTGCTCCATTTGCGTTACCGCAACCCGGATCTGTTCGATGCCGCGACTCTGTTCCCCTGAGGCTCCAGAGATATCTTCCATTAAGACATTAATGTTGCGTATTGCCTTCGCAATATCCGCCATCATGGCGCCACTGTTTTCGGCTATCTCTACCCCTTCCTTAACGCTAATTGCCGCTTTGGCAACCAGTTCACTGATTTCTTTCGCCGAGGAGGCGCTGCGCTGAGCAAGCGTTCGGACTTCACTCGCCACAACGGCAAACCCACGCCCGGACTCACCAGCGCGTGCGGCTTCCACCGCCGCGTTTAATGCCAGGATATTGGTTTGAAAAGCAATACTATCAATAACATTGGATATTTCGTTCACGCCTTGCGCATTACGGCTGATCAGGTGAATTTTCTCAACCATATCACTCATTAAACGCTCGCCACGCAATGCCATTTCCGTGCTTTCGCTGGTCATGACGGATGCCTGATGTGACTTATCAGTATTATTTTTTGTTGTCACTGAAATCTGTTCCATACTGGCCGCCGTTTCAACGACTGCCGCAGCCTGCTGTTCCGTTCTGGTTGATAAATCGGAATTACCGGAAGCAATTTCCTGCATACCGATATTAATAGACTCAACGCCATCGCGAATAGTGCTGACAGTCTCCCGCAGGCCTTTTTGCATATTATGCAAATTTAAGCACAGTACGCCGATTTCATTGTTACCCGACACCTTAACAGGATGGCTGAGATCGCCTTTACCAATCCGCGCAAAATGCTCAGAAACGATTTTTAAAGGCTGAATGATGGTCCGGTTCAACCAGAAATTACAGATAAAGAAGATAAGTACCGTAATGACCAGGATCACGGATACTTTCAGGATCGAGGTATTAAACTGAACGTGTGTTTGTGCAACGATCTTCTCACCAATCAGCATTGTTGATTTGTAATAATTCGTCACTTCGTTATCGAAATTTTTGCGAGCCGCGAGCAGTTCCGCATTAGCATTTTCTTGTGCATTAATAATACTGTTGCTGGAAAGCATCTGATTTAATGTATCAATAGACTTTTGCTCAGCATTCATTTGTTGCTCAAAAGCCGTTCTGATGACTTTACCGATTTGCGGATCGTCAGCCGTCAATCCAGGAATACCCCAGAAAATATCGAACTGTTTTCTGGCATACGCCATCTGTTCTTGCATTTGATTCACTGTCTGTCGGGCATCGGTCGCATTATGTTGTTGAATATTATCACGAACGCTTCTGACTTTATAAACAGCCTCAACGACCTTATGCAGGGTATCCTGCTCCTTAATGATGTTATGTAGTAATAACGTATTTTTTTGATTTCCTTTGAGATCAACTAACTCAAATCCATTGGAAAAGAACTGCATGAAGGTAAATAACAACAGCAATAATAACAGGCTGGTTTTAATTCTCATATTCTTTAACATTTAAACATCTCCATAACAATAAAAATCCTCTACGACTTAATTGTTATCGACACATCACGCAATACCTTAACCTGTAAAATGGTTAATTATTAGAAAGTTTCCACATTCATTCTTAGGTAATAAATTAATTACTCACGGGGACATACTGCGATAAACAGCAGCCCTCTAACATTGGCAAAAATAAGGCCAAAACCATTCAACATTAATATTATTTATGGATATAAACGGTAATGTCTTTCTGACTATCGACAGGCACCCGCACCCAGGACAACGAATCGACGGTGATCGGTGCCATTTCATTTTCTAAACGTAACAACGGCGTGCTGGCGTCTGGCACACCTGTACTTTCAGTTATCTCGAGAACGCCCCGAAAAGAAATGGACACACTGTCTGGAATATCAGACAACCTCATCCATTCGTTGGCAATCACTAACTTTCGAGTAAACATTCGCTGTCCTTGGCGCGTGGTTTCTATCCGATAAATTTACAAGTTGATCAATCTATTCTTTGCATTAACAGCACATTGTTCACATCGTCAGTTAAGCATTACTTACCAGAAGAAAATGGAAGTGATAAAACTCATTTGAAACGTGTTTTACAAATTCAGCCGGAAGGTTATGTTTAATGAACGTTAACTTTGCAAACTCAACATCGCCATATACCCGGATACAGAAGGGTTTGACAATCTCACCCTGCACGCCAAAACACGCCTGCAGCCGAGTGTCATCCATAAAAATAAAATTACCTTCTCTTACCTTAATCTTTTCATGCAGATCTCGCCATTTCTCTGGCGTAAGCAGAAAGCTTTCCCAGCCATTATTTCTCAACACCTCAATCGTATGAGTAAACTTAAAATAGTCGTTTTGCATCGATACATCGCCACTCGAAGTCGAGTATAGATATTCTATTTTAAATTTAAGTTGTGCATTGAGGCTTTTTTTCTTGCCTTCATCAATTAACCATTGAAGTTCATTGACTACGTTCCTTGAGAAGAGTTTTCTTTTTTTAGCGATGGCCAGCCATTGCATAATAAAAAGATGCTCTGACATTTTAGAATGAATCTTACGGTCCCGTATTGCGATACCAATTGCTACCAATGCACTCCAGGTAAACGCTTCCAGGTCATCCTGATAATGGTGTCGTAACGTACTAACTTTTCCTGAATCCCTTACCACTTAAACCTGCCCAAATAAATCATTATTACATGTAAATCTTGCATTATTTCATTTTAAAAAATACTACAACTAAAAACATCAAAATATGATCCAGATTAATTAATCCCTATGTAATAAAATTGCAAACTTAACACATCACTCTTATTAATCATTGATGCCCGGATGGCTCAGCGATAAATAATAAGAATTATACGATAAAGATAAAAACTAATAATACTCACAGGTTATCAATTCCACCTACTGTTAAAAATATGATCATCATAAAACTTCAAAAATTGCTGATTAGAAGAAATATCCTGATAGTTTTGACCATACACCCCAGACAAACACCCATTCCAACGCTAAACAGCCATTAAACATCCTAATGGAATCGCATTTTATCCTCCGCTGAGCGACAGACAGCCTCACAGTAGCAGGCCAGGCTTTTTATACAGGTATCAGTAATATTAACGCTTTTAAATTTCGCCTAATTCAAAAAGCCAACATCCGGATTCAATGAACCGGAAGTTGGCTTGTCGCTGGTACGGTTAATAGAAAATACCGATGATCAGGGTGTGAGTAACGAACCCCACAATCAGCGGTACGGCGGTACGCTTCACCACATCGAATGGGGTTATTTTCGCTCCGCTGGAAACGGCAATCACGACGCCGGATACCGGTGAAATGGCCCGTCCCATATGCGATGCCTGCTGCATCGGCAGGATCATGGCAACGGCGTTAGCGCCCATACTGGCGGCAATTTGCGGGATGAGCTCAACGAAGGCGAGGAATGGCGCATTCCCCGACCCCATAATGATCGCCGCGGCCAGCGTCACCAGCGCAAATACTACCGCCATGGCAAACGGCGGTAATCCCACGTGTTCGGCCATCAGAATGAGCTGATCGATCGCACCGATGACTTTAATTCCGTGAGCAAAAACCCCTGCCGCAACCAACAGTCCAACCACACCGGTAAACGCAGTGCCCATTCCTTTCAGGAAATGGCTGAAACCTTCGCAGACCGACTTTAAATCACGCACTCGCAGCCATTCAATCAGCATACAGATGGTCATTGAAATGAGGACAATGGTGATAATATTCAGGTTGATACCCCTGACGAACATTTCGGATGATCCTACTGCCATCAGTATCGGAAGCATGGGGAGCAGCGCGTAAAAAGCCGGGGATTTTCCTGAATCAGTCACTTCTGCGCTACCGATTTCCCGCGGTAACGTCCCTGCTTTACGGTCGCAATGCCGCTGCCAGAAAAAATGGCACACGCCGACAACCAGAACCGTTGCCAGCGCGGCGGGTCCCTGGTGGTAAACAACATATTCCACTACATCCATATTCACTGCTTTAGAGCCCCTGATAGCATCGATTGCCGTCGGGGTGTAAGCCACGCCAAGCGAAGTAGCAATGACCCCGGCAGCCGAGGCCGCTGAGAGCCCTAACCCCAGCATAATGGGGAACATCGTCCCCATCAGCAACACGGCAAGCCCGGTTGCAGAAGGAATGGCCAACTGCAGGAGGCTGGCGAGCAGGTAGGAGAAAAAGAGGAGCACATAGGGCGAACGCAGCGCCCGTAAGGGTTTCGTTACTACCCGCACGACCGCCTCATTTGCGCCGATATGATCCATGTAATGCGCAAATCCCATTAACGCCATGATCATCAGGCCGAGATCGGCGGCGCGCGTGCTGAAGAGATCGCGCATTACCTCGAAAGGATCGAGAAAGGAAATTCCCGTACTGGCAACCCCCTTCGGTAATACGGAACCCCATCCGGTTAACGCGGTGCAAATCATCAAGACTAAGCCCGCAATGAAGAGCACCGGTTCAGCGCGGTAACCTTTCAGAATCAGACGCGCGACCACCACGATCACCAGAAGTGCGATTAACACCTGAATCATGACTGAGCTCTCCGCTGCGCGAACTCAGTATAAGTTTCCTCAATCACCGCCACCACCACATCACTGGCAGCCCGCAGAGAACGCACCGGCAGATACTCATAAATTGAATGGAAGTTATGAGCACCGGTAAAAATATTCGGGCACGGCAATCCTTTCTGCGACAGTACCGCGCCATCATACCCGCCACGCATGGCGACAGGTGCGGGCGTTATGCCGCATTTCTGATACGCGCGGAATGCAATATCAATCGGGTAGTGAGCGTCCCCCTGCAAACTGTTCAACACATTCGCGTAGCGATCGGCTAAATGACAGACCACGCTGTTTTCCCCCCACAGGGCACAGGTGCTGACGGCAAGCTGGCGAATAAACGCCATACGCGCCTTATAACCTTCTTCACTGAAATCGCGGATATCCAGCTTAAGTACCGTGCGGGCGCTGTTACCCTGTAGCTGTTTTACCCAGTAATACCCTTCGCGCCCTTCCGTATATTCAGGCGCTTCTCCCCCTGGGAGCATGGCAATAAACTTATGCGCCATCAGCAGCGAATTCTTTAACTTACCTTTGGCCGACATCGGGTGTGCGGACTGGCCGGTAAAGATGATTTCCGCATCGCCCGCATTCCAGTTCTCGTAAACAAACTCACCGATACCGCAACAATCCAGGGTATAGCCAAAATCAGCACCAAACGCGGCAACATCAAACGCTTTTGCGCCACGCAAGCCCTGTTCCTCATCCGGGACAAAACCCACTTTTACCGGCCCATGTTTTATTTCCGGGTGTGCGACCAGATACTCAAGAGCATTCATAATCGCGGCGATGGCTGCTTTATCATCAGCGCCCAACAGACTGGTCCCGTCGGTCACCAGTAGGTCATCACCGATATAATTTTTCAGTTCCGGAAATTCACTTTCGCGCAGGTAAATATTCAGCTCTTTGTTCAGGCATAAATCCCCGCCGTGATAATGCAGGCGCTGTGCTTTGGTGTCTGCCGTCTGTTCCGCACTGGTATCCAGATGACCAAAAAAAGAGACCACCGGGATCGTGTCATCAGTATTTGCAGGTAAGGTTGCCGTCACTATAGCGGTATCCCTGACCTCAATGTTTTCCATTCCTAATGCTTCAAGTTCTGCTGCAAGCAGTTTTGCCAGTTCCATTTGACCAGGAGAAGAAGGCATTATCCCATTAGCGCCGTTTTCCCTTGATGTCGTGGTATTGATTTTCGTGTAGTTAATAAAGCGTTCAACAATATCCATTCCAGGAGATCCTTTAATGTATCATTTATGAGGTACTGCGAGAGGTATTCTGCATGCAGCGTGGAGTAAATAATCTGAGAACCAAATAAAATCAGCGTTCATCCCAGAACGCTGATTTTATGGGCATTACGACAACGATTTATATAAAGGAAGATAAAAAGGCTAGTGATTATACCTGCGATTAAAAAACTCCTTTCTGATTGATTAAATCATATTCCCTGTCTGTTTTTACTGCTATTTCCCATGGTGTTAAGCTAACAGAAGTCATAAACGGCATCCCTATACCTATGAGATAATAGAAATCATTTAGATTCCTGTACTCTGTACTGGCATAAGACATACCATCGCTATATTTTTTTAATGAACGAATACTGTATCAGCAACATGCAACCGTTTGCACCTCTCTACAAATAGCCACTTCGCGCACTAAAATCCGTGAACAAAATCACAATTACCTCAAAAGCAAAAAACTTCTATCGCGCTGAAAAAAAGGCAGTTATAAGGAAAGCTATATAATACCCACATAAACATAGCCAGAACCATACTATTCACTATGAAATAGATTCAGGCTGATACTATTTCAATATTGCCGTAGTGGTCAGTAGAGCTAAATCGGCGTAACCAATAATGTGAACATCAATAACGATAATATTAAAATTTCCATTTATGACGATAAGCCAAATAATATGCAGGCAAAAAAAAACCTCTCCCCCGAGAAGAGATTCAGGGCAGAGGTAATACGGGTGTTAAGGACATACTTATAGTTTTAATGATAACAGAAGCGCTTCTTGCAGGACCGAGTATACACACTTAGTCACGTTAAGAAAATTCTTAAAAACATTAAATTGCAAATTTCATTTAAAACCACAATTATGATAAAGGAGCATTTATCAAAGAACAAAATTAACCAGCAAAAAGAGTAAATCATACTAATCAATGAGGTGATAAAAAAAGAATAGCAATGCTGTATGGCTACCGATAGCGTTTCTGGCAACGCTGAAACATTAAATTAATTTAATGAATAAATGCGATTTACATAACGAGAATTAAAAAGTCATTAAATAAAAGAAATACAATTTCTCGTTACAGATCACACTTCCACTACAAGGAGGTTCCCCTACTGTTTCTTGCAGGTATTATTCAGCATGTAAATACCTTTCAACTCAACCCGAGGCTTTGATGCTGGAGAATGTAATCATCTGATAATCAGCTTCCCGACCTTTTCAGGCCGGACTGGTTATCAATGCGCCGAATTCGAATGCGGACACCGCTGTGTGTTTGCACGTTTTGCACATGATGATTAAACAGGTTTTCCAGTATGAATTTATCCCGTCAGGAACAACGTACCTTACACGTTCTCGCCAAAGGTGGCCGTATTGCTCACGTCCGCGATGCCTCTGGCCGCGTCACTTCCGTCGAATGCTTTAGCCGTGAAGGGTTGCTGCTCTGCGACTGCACGCTCGAGGTGTTCAAAAAGCTCAGAACCAAGAAACTGATCAAATCCGTCAATGGTCAGCCCTACCGTATTAATACGACCGGCCTGAACAACGTTCGCGCCCAACTTGATAATCGCTAAAGGAGAGAGAGATGGATATCCCGAAGATTTTTACCATCAGCGAAAGCGCACATCGCATTCATAATCCGTTCACCGCAAAGAAATACGCCACGTTAGGCCAGGTTTTACGGATGGCACCGGGAACACGCATTCTGGACCTCGGCAGCGGTTCGGGTGAGATGTTGTGCACCTGGGCACGCGATCACGGTATTTCCGGCGTTGGTATCGATATGAGCCGGCTGTTCAGTGAGCAAGCCACCCTGCGGGCCAAAGAGTTGGGAGTCAATGAGCACGTGCGTTTTATTCATGCCGATGCAACAGGTTATATCGCCGAAGAAAAATTCGATATTGCCGCCTGCGTTGGTGCTACCTGGATTGCCGGCGGCGTCGCTGGAACAGTCAGACAACTGGAACAAAGTCTCAAACCAGGCGGAATTATGCTCATCGGCGAACCGTACTGGCGTCAAATACCCGCCACGGAGAAGATCGCCCAGGCTTGCGGCGCGACTTCAGTGACTGATTTTCTTTCTCTGCCAGAGCTCGTTTCATCTTTCGACCTGCTCGGTTATGACGTGGTGGAAATGGTACTGGCTGACCAGGAGGGTTGGGACAGATACGAGGCGGCCAAATGGCTGACGATGCGCCGGTGGCTGGAGGCAAATCCGGACGATGAATTTGCCCCGGAAGTCAGAGAGCAACTGAGGAGTTCACCAACACGCCACGTAGCCTTCACCCGGGAGTACATTGGTTGGGGCGTATTCGCACTCATACAGAGGTAATATCTACAGTCGGTATAACCAGGCAGGTTATACCGACTTTTTTCATCGCTTACTTCATTAATACTTCAACAAATTTAGCCAGCCATTGCGGATGCGCGGGCCATGCAGGCGCGGTAATCAGATTGCCATCCACGTGGGCTTGATCAATGCCGATATCTGCGTAATGCCCGCCGCTCAGACGAACTTCTGGCGCACAGGCCGGATAGGCGCTACAGGTCCGGTTTTCTAACACCCCCGCCGCCGCTAACAGCTGAGGTCCATGACAGACCGCGGCGATAGGCTTACCGGCAGCGTTGAAATCTTGCACCAGCTTAATGACATCCGGATTCAGCCGGAGATATTCCGGAGCACGTCCGCCGGGGATCAGCAGCGCGTCGTAATCGGTGGCCCGCGCCTCGGCAAAATTTGCATTCAGCGTAAAACGATGGCCCGGTTTTTCACTGTAGGTCTGCGCCCCATCAAAATCATGAATAGCGGTTTGAACGTAGTCCCCCTGACTTTTATCCGGACAGACGGCATCAACACGATGGCCCAGCATCTGCAATGCCTGAAAAGGCACCATCGTTTCATAATCTTCGACATAATCGCCGACCAGCATCAGTATCTTCTTCATTCACATCCCCCGCTCACGGTTATTAATGATGAGAAATAACGGCCATCTTTACTATAGCCCACGCATTTCACGACATTAATAAATACCGCAGAACAATCGGCCAGATCACAATCTGCATCAAGGCCCGCCAGACAGGGCCTCAGTGCAAGCTGACATTGCAAAACAGAGTTAATAAATATAAATTATATATAAATATATAGTTGAGAGGTTTTAATATCAGCCAGTACCACTCATTATATAAAATAAAGCGATTGCAACGTATATCTCCTGTGCTATATTCCGTCTGAAATTTACCGACGGACGTTTTATTTATTATTTAATAAATAAAATGCGCGCGCTCGTTATTATCTATTATTATTTTATTCACCTGCAGTAAGGTGAACATACGCAAAGGTTATTCCCATGATGACAAGACGTTCGTTCATCTGACAAGGTTTGGTGACATCAACAGGTACGCTACTCGCCAGCATGGCTGGTATCAGCTTGAGTCAACTTGCCCGCGCAGCAGAGAACCGCAGTTGGCTAATGACGGATGAAGGTGCGCCGCATACGGCAACCTGGATGGCGTTTGATGCCAGTGCAGAGATCCGGGAGCCTCATCTGCTGCCGATAGTGCAAGAAAATCTGGCATTGGTCGCCAAAACCATCGCGGCATTTGAACCGGTGCATATGCTGGTTCGCGAAGAAGACAGCGAACTCGCCGCGCGCCTGTGCGGGCCGTCGGTCAATCTGTTGGTTCACCCGATCGACGATCTGTGGATCCACCGGGCTGGTATTTGTAAAAAGCGCCAACGGCGCGCTCGGCGGTGTGGGATTTAATTTCAATGGCTGGGGCAATAAGCAGGAGCACGAACGTGATGCCGATGTGGCTGAATTCGTCACCGACTACGCTCAGGCCGAATTTATCCGCTCGGCGCTCCCCCTTGGAGGTGGTGGTATTGAGGTGGACGGTGGTGGCGGGTCTTGAGCAGGATCCATCCTCCTTTGACTACACCATCACCCGACGTCATCTGGAAATATTATGCGCCGCCACGGATGCCAAAGATCGGCACCTGGAGTTGGTGACGCTTGAAGGGCCGACCACCATCCGTCAGACATATGCGAGTGATAATTTCGCCGCGGGCTACATCAACTTTTATCGCTGTAATAACGCCGTGATTGCACCACAATTTGGCGATAAGCGCACTGACCGCAGCACCTACGCTATTTTGCAGGAGCTGTTTGCCGAGCATGAGATTATTCAACTGAATATTGATGGCATTGCAGCTGCCGGCGGTGGCATTCACTGCGCGACGCAGCAGCAGCCTCGTTAGTGGTTGATTATGCTAGCAGGGATTCTGGCGGATTACATGTAAAACAGAGATAGCGTACCTACCGGATGTATTCTGTTTTGCAACCTCACGACGTGAGGTAAATGCAAACAGGATACAACTCTTATCATCAATTATTCTTTCCTGCCTGAAGATAATTTCGGAAAAGAGAAATAAAAGTATACTTTCATTATCCGAAAATTAGATATTTCGAATAAAGAAAAACAAAGTCATCACAAGATAATACTCACATCACATAAGTGAAAAATTCTGCTTTAATATGCTTTAAAAAAGAAAGGCCGTTCAGTTCAGCCTCAGGTAAGTTATCGAGTTCCCACGGATAACACTTATCGCAACTACCAATCATAATAGTCATTTTATTATTGACTTAGATCAATCTACATGAACAACATTCAACCCTCTATGAAAACATAGCATATTAAATTAAGATAAATTCACATCGCGAATAAATCAGGTATACTCATAACGAATTTTTTATGTTCTGTGAGAAGGGCCCCTCTGGTAACCGCACTGTTGATCATTTCACCATGGCTTACTCCGTATGAAGGCTCAACAACTTCGTTTACGTAAACAGCATAAATCATTTAAAAACAAATAGTTCACATTAAAAAAATCATAAAACAAAGTGGATGTTTTTTATTTCGCCACCAATAGTAACAACACGAAATTAATACACCACTTAGTATTTTGATTCTATTGTATTACCGGGGTAAAAGTTATCACGTCATAAAAAATACAGAATTTAATTTTGCCCTATATGAAATCGCTACTTATGCGAAATTTAATCACCATACAGCTTTTTATCGTTGCTAATTTATGATTTAAGGAAAAAAAAGTGAACTCTTTTAACCGAAATACTGCTTGTCTGCTAATTTCCGCAACATTACTGCTGAGCGGTTGCGCCAATACTGGAAGCACTCTGCTGTCAGGAGCAAAACCGGATCCACGTCTGACAACCACCGAGCAATCCCAGTTTTTTAGTGCTTCTGGCGCGCAAGGTTGTGGCATTGGTGCGGTATCAGGTGCTGCGCTTGGCGCTGTGGTTGGTGCTCTGGCTGGCGACACCAAGAAAGCAATTGCAGGTGCTGCCATTGGTGGTGCTGCTGGGTGCGCTGCGGGTATGACGGCTAACTACTATCTTGATGGTCTGAAAAAAGATTATGCCTCCACAGCCGATCGCCTGCAGGCAATGGATACGGATATCAGCAAAGATACCGCTGCAGTAGAAAAATCTACCCTTGCTATGAAACAGGTTATCAGTGAAAACCAGGCAACCTTAACCAAAATTAGCATCCAAAAAGATAAGGCTGGCTTTGATAAAGCAGGAGCCAAAACACAATTAGCACAAATCGACGCCAACATCAGCAAGATGAAAGAGACCGTGAAAGGTATGAAAGACAAAGAGTCTGCCTACAAGGTCGCTTTGCAAGGACAAACTACTACCACATCTGCAGAGAAAACCAAGCTTGCTAATTTAAACAAAGAGTACAGTAGCCTGAATAGCAAGATTAGCGACCTGGAAAAAGAAACGAACGAGTTTTACGAACAACGCCAGGCTATTTCTCTGGGCTAAAAGCTTTAGGCCGATAGGATTATCGGCCTTTTTGGGGCCGTTTTGAAATGTAAAGTGTTGTTATTTGACTCAATTTATGGATTATTTGATGAGAAAATATCTGCTTCTCGCCGCAATTGTGCTTACCGGCTGTACCACATCGCCACAGGACTGTGATTTACACGCACAAGATCCGAGTTTTATTACCAAACTAAGCTGCGCCACATCCGGCGGTTATCGTCAGCAGGTTGATCAAAAAGAGCAGCAGGTTCGACTCAGCCAGTATGAAAATGAGTCGGCGAAGCAACAGCAGGCTTATACCCAAAACCGACAGCAGAACGTCAATCAGAAGCTGGCCGATGAACAAGCAAGGTTAAATGCCGTGCGTTCAGACCTGTCACAGACCCTTGCACAGCTGAAGTCCAGCAAAATAAAAAGCAGTGAACGCCAGAAGGAAATTCAACAATTGCAGGACTTGCAAGGCAGTCTCAGCATGCCAGTGGCGCAAGTGAAATTGCTGCAATTGAAAAAAAAGTCGCAGAAGCCAAGCAGAAAATCAAAGTCCTGGAGGAAGCAAATACCCTTCGCTAAGGATGCCCTAAAAGTGGCGCAAATCCCCTGGCCACTTTTTCTGCTGCTGAAGAAAACGGCTCTGGCTTGCTGATATGCAACTGTATGCATACCACGCATATAACTCACAACAATAATGATTTCGGTTATGCAACGATTAACAACTGCTGCGCCTATTGATGAAGCGACTCTGACAATCTACGAGGAGACGGTTGCGATCATACACCGTCATCTTCCGCCATCTTTGGCGCTACTCTACGCCACCGCTCGCCGTGGTTCACAAGGACATCTGGAATGGTGGACTGAGCGCCAGGGGCTGGCAAAGCCCTTTTCTGCGCTAAGCGAGGCGGAACAAGCCTCCGTCCAGAGTAAACGCCAGCAGTACCATGATGTTCTGGCCGGTTTGATCGAGCAGTTACTCGCACGCGGCGAAGAACATTCAGCACATGCCTTACAAAGGCTGTTAACGCATTCGCGCGATCTTAACTGCTATAGCGTAGGTGGCGAACCTGTGCTGATTAACTGGGTCATTATCAGTGAAGCGCCCCCACTTCCCGTGGTCGTTATCCCGTGGTGGCGACGCTTCCTGCCATGGCTATTATTGCTGCTCTTGTTGCTGCTGATCGCCTGTGCCGGGTGGTGGTGGCATAAAAATTCCTTAACCTCGCCCTCTCCTCCGTTGCATCACGATGTGCCTACCGCTGCGCCTGCTGTAGCCCCAGCCAGCACGAACTTAACCCAGGCAAACCCCAGCATAAATCTGGAGAAACGCAAAGATTTTGGGCGGATTAAAATTAACCTGACCTGGCAACAGGGAAGCCATAAAGAGCCTATCGACCTCGATATCGCCGCCTTTATTCGTTTTAAAAATGGCAAGATCAGTGGTGCCGAAGCGTTGAGTAAGTTCCTGGGAAACTATGACAAACCGCCTTATCTGTTGCTGCAACAAGATCTTCGTGAAGGTAACAATCAAGAGGGTGAATGGCTCTTCATTAATGGTAGCCACTGGCAGGATATTGATGAGGTGCTGATTTATAGCTTCATTTACGGCGGTGCCGATAACTGGCAAGGGACCAATGCCACCATCACGATTTATGTGCCCGATCAACCCCCCATTATATCCACGCTGACTGACAGCAATCAGCGCAATAACGTTGCGGCGATAGCCAGACTCAAAAACGTCGATGGCAATATCACGGTTGAACGTCTGGACCGTTTCTTCCCTGACCGGAAGTCGCTGGATAAGCACTATGGCTGGGGTTTTGAATGGACGCCTGGCGCGAGTAAAAAATAGCCTGCATCACTGTGGCTTTTGTTAAATCACAGCCTTACAAGGTTTAGACAATGCGAAATTCGATTCAGGGACCACTGCTGCGTACCGGGCATAATTCCTCATTTAAGGCTCTGGGTGAAACGGGCTATCCCGTTTTTAAGATGGCGTTCCAGTTACGTGAAGCAATCTACCGTCTTGACGCAGGGCGCGATTTGGCTCGTCATTTAGCTATCCCACAAAACGATCAGGGTGGTGACAGAACCGATTGGTACAGCAGCTTCCCTGGCGATGTCATCCCCTGGAGCGGTGCGAGTGAAGCGGAGCGGGAATCAGCACGCCAGCAATTTAATGCGTTTCAAATGTCAGTGCAGGCGTTAAGTGAACAGTTACTCAATGCTGAGCAAAACAGGACTGGGGGCGATCGCCGCGTCTTCGCACAGTTGCTGAAGTCAGTCACACATTTCCCGGATTATGAATTTGTGTACCTCGTAAACGGGATCCTGGTGATTACCTTTTGGGGATTTGTCCATCCGGAAGGCGAACAACGTAACCCTATGCATTGGCTGAGTCCGGCATTACTACCAGCCCCCCCTCACGCGGCCTCAACCCCTCTGGCTCCTGTAGACGCCGCTGTAACCCCAGCTGTTACACCTGATGTATATACCGTAGTGCGCAGACGCTGGAGCTGGCGTTGGTTACTCTGGTTGCTACTTGCATTGCTGCTGCTGGCATTATTGTTAGGTCTACTACGCGGATGCGTACCATCACTCTCCATTCCGGGACTCCCAGCCATCGCCACGGATAAAACGGCGATCGATGCGGCTCCTGCCATCGAACGTCCAGCCGTAGGCGTTTCCGATTTAACAACGCAGGTTTCCCGCACAGGTTCAGAAACCGTCGTGGGTTCAGCTGTCATCCCTGGTATATCTGAGGGTACTGCAGTCGATACGCAGCAAGCACTGGAACCAACATCGCCAGCCGTTCCGGCAGCGACAGCAACCACGCAGGTCGGTGACGACACAATTCCCCCAGTTGTTCCTGCAAGTGATGCCAACGCTGATGCGTCGACTATTCCAGCACCTCCTGCTGTACCTGGAGCCGCAGACGCTCAAACGCCCCCCACAGTTCAACCAGTCACCACGCAGCCAGTCATCCCGGCACAGGGCACACCGCTGACGTTTCCTCCGGCCCTTCCCGATGGCCCGGCGCAGTTTCTTAACGGCGAATGGCGCGTGAATGGTGGTATTCAGGACAAGCTCACCGGGCGACCGTTGCAACTGCAATATAACTTTGCCCAGGGTAATGGCACCGTCAGCATACGCCAGTCCAGCGGTGTGACCTGCCGTGGCCCTGCCAGCGGCAATGTGCAGCAAGGGGCGCTAAGTATCACCAATCCTGAGCAGATGAAATGTAGCGACGGTTCAAACTTTATTGTACCGACAATCGAGTGCAAATCAGCCGCTGCTGGCCACGCCGATTGTATTGGCAGCAATGATGGGGAAAAAACATTCCCTATTCGCATGCTTCAACCTAATTCCTGAACAGGGACGAGATAACTATGTTGCCTGAGATTGTATCTTTCGATCGTCAAATTACCCTCGTGGGTGACTCTGGGATCCAGTTTATGGATTTCGGATTGTCACTTGGCCGCCTGCCTGCTGGCGAATTTGTCAAATTAGCAAACGGTGTACTCACCCGTTTAATTTACAACGAGCAGCGCGATTACTATTTCTATCAGCCGACCCCCGATAACATCGAGAAGGCAAAAAGCCAGTACGATATCCCTGTCGAACAGAGCCTGAAGTTGTTCGACGGCATCTGGTTACCGCTTCCTTTGTTTCGCTTTAGCCCACCGAATGTGTACCAGGAGGGACCGCTAAACTGGGCTCGTTTTCGTTTAGTCAAACTACCAGAACCCGATTTAGATGGTCACAGCCATCGCATGACGCTGGCGATCGACACCCGTATTATGGCTAAACAGCAGGCTGCCGCTGATCTCAGTCCGAACCAGGAAGATGTGAATGCTGGGGCAACCTTCGCCGTCGCGACAGCAACCTATGCCCTAAATTGGTACCTGACGCAGGACTGGATAACCGACTGGCTCAAAGAAGTATTCAAAGAAGCGAGCAAAGGCCGGGATATCGACGAGCGTGAGCAGGAACTTGCACAGCAATACCCGCTGGCACATTACCTGAACCTTCTATCATTGATGGCTATTCCAGTCGAAGGTCTGCAAATCCAGACTGAACCCGTCATTGAACTGCCGCAGTTCAGAGTGATCGCCAATCAGGAAACCAATGCGATTAAACCCATCGCCGTCGACCTGATACTCGACGTGGGCAACTCGCGCACCTGTGGCATTCTTATTGAAGATCATGGGCAATCAGGTTCAGGCATGAGGCACAACTATGTGCTGAAACTACGTGATCTCAGCGCCCCCGAACATATCTATACCGATCCTTTTGAAAGCAGGGTCGAGTTTTCGCAAGCCTTCTTCGGCAAAGATCACTGCTCTGTACGCAGCGGCCGCCACGACGCGTTCCAGTGGCCAACTATCGCACGTATTGGTGGTGAAGCCAGTCGTCTGGCGGCTCGTCGTAAAGGCAGCGAAGGTTCAACGGGTCTATCCAGCCCTAAACGCTATTTGTGGGATGAGAAGTTTTATGGCCAGGGTTGGCGTTTTAATGGCAGCTATGTGCAGGACAGCAATCCATTGGCAACGGCGGCACCGTTTGCCAACCTGATCGATGAAAGAGGCGAAGCCCTGCACACCATTGAAGATGAGATGGATCGCATCCCCGTCTTTACGCCACGCTACTCACGCAGTTCGCTGATGACCTTTATGCTGGCTGAAGTTCTGACCCAGGCCATTAGCCAGATTAACAGCCCGGAGCAGCGTATTCGTCAGGGACACGCCGGGATCCCGCGTCAGCTACGCCATATTATTCTGACGGTTCCACCAGGTATGCCCATGGCTGAACGCTGTGTGCTGGATGAACGCATGCGTCAGGCTGTCGGCTTGGTGTGGAAATCGTTACGCTGGCACAACGGCGAGAACGATCCGTATAAAGACGTACAAGAAGAGCATACGGAAGCTAACATCAAGATCCCATTACCTAAAATCAGGGTAGAGTGGGACGAAGCCTCCTGTGCACAGTTGGTTTACCTGTACACCGAGATTAATCAGAACTTTGCCGGTCATCCGGAAGAGTTTTTCGACGCAATTGGCCGACCAGACCGTACCGATCGTGAAAGTATCACTATCGCTTCAATTGACATTGGCGGCGGGACCACCGATCTGGTGATCACCGATTACCGCCTCGATCATAATGGGCACACAGGTGGTGGTACTAACGTACATATCATCCCCAACCAGCGCTTTCGCGACAGTTTTAAGATCGCAGGTGATGACATTTTGCTGGATGTTATTCAGTCATACGTTCTCCCCGCTTTTGAGCAAGCCCTGCGTGAAGTCGGTGTGATGTCCACTGAAACATTGATGTCCCAGTTGTGCGGATCGCAGAATATTAGTGCAGCCGAAGCCGTGCTTCGCCAACAGCTAAGCCTGCAGCTGTTCGTCCCGCTCGCATTACATATCCTGGGAACATACGAACATTATGATCCGCTTGATGAACAAACGCATACCCTGATTAACCAACGTGTCGGCGATTTGCTACCAGTCGGTTGTATTCGTGATGAAGTCGAAGGATTCGTGCGCCGAGAAGTTCAGAAAGCGGGAGGTCCGACCGACTTTAAGCTCGCGGATATCATGCTTAATCTGCCACTCGCCAAACTCCATGGCGATCTCTGTGCAGGTAAGTTCAGCATCGATAAAGTCCTGACCGCACTCTGTGAAGTGCTGTCTTATTATCATTGCGATCTGCTGCTACTCACCGGCCGGCCGTCTCAGTTACCTGGGATTCAGGCGATTATTCGTCGCAACCTTCCGTTACCGCCAGGGCGTATTCTGCCGTTACATGGTTATCAGACTGGTACCTGGTATCCGTTCCATAAAAACGGTCATATCGACGATCCGAAAAGTACGGCTTCAGTGGGTGCCATGCTCACGCAATTGTGTGCAAACCATAGCATTCCTAACTTCCATTTCCGCACCTCAGAGCTGAAACCGTATTCAACGATTCGCCATATCGGCACCATTGATATGGATAACCTGATTCGCGATGCCGACATCGTTTATCAACATATCGATTCTGAAAACGGGCAGATCAAGCTTCCGGCTATCACCGATGAAAATGGCGAGAAAACCACACAAAGCATCGTTATGCGTGGCGACCTGCGCTTAGGCTATCGCCAGTTGAATGCAGAACGCTGGACTGCTGCACCGCTGTATACCCTACGTTTTAGCGAAGAAGGACGTAAAAAATTCTCTTCGGCTCAGTCCACGGATAACGGCTCCCCGTATCTCAAAGTCAGACTGGCGATCGATAAGGGTAAACGAGCTCGTCAACTTGGACTGATTAGCGATCGCCTGACGATCGCCGATGTCAGCAGCAACACCGATAAGTCATTTAGCAAACGTGATTTGGATCTGGAACTCAATACGATGCCCGATAGAGGGCTCATTGATAGCCGTCACTGGCTCGATAGCGGGAGTGTTAAAAAATAATGAATAGCGAACAAAAATCTCTCACTCAGGGTTGGGCTGCTATCGCTCAGGGATGCCTGGACGCACTCGGATGGGTCGACAACGTACGCCCCGGTTCACGTCGTTTAGACAACGAAGCAGACAAACTCAACTTGAGTTTGCTGCGTACGAGAAACCTGGCCAATAGCCTGACTCAGGTTGCCAAAACACCGATGACCGTCGGTTTTTTCGGTATTTCTCAGGCAGGGAAATCGTACCTCATTTCAGCGCTCGCCGCTGGTAGCAATGGGTCGCTGGAAGCACTCTACGGCGAAAGGCGTGTTGACTTTATCAAAGAGGTTAACCCTGTCGGCGGAGGTAAAGAAGCGACGGGGTTGGTCACTCGCTTTACCCGTCAGGCGCCCGCCGCACCGGCTGGATACCCAGTGCCGTTGCGCCTGTTCAGTGAAATCGATTTGGCTAAGATTCTGGCCAACGCGTGGTTTAACGACTTCAACCATGAGCAATTGAGCTATCAGCTTGACCAAAGCCGGGTTGAAGAGCGCCTGCGCCCATTCCTGCAGCGGGCTGTGCAGGTACAGGAATATAACGGCGTCAGCCAGGAAGATGTCGTCGCCTTGTGGGATTACCTTAACGCCTCCTTTAAAAAGTCAGTTGAGAAGCTTGAACACGCCTGGTGGCCGCAGGTGTTGAAAATTGCCCCGACGTTGAGCCCAAATGATCGTGCAGAGCTCTTTTCCCTGTTGTGGGGAGAACAGCCAGCCCTCACAGAAACCTACCGTTCATTAGCCAATGTACTGGCGAAACTGAACCATACCCGGATGGTATTTGCCCCACTGGAAACGCTGACTGACCATAGCAGCGGCAGTATCATGAACGTTGATAGCCTGAACAGGCTGGGCTCCAGCCAGGATCGCAACGTTGAGATCCGTTATTGGAAAGAAGAACAACAAATTGGTAGCGCCAACTTAACGCAGGCGGAACTGGCGGCCTTAACCACAGAGCTGATTTTTCCTCTGGCAGAAGTTGAAACCGACAGCGTTGTGGAACAGGTTGATCTGCTCGACTTCCCTGGCTATCGCGGTCGTCTCAAGATCACTGCACTTGAACAGGCTGGCCGGGATGGACTTAACGCAATTTCGCAGCTCCTGCTTCGCGGAAAAGTTGCTTACCTGTTCGAACGCTATACCGATAACCAGGAAATGAATGCGCTTGTCGTATGCGCCAGCTCAGCCAAACAGAGCGACGTTGCTGATGTGGGTCCGGTATTAAACCGCTGGGTAGAGAAAACCCAGGGTAAGAGTGCCGAAGAGCGCGGAGGCCGCAACCCGGGTCTGTTCTGGGCAATCACCATGTGTGATATGCGAATCGTCAACAGCCTGCAACATACCGAAAGCCAGTTAAAAGAAGGCTGGGAAGGTATGATGCACATGACTTTACTGGAGCGTTTCTCGCACTATGAATGGCTTCCACAATGGGCACCCAACCAGCCTTTCAACAACTGTTTCCTGGTACGCAAACCCGGGCTCGATAACCCCTTCCTGAGGCTTGAAGGGGATGCTGGACAGGAGCGACTCCTGGAAGTGGGTATCAGCGATCGTTACCGTGATGTACTCGATACCATGGGCAGTACCTTCGTCTGCGGAAAAAATGTGAATATGCACGTTGCAGAACCGAAAGCAGCCTGGCAGGCAATGCTCGAACTCAACGACGGTGGAATGTCGCGCCTGACTAAAGCACTACGCGGCGTCGCCCATCTCGACTTCAAGTTAAAACGTTTACAGCAACAACTGCTGCAATGTCGCATGGAAACCGGCGATCAACGCCTTGGTCGGTGGTACGAAAAAGACGGTGATGGGCAGATTGTGAAAAAACAAGCAATTGCCAAAGAGTTATGGCAGGGCTTGTCTGCATGTTCCCACAATATGGGGGAGCTTATCGAACGCTTGGTTCTGCCGACTCAGGAGCTCAACAACATTTATTTGAGTATTCGCGACCTCGACCAGGCGCCGCAAACCGAAGGCGAAAGCCCGACCATCAATGCTTTCGCAACCAGCCCGTTTGGTGGTAATCCTTTCGCTGAAAACCCCTTTGCCAGCGATCCCTTTGCGACTACACCTGTTGAAACCGCCGTTGTTGATGCGCCAGCAACTGCCGCAACGGAACGTGTAGGCCAGGATGATGATTTCGCGCATCAGGCCTTTAAAGCCTGGGTAGCCCACCTACGGGAGTTGCCGCAGCAACCGTTGCAGTGGCGTCAACTGGGCATGAGCAGTGAGCTGATGAATCAACTCAGCGAAGAGCTAATCACCGCCGCCACACGTTTGGATCTGGAAGGGACATTGAAACATGCCCTGGCGGGTCAAGAGCAGGCTGAAACAACCCGCGTACACATGCGAGCACGTCAGGTTTTACGTGCTCAACTGACCATACGTGATTTTATTGCCTGGTTTGGTTATCTCACGCTGCCAGCAGAAAAGGTACCCAACAGCTATGTTGGCGAGAAAAATAAAGTGTTTCTGCGTCAGAAGCAGCTCGCTAACGATGAGTTGCCACAACTCGCCGCCGTCGCACCACAGCCCGGAGTTTCCTATCTGGGTGACTGGCTTTCTGCTTTGATGAGCGTCATCCTGGACAATGCGGGTCATAGCGCCACACGGGATATTTCCTTCGAACAGAATCGTCAACTTGGTCAGATTATCAGCCAATTGAAACAAGAGAACATGCCATGCTAGCTAAAATCATCGCCTGCCAGCCGGCAGAGCCAGGTACTGCACAACTAATGGTCCGCCTGCGTGGTGAAACCGCAATATTGACTAATCTGACCTTTACTCTGTGCAATAACGAGCAGAACTACCTACAACCCGATGGCAGTTGGAGCCCTGCACAACACTGGTTTACCATGAACGGTGGTTATGCGTTGAATAATGGTAGCGGTTTTCGTATTGGCCCAACATTGCTTGACCCATTGCTGGCGACGGCAAGCCAGGTACAAATTCAGATCAAGTTGGATTCTGGAGAAACACGCAATACCACGTTACAGCTGGCGCGCGACGAACTGTTCTCTTCTGAAGCAAGAGGTGAAACAGGCAACTATAGCGGCAGCAGCATGCTGGCTACTCCAGAAGTTCCTTCTGAGCCCGTCATTGCGACAGAAACCGTTGTTGCCCCTGAACCTGTAGAGCCGGTTATTCATACTGAAGTGAGAACTCCAGCGAAATCAGGGCCCTCCCGTCTTCCTGTCATTGGAGCGGCAATACTGGCATTAGTCGTGATTTCCGGTGCGCTGTGGTGGTTTTTAGGGCGGGATAAATCACCGGAAGTCCCCCCCGTTGAACAAGCACAGCAAGAAACACCGGCGTCTGCACCCGCTTCCGCACCAGAGCCTGTCGCTCATAGTACCTGTTCTGCACAGGGTTTGAACAGCCAGAACGAGCTTGATTTCGTCCAGAGCTGTGTTCAGGAAAAGCTCGACAGTGACAAACTGCTGACCATTATCCAGGCCGCAAAAGAGGCTAAAAAATGTGGTGTTGCACAGCGTCTGTATGCTAACCGTGCCCAGGGTGGCGATACCAAAATCGCGCTCGTGTACGCAGGTGAATACGACCCGAAATACCACCAGCCAAGTGAATGTTTCAAAGCGCCAGATAAAGATACTGCAGCATATTGGTACGAAACGGTTCTGCAAACGGAGCCTGACAACCAAACGGCCAAACAGCGCCTTAAGGAGCTAGGAAAATGACCTGGAATCCGATGAGTCGTCTGGCTCTGCCATTATGTGGCCTGTTGCTCAGCGGGCATGTATTTGCCGCTGATGGCGACAAACCTCTGCTCCAGGAAGGTAAGAAAACGTTATATCAACGTGTTCTCACTACCCCGGGTTGCAAACTTGGGACTACCGCAGGTGATGATAAAGGTCAGCTACAGCCGGCCTTCAGCAGCCTGTATGTTTATCAAAAAGAAGATGCAAACGGCCAGAGCTGGCTTAAGGTCGGGCCGGATAGCTTTGGTAAAACTATTGGCTGGTTGCCAAAGTCATGTACCGTCGACTGGAAAATGCAGCTCACATTGGCATTTACCAACCCGGCAAACCGTGACCGTTTGCTGTTCTTTAAAGAGAGAAAAAGCCTTGATGATATTCTCTCTGCCCCCGATCCCGTATCGCTGATTGCCCCGCTTCGCGCCAGGTTAAAACGGGACGGCCATGCCGAGGGTATTCAGGCTGAAGAGCCCGAGTATTTTGTCGATCTGCAAAAGCAGTTTTATCTGCTGCCAATCCTGAGCGGCGAAGAGGTCATGACTGAAGATGGCTTCTATACTCGTCTGCTTAACGTAGCCTCCGTCAGTAAAGCTGAAACGGCTAAAAAACAAGAAGATAACGTAAATCAATTGAAAGGGTTTAACGCCTCGGTGGTCTTCGTTATTGACTCAACCATTTCAATGGGGCCTTACATTGAACGTACCAAAGAAGCGGTTAATAAGATCTATGGCAAGATCAAACAAGAGCATCTGGATGGGCAGGTTAAGTTTGGGCTGATCTCATTTCGTTCAAACACCAAAGCCGTTCCGGGCCTTGAGTACCGCACAAAGATTTACGCAGATCCTAGCCATGTGAAAGATGGTGCGGATTTCCTGAAGAAGGTCGCTGATTTAAAAGAAGCGAAAGTCTCCAGTTCTTTGTATGACGAGGATGCGTATTCCGGCGTGCTATCAGCTATTGATGACATTGACTGGAGCCCGTTTGGCGCACGTTACATGGTCCTGATTACCGATGCAGGTGCTATTGACGGCAGCAACAAACTGTCAGGTACCGGTCTGGATGCCAGCCAGCTTCGCCTTGAGGCGGGTAACCGCGGTATTGCTATCTATACGCTGCACCTAAAAACATCAGTCGGCAAAGATAACCATGCCAAAGCCGAAAGCCAGTACCGGGATCTCTCCAATTTTGACAGTACCCAATCCAACCTTTACCAGGCCGTAAATGCCGGTGATCTTAAGATGTTTGGCCAGCAGGTAGATGCGCTAGCTTCCGCCATTACTGAGCAGGTTAAATCTGCTTACATGGGTGATGCTGCGATTGGTAGTGCGCTTTACGCGAAAGACGATGGACAGAAACTGACACCGGAGCAAAAGCTGCTTCAGGATACGGCATTAATTGGACATGCCATGCAGTTGGCCTATCTGGGTAAGCGTAACAGCACACAAGCCCCGTTAGTCTTTCAGGCATGGATTAGCGACCGCGACCTGATTAAGCAAAACATTCCTACCACCGACGTTCGTGTTCTCTTGACCAAAGGTCAGCTAAGTGACTTAAGCGATGCTGTCAGCCAGATCCTTAAAGCAGCAAATGAGGGGATGATCTCACCGACCAAAATGTTTGAGCAACTGCGTACTGTTGCAGCAACAATGGGCGCTGATCCTAACCAGCTGAAACAACAGGACAATGCCCGCATTGGCGATCTGGGTGTACTGGGAGAATATCTGGCCGATCTTCCCTATAAGAGCGATGTCCTGAACCTCGACGAAGAGACCTGGAAAAGCTGGGATGGATTGTCACAGGAGAAATTTATCCGCACGCTGTCATCCAAACTGCGTCATTACCAAAAATATAACGCCGATGTTGATCGCTGGGTTGAGCTGGCAAAAGGAAGCGATCCACGCGATCGCGTTTATCCCATCCCACTGGAAATGATGCCCTGATGCTGCGCATAGAGGAGTTGTGCGTTCTTCGTGGTCAGGGCAGTCATGCTCACCGGGTTTACCTGCCGCAGTTCACGCTGCGGCCAGGCCAGGTCGTCGCGGTCACAGGTGAAAGTGGATGTGGTAAAAGCACGCTACTGGAAGCCATCGGCTTATTACTGCAGCCCAGTAAAATCGGGTGCTTCGAGCTGGAAGAAGGTGCACAGCAATTTGATATCGCAACGCTGATAAAGGATGAACAACATAATAAACTAGCGGGTATTCGCGCCCGTCAGCTTGGCTTTGTGTTACAAAATGGGGGGTTGCTCCCCTATCTGAGCGTCAAAGATAACATCCTTCTGCCGTGTCAATTGCTGGGATTACGCCCCGACAACGCGCTGCTGGATAGAGTAATCGATGCTCTCAAACTTGCGCCATTATTGGCCAAATATCCAACGCAGTTGTCGTTTGGTGAACGACAGAGAACCGCTTTCGCACGTGCGATATTGCACCGTCCAAAACTGGTACTGGCGGATGAACCAACAGCCGCACTTGATCCTTACAACGCAAAGAAATTATTTAGCCTGTTTATTGAACTGGTCCGCCAGGAAGGCATGATGGCGCTGATTGTTTGCCATGACTGGCCACTGGTACAACATTTCAATTTACCCTGTTTAACTGCCCAGCCTGAACCGTTAGTGGCATCGTCGAATCACGAACAGGGAGGAACCTATTTTGTCCTTTAACCGAGCCAGACTGCTGGGCCGCCTGGCTATGCAAGACCTGTGGCACGATCGCATCATTTCTTTTTGCATCGTCTCTTCTCTCGTCGCTGTTATCGCACCTTTATTACTTCTTTTCGGTTTGCGTTTTGGGATTGTGAACCAGCTGCAAGAAGATCTGGCCAGTGACCCTCGTAACCTGGAAATCCGTATGCTGAGTAGCGGCAGCTACAACCAAAACTGGATCGAAGAGTTACGGCAGCGACCCGATGTGGGTTTCGCCATCGGACAAACGCGTTCACTAAATACGCTTGCTGACCTGCAAACAGACAGCACACATTTCATTGAGAATGCTGAAGTTATTCCAACAGACTCAGGGGACCCTTTACTCAAGTCCCTTGAACTCCATCAGGAAAACGAGGTTGTCATTACCCAAGAAGCCGCACGTAAATTAGCGGTCAGTGTCGGTGATTCGCTCTCTTTGCGAGTAGGCAGAATGCTTGATGAACGCCAGGAATGGGGACGAAAAAGTGTTACCGTCGTGGGGATTTTGCCTGCGACCTATTTTAATCGTGCCGCAATCTTTACCCAGCCTTCGTTATTGCTTGCGCTTGAACATTTCCGCGATGGCTATGCGGTAACTGGGTTGGGGATGACCAGCGGTGCGCAGCTTGACGGTAAACCACCGCTCTACGCACGCGCCAGATTATACGCCCGCGATATTGATCAGGTTGCCAACCTTGAGCGCGATCTCCGGGAGCAGCGCATCGAAACCACCAGCCGTCTGGCTGATATAGAAAATGTGAAAAGCATCAATCGGGTTTTGGGCATTATTTTTAATACCATTGCCGCCACTGCACTGGTTGGCTGTATTTCCTCACTTATTGGCTCATTTATCGCGAATGTTGACCGCAAACGTAAACATATTGCTGTCCTCCGCCTGCTCGGTTTTACCCGTCCGGCAGTGGGTGCCTATGTGATTTTTCAAGGCTGTCTGCTTAGTCTGGTGGCTTATATCGGCGGCTTTGCGATCTACCTCTTAGCCAGTCAGGTCTTTAACCAGGCGTTAGCGGACAGTCAGGCAACGGGTCAGATGATTTGTAAGATCACCCCGTTGCACGGCCTCGTCGCTCTGATACTCACCATCATCGTGGCGACACTGGTCGCCGGCATTGGTGCCTGGCGCGCCATTAATATTGAACCTGCGCAGAGCCTGCGCGAGGCATAACCCTTATTCCTACTTGCCCAAGGCATTTATCATTTGCGGAGAACGTCCATGACCCTTACCCCTTCCACATTATCACGCTGGCTGGCGCTGACTCTGCTGGTGAAGATGTCACCCGTGCTGGCCGAACCGTGGGCAGAGAAAATCTATAACCCCAAGCCGGATAGCGAAGATATTATTTTGCCCATGCCCTGTGAAGGCTCCATGGTTTTCCGTCAGGTAGAAATCCCGGTCTCAGGTCCTCTGGATGATATGCCGATCACCTTAGGAGAAGATGGCGGAGAATGGGGTTTTGTTGAACACAGTTATCCAACCTTCATCGCCGGTAGCTTTACCGAAAGCAAAAAAAACAAAGGTCGTTACTATTTGATGGCCAAATATGAACTGACAGCATTGCAATACCAGGCATTAACCAGCGGTACCTGTCCCACGCCATCACGTAAGTTAAGCATCGCAGAAACCAATATCAGTTGGTTCGATGCAGTAAATTTTGCCGATAAATATAACCAGTGGTTACGCACGAATGCTCTCGACAAATTACCGAAAGAGGATGGCAACCCTGGATTTTTACGTCTGCCCACTGAAGTAGAATGGGAATTTGCAGCACGCGGCGGCCTCAAGGTAAACAGTGCGGAATTCCGTGATTCCCACTATCCGATGGATGACATGAAAAATTACGAGTGGTATTCCGGGTCGCAGTCCTCTAACGGCAAAGTACAGCTCATTGGGCTGTTGAACCCTAACCCCCTCGGCCTACACGATATGCTGGGCAACGTCTCTGAGATGATGTTCACCCCATTTTATCTCAATAAAATCAACAGACTTCACGGCCAGGCTGGTGGTTTTGTGGTTCGCGGAGGCAGCGTCATCTCGAATGAATCAGAGATCCGTAGCGCGACCCGTAAAGAAATTAACTACTACGATGAAGCCCATCCTTTCACCAGCAAAACCACCGGCCTGCGTCTGGTACTGGTCTCTCCGACCATTACATCAACAGACCGAGTGAAACAGCTGGAGAAAAATTGGGCTGCTCTCGGCGCAGATAAACCAGGTATAGATAAGAGCAAAGAAGTCCCCACAGACACCGCAAAAGCGCTGGGAAGCCTGGCATCAGGCATTGAAGACACAGAGCTGAAAAAGAAACTGAAGGATCTGGAAAATCAGCTCCGCGCCAGTAATCAGCAACAACAGGAAGAACGGGCACAATCGATCCGCGCCAGCCTTAACCTCGGCTCCTTCCTTTGCACAAAATTGCAGGATGATGGCCGCTTTCTTGACTTCCTCAATCACAACTATGAATTGCTGTGTAAGGATAAAGATGACAGTGATAAAAATTGCGCGATCCGAAAAACAAAACTTGGTGAGCAAACAGATCGCCTGCAACAGCTGACGAGTTACTACGCCAGTAGTCTGGTTGATTCAGCCACGCTTTATGGTCAGGAAGGTCTGAAACATGAAGTGATGGTTTTCGATCAAATGCTCACACTGAACAAACGTCTTGCAGGCCTTAAGCCATTCCTCGCCGCGCACTGGCAGAACCAGCAACAATATCTGGCAAACGGGAAAATTGATGCAACCAGATGGTTGGATACATGTAAGCAAATTAAAAGTGATCATTGATTTCACTCTGATTAAACGCACATGAATAAAAGGGGCTTACCCTGGCAGTTCGCCCCTTTAGTGACTAACAGAGTTCACAAGTTGGTTGATAACTCACCCTTTGGAAAAAGTCACTCCCAGGCCTGCTCAGATTTCGCGGCGTCAAACTGCGGCGGCGGCTTGCGGAAACGTCCGGTCAGGTAGGCGAGATACACCAACCCCACGCCAGCCCATACCAGTCCCAGCGTCAGCGATGTCACCTCCAGGTTCACCCACAGTACGGCAACGGTGGCGGCGCCGACCATTGGCAATACCAGGTAGTGCAACTTTTCCTGCCAGGTATGCTTACGCCCTTCACGACGCCAGAAGTGGTTAAACACGGACAAATTAACGAACGTAAAGGCCACCAGCGCGCCAAAGTTAATCAACGCCGTGGCGGTTACCAGGTCAAAAAACAGGGCCGAGAGTGCCACAATCCCGACCATAATGACGTTCAGCGCGGGTGTACGCCATTTCGGATGGACATAGCCGAAGTACTTCTCCGGGAAGACGTTATCGCGGCCCATCACGTACAGCAGACGCGAAACGCTGGCATGGGACGCCAGACCTGACGCCAGCGTATTCACAAAGGTCGTACACAAGAAAATAGACTGGAACAGTTTGCCGCCGACGTACAGCGCAATCTCCGGCAGCGCCGCGTCCGGATCTTTAAATCGGCTAATATCCGGAAAAAACAGCTGCATAAAGAACGAGGCAGCAATGAAGATCAGTCCGCCGTAAAGCGCGGTAAGGAAAATTGCTTTTGGAATGGTACGCGCGGCATCCGGTGTCTCTTCAGAGAGCGTGGTTACCGCATCAAAACCGAGAAACGAGAAGCAGACGATGGTCGCCCCGGTGATAATCGGGATCAAATGCGCATTCTGGCTGATAAACGGTTGCAGCGACCAGACGGTCCCAACCCCTTCGCCTTTGTGCAGCCCCTGCACCACGAGAACAATGAACACCACGATTATCGCGACCTGCACCAGTACAAACAGCGCATTGAAGTTCGCCACCAGATTAACGCTTTTCAAATTGGCCGCGGTGAGGATCGCTACAAACATCACTACCCAAATCCATGGCGCAACGCCCGGGAACAGCGCGGAAAGGTAAATTTTCGCCAGCAGGACGTTAATCATCGGCAGGAACAGGTAATCAAGCAGGGACGACCAGCCGACCATAAACCCCACATGCGGGTTGATTGCTTTTTGCGCATAGGTGTAGGCCGAACCGGCTTGTGGAAACTGGCGTACCAGCTTTCCGTAACTGATGGCGGTAAACAGCACGCCCGCCAGGGCCAGCAGATAGGAGGCCGGAACATGGCCATTGCTGATACCCGAAACAATACCAAAAGTGTCAAATACCGTCATCGGTGTGAGATAGGCCAGCCCCATCACCACCACCTGCCACAGCTTGAGGGATTTACGCAACTGTGCTTTGCCCGGCTGGGCCGCGAGATCCACAGAAGAATTAGTCGACATAGCTTTCCTCCCCGCCACGGGCCCAGATCTGCGTTCGAAACGTGGGTACAGCAGACCTGGGTCGTGTCGGGGTGGAAAGCCAAAAGAAAGGCGTCAATGTTGCACGGCACAGATGCGGTCCGTACTTACTGCGGGAGCCATGGATGCTCACGCGGGGCGGGTTTTTAAACATTGGCATCATCACATTTCCTCGTCACAAACTCTGTCGGTTATCTGAAGACCCGTTGTCGCAAGCCGCTCCATTACGCGACATCCGGGAAATGGCAGGTGATCCTGCAATATTGACGGGCTGGCTCCGCTCAGACCGCATGATGCGACTTCTTTTTTTCAATGACCAAACAATGCGTACAGGCCCGACAAACATTCCGCCGCCGGGCCACATTCCTATCAGGCGTTTTTCAGCATCCACTCAATTTCAGTGTCGGTAATCAGGCGTTCAAACTGGATCAGTTCATCGTGTTTACAGGCGTGATACACATGGCTAAAACGCTCCCCGAGCAACTCACGCAGACTGTCATTTTGCATGAACTCCCACAGCGCATCGCTCTGGCGGATCGGGAACGGTAGCCCTTCCTGCTCCAGGCCGTTACCTTCCACCTCTTCCTGCAACGGCAGCTCGTTATCCAGCCCATGCAGGATCCCCGCCAGAATGGTCGACATCACCAGATACGGGTTGGCGTCAGCCCCCGCCACGCGATATTCAACCCGATGGTTATCACGATCGCCGCAGGGAATGCGCAGCGCCACCGTACGGTTGTTGTGCCCCCAGGAAGCCTGGGTCGGAACATACATCCCCGGCTGGAAGCGGCGATAAGAGTTCACATTCGGCGCCAGCAGCGCCATTGACGCAGGCATCAGATCAATCATCCCGGCAAGCGCACGCTTTAGTAACGCGGAATCATCGCCATTCGCATCGGCTAACACGTTCTCGCCTTTATTATTCATAATGCTGATGTGGATATGCATTCCGCTACCGGCATGCTCCTCATAAGGTTTTGCCATAAACGTGGCATGCATCTTATGTTTCTCCGCCACCAGCCGTACCAGGCGTTTCAGCGCCAGCGCGTCGTCGCAGGCGTCGAGTACGTTATCGGTATGGTAGAGGTTGATTTCAAACTGCCCAGGGGAGGCTTCAGCCACCGCGCCGTCAGCCGGGATCAGCTGCAAACGGGCCAGTTCATCGATATCGTTCAGCACATCAGCAAAGTGGTTCAGGTTATCAACCGAGTAAACCTGACTTTGCGTATTCCGATCGTCCGTTCCAGGCGCGCACGGCGGCTGCAGATAACCTTCGGGATCGCGCTTACGATCGAGTAAATAGAACTCCAGCTCTACCGCTACGACGGGGAACAGACCGCGCTGGCGAAGTTTCTGCCAGAGTCGGTTAAGTACGTTCCGCGGCTCAACGTCAAAGGGAGCGCCATCTTCATCCAGCATCGTCAGCATCATCTGCGCAATACATTCCGGATCGGCGGCCGAAGGCGTTAACGTGCCAGGCACCGGGACACAGGTCCGATCCGGTTCGCCAAGCTCCTGGCCTAATCCCGCCTCTTCGACCACATTGCCAAGAATATCCATCGCGAAAACGGATGCCGGGAAATAGCAGCCTTTCTCTAACTTGTGTAACCCGGCGACGGGAATGCGTTTACCACGAAAACAACCATTCAGGTCGGTTAACAGCACATCCACGAACTGCGTGTTGGGGTAGCGCTCCAGATACTGCTTAACTTCACGCACAAACGCGCTACTTCGTCTCTCTTCAGAATGCTGAACAAAATTCTC
Source organism: Citrobacter sp. L55 (assembly GCF_002850715.1). Lineage (NCBI taxonomy): Bacteria > Pseudomonadati > Pseudomonadota > Gammaproteobacteria > Enterobacterales > Enterobacteriaceae > Citrobacter > Citrobacter sp. L55. The sequence continues at coordinate 14,264 of NZ_KZ559405.1, read as the reverse complement.
AACTTCTACGATATTGGTTTCCATGATTCACCGCCGTTGGCCTGTAAGCTGTTCTGTGATTTGACTGTTAAATATAATGTCCACTCTTCGACTCTGGATGCAAACAAATTGTTTGTCAAATGTTAAATTAAGTTTGCTAGAAGGTTATTCCACTGCTAGATTGAGAAAATAATGAACGGAATGGCATAACAAGGAACCGTTTGGCAATAATTTATTCCAAAACGTGAGGTCGATCATGGGCAATATATTTGACAAGCCAGTTATTGGTGTAGTGATGTGTAGGAACAGGCTTAAGGGTCACGAGACCCAGACTCTGCAAGAAAAGTACCTGAATGCAGTATTGAACGCCGGTGGATTACCGATAGCGATTCCCCATGCGCTTGCGGAACCCGAATTACTGAACGCGCTGTTACCGAAACTGGATGGTATCTTCCTGCCAGGAAGCCCAAGCAATGTGCAGCCGCACCTCTATGGTGAAAATGGCGATGAGTCTGACGCCGATCCCGGGCGTGATCTTCTGAGCATGGCGCTAATTACCGCCGGGCTCGAAAGGCGCATTCCCATTTTCGCCATCTGCCGGGGCTTACAGGAATTAGTTGTCGCCACTGGCGGGACTCTGTATCGTCGCCTGTGCGATCACTCACAGTTCCTGGAACATCGTGAAGATGCGGAACTCCCGGTGGAGCAGCAATATGCGCCATCTCATGAAGTCCAGGTTCAACAGGGAGGATTGCTATCTCAGCTAATACCAGGTTGCAGCACGTTTTGGGTTAACTCCTTGCATGGTCAGGGCGCAAAAACCCTTGGCCCGCAACTGCGCGTGGAAGCACGCTCGCAGGATGGATTAGTGGAAGCAGCCAGCGTTCACGACCATCCTTTCGCGCTTGGCGTGCAGTGGCACCCGGAATGGAACAGTAGCGAATACGCCCTGTCGCGTTTGTTACTTGAAGGTTTTATCACCGCTTGTCAGAACCACCTCGCTGAAAAACAGCGACTCTGACCACTACAGTTAAGGAAATGCAATTATGAGCGATGACGGCCTGGCGCCGGGTAAACGTTTGTCAGAGATCCGCCAGCAATTGGGTCTTTCACAGCGTCGTGCCGCCGAACTGTCTGGGTTAACGCATAGCGCCATCAGCACCATAGAGCAGGATAAAGTCAGTCCTGCCATCAGTACGCTGCAAAAGCTATTGAAAGTTTATGGGCTGTCGCTCTCCGAGTTCTTCGCGGAACCGGAAAAGCCTGACGAACCGCAGGTGGTTATCAATCAAGATGATTTGATTGAGATCGGGAGTCAGGGAGTATCCATGAAGCTGGTACACAACGGAAATCCGAATCGTACGCTGGCCATGATGTTTGAAACCTATCAGCCAGGTACGACAACCGGGGAGAGAATTAAACACCAGGGTGAAGAGATTGGGACAATACTGGAAGGTGAAGTGATACTGACCATCAACGGTCAAACGTATCATCTTGTTGCAGGACAAAGTTATGCCATTAACACCGGTATACCACACAGCTTCAGCAACACCTCGGCAGGGATCTGCCGCATCATCAGTGCCCACACTCCTACCACTTTCTAATAAGTAGCGGCCTGAGTTTCTCAGGCCTTCTTAAATAACGCGCATTAACAGGGTACATCCCTGGGGCATCGTGCAGCCTGATTTTGCCTGAAAAGATCAGCAACGAACTTTATCTTATTGATATAAAAGGAGTAGCTATGAACTTTCAGAATCTTAAATATTGGCGTGAGAAAGCCAGCCATTATTCGCCGGAGACCCGTTTATTTATTAACGGCGAATATTGCGCAGCCGCCGATAACGAAACCTTTATTACGCAGGATCCGGCAGGACAACGCCCGCTCGCCAAAGTCGCCCGCGGCAAAAAAGCGGATGTAGACCGCGCGGTCACCGCAGCCCGCACCGTGTTTGAACGCGGAGACTGGTCGCAAGCATCACCCGCAGAGCGCAAGGCAGTCCTGCACAAGTTCGCCGATTTAATGGAGCAGCATCACGAGGAGCTGGCGCTACTGGAAACGCTCGACACCGGTAAACCGATTCGCCATAGCCTGCGTGATGATATTCCAGGCGCGGCACGCGCCATCCGTTGGTACGCCGAAGCAATAGATAAAGTCTATGGCGAAGTGGCCACCACCTCGGTGAGCGATCTGGCGCTGATTGTGCGCGAGCCGGTGGGCGTCATTGCGGCCATCGTGCCGTGGAATTTTCCCCTGCTGCTGGCCTGCTGGAAACTTGGCCCGGCACTGGCTGCAGGCAACAGCGTGATCCTCAAACCTTCAGAAAAATCACCGCTGACCGCCATTCGCCTTGCTGCGTTGGCAAAAAAAGCAGGTTTGCCAGATGGCGTTCTCAGCGTGGTGAGCGGATATGGCCACGAAGCGGGCCAGGCGTTGTCGCAGCATCCGGATGTTGATGTGATCACCTTTACCGGCTCGACCCGCACCGGCAAGCAACTGCTCAAAGACGCTGGCGACAGCAATATGAAACGCGTCTGGCTGGAGGCCGGTGGTAAAAGTGCCAACATCGTTTTTGCCGACTGCCCGGATCTGCCGAAAGCCGCCGCCAATGCTGCAGCAGGCATCTTCTATAACCAGGGTCAGGTCTGTATCGCCGGTACGCGTCTGTTACTGGAAGAGAGTATTGCCGACGAGTTCATCGCCCTGCTGAAAGAGCAGGCGAAAAACTGGCAGCCGGGCAACCCGCTGGATCCGGAAACCACGATGGGCACGCTTATCGACAACGCGCATGCCGACACCGTGCATGGTTTTATTCGCGACGGTGAAGCACAAGGCACGCTGGCGCTGGATGGTCGCAGCCACGTCCACCCAGCGGCTATCGGCCCGACTATTTTTGTCGATACAGCCCCGCAAGCCCACGTCAGCCGCGATGAGATCTTCGGCCCGGTGCTGGTCGTCACCCGTTTTAGCAGCGAAGCCGAAGCCCTGGCGCTGGCCAACGACAGTGACTACGGCCTGGGGGCCGCGGTCTGGACCCGCGATCTGTCGCGCGCCCACCGCATGAGCCGTCGCCTGAAGGCCGGTTCGGTCTTCGTTAATAACTACAACGACGGTGATATGACTGTGCCGTTCGGCGGTTATAAGCAAAGCGGCAACGGGCGCGATAAGTCCCTGCATGCGCTGGAAAAATTTAGCGAACTGAAAACCATTTGGATCTCCCTGGAGCCTTAATCATGACTGAACATACCAGCAGTTATTACGCCGCAAGCGCCAATCAGTACGAACCGTTTCCCACCCTTAGCGAGTCGGTTAGCTGTGATGTTTGCGTCGTGGGCGGTGGATATACCGGACTCTCCTCCGCCCTGCACTTAGCGGAGATGGGTTACGACGTAGTGCTACTGGAATCCGCACGTATTGGCTTCGGGGCCAGCGGACGTAACGGCGGTCAGTTGGTGAACTCCTACAGTCGCGATATCGACGTCATCGAGCGCACCTATGGCCCGGACGCCGCCAAAATGCTTGGCAGCATGATGTTTGAAGGCGGTAATATCATCCGCGAACGTATTAAGCGTTATCAGATCGAATGCGACTATCGCCCCGGCGGACTGTTTGTGGCGCTGAACCACAAGCAGATGGAAACGCTGGAAGAGCAGAAGTCGAACTGGGAACGCTACGGCAACACGCAGCTTGAACTGTTAGACAGCAGCGAAATTCGTCGCGAAGTCAGCAGCGATCGTTATGTCGGCGCGCTGCTCGACCACAGCGGTGGTCATATTCATCCGCTGAACCTGGCGATTGGCGAAGCTAACGCCATTCGTCTGAACGGCGGGCGCGTCTTCGAACAGTCGCCGGTCACCCGTATCCAGCACACCAGCCCGGCGGTGGTCAGCACCGAAAAAGGTCAGGTTACGGCCCGCTTTGTGATCGTCGCGGGCAACGCCTACCTCGGCGACAAACTCGAGCCTGCGCTGGCAAAAAGCAGCATGCCATGCGGCACACAGGTGTTAACCACCGAACCGTTGTCTGCGGAGATGGCACGCTCGCTGATTCCAAAAAACTACTGTGTAGAAGATTGTAACTATTTGCTGGATTACTACCGTCTGACCGGCGATAACCGCCTGTTGTACGGCGGCGGCGTGGTCTACGGCGCCCGCGATCCAGACGATATTGAACGTCTGGTAATGCCGAAACTGCTGAAAACCTTCCCGCAATTGCAGGGGGTAAAAATTGATTACCGCTGGACCGGTAATTTCCTGTTAACGCTATCTCGCATGCCGCAGTTCGGCCGTCTTGATACCAACATTTACTATATGCAGGGCTACAGCGGCCACGGCGTGACCTGTACCCACCTGGCAGGACGTCTGATTTCTGAACTGCTGCGCGGGGATGCCGAGCGTTTTGACGCTTTCGCCAAACTGCCGCACTACCCGTTCCCGGGGGGGCGCAGCCTGCGCATTCCGTTTACCGCCATGGGGGCGGCATATTACAGCTTACGCGATCGCCTTGGGGTTTAAGTTCTTCCGCAATAAACCCGACGCACAGGGCGGTCTCCCCTGTGCGTTTTTTTATTCCCGGACAGTGAAAAACAGGAAACGGGCACGAAAATATCGCAATAGGACATAACCCTACACTTTGCATTGTTTCTCCCCGCTGATCGGATAGGCTTTTTTAGATTATCGCTGGCGACGTGGCCAGAACTCAACGGGGGAAGAAACGCGTGTTATGAATACGAATAACGAGGAGACCTTTTATCAGGCGATGCGCCGCAAAGGGGTGAGTCGACGCAGTTTTCTCAAATATTGCAGCCTCGCAGCAACATCGCTTGGGCTGGGAGCCGCAATGACGCCCAGAATAGCCTGGGCGCTGGAAAACAAACCCCGGATCCCGGTCGTCTGGATCCACGGGCTGGAATGCACCTGTTGCACCGAATCATTTATCCGCTCCTCTCACCCACTCGCCAAAGACGTCATCCTCTCCCTGATTTCTCTTGATTACGACGACACCCTGATGGCCGCCGCCGGAACGCAGGCCGAAGAGGTATTTGAAGACATTCTGAGCCGCTACCACGGCCGATACATTCTGGCCGTCGAGGGCAATCCTCCGCTGGGTGAACAAGGAATGTTCTGCATCAGCGGCGGGCGACCGTTTATTGAAAAGCTAAAAAGAGCCGCGGCAGGCGCCAGCGCGATTATCGCCTGGGGAACCTGTGCCTCCTGGGGCTGCGTGCAGGCCGCACGGCCTAATCCAACCCAGGCAACGCCGATCGATAAGGTGATCACCGATAAACCAATCGTGAAAGTGCCCGGCTGCCCGCCGATTCCGGATGTCATGAGCGCCATCATTACCTATATGGTGACGTTTGATCGTCTGCCTGAACTCGATCGTTTGGGGCGTCCGCTGATGTTCTATGGTCAGCGTATTCACGACAAATGCTACCGCCGCGCCCACTTTGACGCCGGGGAGTTCGTTGAGAGTTGGGACGATGACGCTGCCCGAAAAGGCTATTGCCTGTACAAAATGGGCTGCAAAGGGCCTACCACTTATAACGCCTGCTCCACCACCCGCTGGAATGGCGGCGTTTCTTTCCCCATCCAGTCCGGTCATGGGTGTCTGGGATGTTCAGAGAACGGCTTCTGGGATCGCGGTTCGTTCTACAGCCGCGTGGTCGATATCCCGCAGATGGGGACGCATTCAACCGCCGATACCGTGGGCCTCACCGCGCTTGGCGTGGTGGCCGCCAGCGTCGGTGTCCACGCAGTCGCCAGCGCCGTCAATCAACATAACCGTCACAAACAGCAATTAGCCGACGCCGGACAACAGTCGCCAGACAATGAGGATAAACAGGCATGAGCAATTCGTATCAAACCCAGGGATATACGGTCAATAATGCCGGCCGGCGCCTGGTTGTCGACCCCATTACGCGCATTGAAGGGCATATGCGTTGTGAGGTGAACATTGATGAGCAGAACATCATCACCAACGCGGTGTCCTGCGGCACCATGTTCCGTGGACTGGAAATTATTCTGCAAGGGCGCGACCCGCGCGATGCCTGGGCGTTTGTCGAACGAATTTGCGGGGTGTGCACTGGCGTACATGCGCTCGCATCGGTCTATGCCATTGAAGATGCCATTGGCATCAAGGTGCCCGATAACGCCAACATCATTCGCAATATTATGCTGGCGACGTTGTGGTGCCACGACCATCTGGTCCACTTTTACCAGCTAGCCGGAATGGACTGGATTGACGTTCTGAATGCCCTGAAAGCCGACCCGCGCGCAACCTCGCAGTTGGCACAAAGCCTTTCTGCCTGGCCTATGTCCTCCCCGGGCTACTTCTTTGACGTACAAAACCGCCTGAAGAAATTTGTCGACGGCGGTCAGTTGGGGATTTTCCGCAACGGTTATTGGGGACATCCGCAGTACAAACTGTCGCCAGAGGCTAACCTGATGGGCTTTGCCCATTATCTGGAAGCGCTCGATTTTCAGCGCGAGATTATCAAAATCCATACGGTGTTTGGCGGCAAGAATCCGCATCCTAACTGGATTGTCGGCGGCATGCCATGCGCTATCAATATCGATCAGAGCGGCGCGGTTGGCGCGGTCGATATGGAACGTCTTAACCTGGTACAGTCGATCATCACCCGCACCGCCGACTTCATCAACAACGTCATGGTTCCTGACGCGCTGGCTATCGGCCAGTTCAACAAACCCTGGAGCCAGATTGGCACCGGGCTGTCTGATAAGTGCGTCTTAAGCTACGGCGCGTTCCCGGATATTGCCAACGACTTCAGCGCGAAGAGCCTGTTGATGCCTGGCGGCGCGGTCATTAACGGTGATTTTAACAACGTCATGCCGGTGGATCTGGCCGATCAGCAGCAAATTCAGGAGTTTGTCGATCATGCCTGGTACCGTTATCCGGACGATCAATTAGGTCGTCACCCGTTCGAGGGGATTACTGAACCCTGGTACAACCCCGGCGATGTCAAAGGCAGCGATACCGATATCCAGCAGCTCAACGAACAGGAACGCTACTCGTGGATCAAAGCCCCGCGCTGGCGCGGACACGCCATGGAAGTTGGACCGTTGGCGCGTACGCTGATTGCCTATCACAAAGGGGATGCCGCCACGATTGAATCCGTCGATCGCATGATGTCCGCACTCAAACTGCCGCTGTCGGGTATGCAGTCGACGCTGGGGCGTATTTTATGCCGCGCGCACGAGGCGCAGTGGGCCGTGAGCAAGCTGCAATATTTCTTCGACAAGCTGATGACCAACCTGAAAAACGGCAATCTGGCTACGGCGAATACCGAAAAATGGGAGCCTGCAAGCTGGCCGCAGCAGTGCCGTGGGATCGGTTTTACCGAGGCGCCGCGCGGAGCACTCGGTCACTGGGCATCGATTCGCGACCAGAAGATCGATGTGTATCAGTGCGTAGTGCCGACCACCTGGAATGCCAGCCCGCGCGATCCGAAGGGGCAAATTGGCGCCTACGAGGCGGCGTTGATGGGCACCCAAATGGCGATACCGGATCAACCACTGGAGATCCTGCGCACCTTGCACAGCTTCGACCCCTGCCTGGCATGTTCAACCCACGTCCTCGGCGACGACGGCAGCGAACTTATCGCAGTCCAGGTTCGCTAAGCGTTAAGGAACGGAACGATGACTGGAAAGATATCCCCACGCGTCGGGGAGGCGCGTGATACCGCCGTCAGCCACTATGTGTTTGAAGCGCCCGTACGCTTGTGGCACTGGCTGACAGTGGGCTGCATGTTGGTTTTGATGGTAACCGGATACTTCATTGGCCGACCACTGCCGTCGGTCAACGGCGAGGCCACTTACCTGTTCTACATGGGCGACATCCGGTTAGTGCATTTCGCCGCAGCCATGGTGTTTACGGTGATACTGCTGGGTCGCATTTACTGGGCCTTCGTCGGCAATCGCTATTCACGCGAGCTGTTTATCGTGCCGGTCTGGCGTCGCAGTTGGTGGCAGGGTGCCTTTTCGGTGGTGCGTTGGTATCTGTTCCTGGAAAAAAAACCGGGAGAAGATATCGGCCATAACCCCGTCGCGCAGGCGGCGATGTTCGGTTATTTCCTGCTCTCAGTTTTTATGATCCTCACCGGTTTTGCCTTATACAGCGAGCATAGCCAGTACACCATTTTTACCCCCTTCCACTATGTGACGGAGTTTTTCTACTGGACCGGCGGTAACTCTCTCGATATCCACAGCTGGCATCGGTTGGGGATGTGGTTCATCGCCGCCTTCATCATCGGTCATGTGTATATGGCTATCCGCGAGGACATCATGTCTGACGATACCGTCATCTCAACCATGATCAACGGCTATCGTAGCCACAAATTTGCCAAACGCCAGCATGATAAGGAGGCGTCATGAGCGAACCTAACGTCATCGTGATGGGCTTAGGCAACCTGCTGTGGGCAGATGAAGGATTTGGCATTCGCGTTGCCGAACGCCTGTACGCCCACTATCACTGGCCGGAATGGGTAGAGATTGTCGACGGCGGCACGCAAGGGCTGAATCTGCTGGGCTACGTTGAGCAGGCCAGCCATTTGTTGCTGCTGGACGCCATCGACTACGGACTCACGCCAGGCACTTTGCAATCCTACGCCGGTGAACAAGTCCCCAGTTACCTCAGCGCCAAAAAAATGAGTCTGCATCAGAACAGCTTCTCCGAAGTGCTTGCTCTGGCGGAGATTCGCGGTCATCTGCCCGCCCACATCGCCCTCGTAGGACTACAGCCGGTGCAGCTGGACGACTATGGCGGCAGCCTGACCGACATCGCGCGCGCTCAGCTCCCGGCGGCAGAACAAGCCGCGCTAAGGCAACTGACCGCGTGGGGCATCGCGCCACAGACAATCGATGAAACGCGTTGCCTGAACTATGAATGCCTGTCGCTGGAAAACTATGAAGGCGTGCGTATTCGCCAGTATCGTGTAACGCTGGAGAGATAAGCAACATGTTGAATGACAAACCATTTTCTGCGCTATGGCAACGCATGCTGGCGCGCGGCTGGCAACCGCTGACCGCATCTGAACTGGATGACTGGGTAACGCGTGTGCGTGATGGCGTGCTGCTGCTCAGTAGCGATCCCCGCCGCACGCCAGAAGTCAGCGATAACCCGGTAATGATTGCCGAGTTGCTCCGCGAGTTTCCCCAGTTTGACTGGCAAATCGCTATGGCGGATCTCGAGCACAGCGAGGCTATCGGCGATCGTTTTGGCGTATTCCGCTTCCCGGCCACGCTGGTATTTATCCACGGCGAGCTGCGCGGCATTCTCAGCGGCATCCACCCGTGGGCCGACCTGCTCAACCTGATGCGCCCCCTCGTTGAAGAACACATCCCCCGGAGCCTGCAAGATGAGTGATACCTTTTTTCATCTACTGGGACCGGGAACCCAGCCGGGCGATGATAGCTTCAGCATGAATCCCTTGCCCCTCACCTGCCAGGTCAACAGCAGCCCCAGCATGGCGAGGCTGGAAAACTGTCCGCACAGCCCGGCGGTGATGGCATTGTTAGCCGACGTGCGCCACCAGCTTAGCCAGAAAATCCCCGCAAAACAGGACGTGCTGGGATGGGATTTATCCACGCTCAACGCAGACGACCTCACGTTTTTGAATACGCTGCTCGGCGAAGGCGAAGTTTCCGTGCGTATCCAGCAGGCTGACGGCAGGGCGAGTGAGATTCAGGAATCTATTTTCTGCGGAATCTGGCGGGTGCGTTGCCAGAATGACTTGGGTCAATGGGAGGAGCATCTGGAGGCAGGCAGCGCGCCACGGGCGCTGTGGCAGGCAGCAACAATCACGACGCTGCCAGACGATAGCCTGTTGCCTCCGCCCGTCGATGGGTTGATGAATGGCCTGACGCTGGCTCAGGAACTGCTGGCGCACGTGCGCGATCCGGCCACGCAACCTCATAGCATTAACCTCACCCAACTCCCGGTTAGCGATGCGGATCGCCAGTTCCTCTCCCGCCTGTGTGGCGAAGGACGCATTCAGATCCGCACCATCGGCTACGGCGAGAGCCAAATCGACGCCACGGCGCTGCGCCATGTCTGGCATGTGCGCTGTCTGGATACCCTGAAAGGGCTTCTGCTCGAGAGTTATGAGATCTGTCCATTACCGGAACTGGTACTGGCTGCTCCGGAGGATCTGCTCGACTCGCTCCAGCGCCTGGATGAAGTCTGTAGCTGGCTGGCATCCGGCCCGCCGACCTGATCCCCTTCTCCCGACCCGCATACTTTTCTGCTGCGGGTCTGGCGTTTTCTTCCTTATCTATTCACTCTCTAATGCCTGATGGAGTTCGCATGTGGGACGTCATTGACTTATCGCGCTGGCAGTTTGCGCTGACCGCGCTGTACCATTTTCTGTTTGTTCCCCTGACGCTGGGGCTGATTTTTTTGCTGGCCATCATGGAAACCCTGTTCGTGGTGACGGGCAAAACAGTCTACCGCGACATGACGCGTTTCTGGGGAAAGTTATTCGGTATTAACTTTGCGCTCGGTGTGGCGACCGGCCTGACCATGGAGTTTCAGTTCGGGACTAACTGGTCGCTCTATTCCAACTATGTGGGCGATATTTTCGGTGTCCCGCTGGCGATGGAAGCCTTGATGGCTTTCTTTCTTGAATCCACATTCGTGGGGCTGTTCTTCTTCGGCTGGCAGCGCTTAAACAAGTACCAGCATTTACTGGTGACCTGGCTGGTAGCGTTTGGCTCCAATATCTCTGCCCTGTGGATCCTCAACGCCAACGGCTGGATGCAATATCCAACGGGCGCTCACTTTAATATTGATACCCTGCGCATGGAGATGAGCAGCTTTAGCGAGCTGGTTTTTAACCCCATCAGCCAGGTGAAATTTGTGCATACCGTGATGTCCGGTTATGTCACAGGCGCCATGTTTGTGATGTCCATCAGCGCCTGGTATCTGCTGCGTGGTCGCGCTCGCGAGTTCGCCCTGCGCTCCTTCGCGGTAGGTTCCGTCTTTGGCACACTGGCTATCCTCGGCACTCTGCAACTGGGAGATAGCTCAGCCTATGAGGTCGCCCAACGCCAGCCGGTAAAACTGGCGGCAATGGAAGGGGAATGGCAAACCGAACCGGCACCTGCGCCCTTTCATGTGATAGCCTGGCCGCAACAGGAGCAAGAGCGTAACGCCTTTTCCGTGAAGATACCGGCCCTGCTGGGTATCCTGGCGACTCACTCTTTAGATACGCCAGTTCCGGGGCTGAAGAACCTGATGGCAGACGCGCTACCCCGCCTGCAGCGGGGCCGGGAAGCATGGTTGCTGATGCAGGAAATCGCCAAAGGTAACCGCACGCCTCAGCTACTGCACGCTTTTCACGCCGTGGAAAAAGATCTGGGTTACGGCATCCTGTTGGCAAACTACGCCCCAGACATGAACCATGTCACACCAGCGCAATATCAAGCCGCACAACGCGGCGCTATTCCGCAAGTCGCCCCCGTGTTCTGGAGCTTTCGCATCATGATTGGGTGCGGTTCCCTTCTGCTGCTGGTGATGGCGATTGCGCTGATACAGACCTTACGCTGGCGTATCGACCAGCATCGCTGGGTACTGCACATAACGCTGTGGAGCCTGCCGCTACCGTGGATTGCCATTGAAGCAGGCTGGTTTATGACGGAGTTTGGCCGCCAGCCGTGGGCGATTCAGGATATTTTGCCGACCTGGTACGCCCACTCTGCGCTGAGCGCGGGCCAACTGGCCTTCTCCATGGGGCTAATCCTCACACTTTACACCCTGTTTTTAATTGCCGAAGTCTACCTGATGCAAAAATACGCGCGTCTTGGTCCAGATGCGATGCAACGTCAACAACCGGCACAACAACAGGAATAAAGGAGAGCATCATGTTGGATTATGAAACGTTGCGGCTCATTTGGTGGCTGCTGATTGGCATTATTCTGGTGGCCTTTATGGTCACTGACGGGTTTGATATGGGGGTCGGCTGCCTGTTACCGCTGATCGCGCACAACGATGATGAACGTCGGGTGTTAATCAATAGCGTAGGGGCGCACTGGGAAGGTAACCAGGTGTGGCTCATTCTGGCGGGCGGCGCATTATTCGCAGCCTGGCCGCGCGTCTATGCTGCCGCATTTTCGGGGTTTTATGTGGCGATGATTCTGGTGCTGTGCGCCCTTTTCTTTCGTCCGTTGGCCTTTGATTATCGCGGTAAAATAGCGAATGCACGCTGGCGCGCCATGTGGGACACCGGGTTGGTTATCGGCAGCCTGGTGCCACCGGTTATCTTCGGCGTCGCCTTCGGCAATCTGTTCCTGGGGGTGCCTTTTGTGTTCACACCACAATTACACTTGCAATATCTGGGCACTTTCTGGGATTTGCTCTCTCCTTTTGCCCTACTGTGCGGCGCATTAAGCCTGATGTTGGTCATTATGCAGGGGGGCGTGTGGCTCCAGTTGAAAACCGACGGCATTCTTCACCTGCGCGCGCTGTCTGCCACCCGCCGCAGCGCGATGTTAGTGGTGCTCTGCTTCCTGTTAGCCGGGTATTGGCTGTGGACGGGGATTAATGGCTATGTGCTGCTTAGCCAGGATCCTAATGGTCCGTCCAACCCGCTATTAAAGGCAGTAACGACCGCACCGGGCGCGTGGATGGCGCACTTTGAAAATTCACCACTACTGTTGGTTATTCCGCTGTTGGGCATGATTTTTCCGATGCTCGCGATCTATGCCTGCGGGCAACGTCGGGCCGTGTGGGGATTTCTGTTTGCTTCATTGACCCAGACCTGCGTGATCTTCACCGCTGGAATCACCCTGTTTCCATTTGTGATGCCATCCAGCGCATATCCACTCTCTAGCCTGACGGTGTGGGACAGTACCTCCAGCCAGATGACGCTCAGTATCATGCTGGTTATCGTGCTGATTTTCCTACCGATAGTTCTGCTTTATACCTTGTGGAGTTATTACAAGATGCTGGGACGAATCAACGTAGAAACAATCCGCCGCCACAACCACGAACTTTATTAGGGAGGACTGTACGATGTGGTATCTGTTTTGGTTTGTCGGCATTCTGCTGATGTGCACGCTCTCTACGCTGGCGCTGGTCTGGCTTGAGTCACGGCAGAAATAGCCCTGCGCGTGCGTTACGCTTCCTGGCTCCCCTGTTTATTCGGGGAGTCTTTATTCGTTCACACAAAAGCAGCATGGCTGTACCCAACCCCTGGTTAGCACCAAGCTTATCTATAAACCGCAGAGTGGTGCTGCAATGGACGTGTTCGAAGAGCCGAAAGGAAATGAGAAGCTATAGAGTGCTAAACCAGTGCGCGAGACAAAAGTAAGGGGATTTATTGAAGATGTGTAGTTGTAACTGATTGATTGAATGGTGCGATAATAGGAGTCGATAAATAGAAAAAATCAATTGATTTTATTGAAAAAATTAATATCGAAGAATAAACCTATACACACCCCTATACACATTGGCGGATGCGTTCATTTTTCGCACAACCTCAAACTACGAAAAAAACTTTTTTTACGGAAAACTGTTCACACTGTTCACTCGCCATTATTTGTCTTTAATTTCAATGTGATATGCTGTGAATAGTCCGTGAACAGTGAACACTTTACTGTTCACTTTCCGGGATTTCAGGTAAAAAAAGACCGGCTCATGCCGGTCCGGGTAGGTTATGTCGCGGTAGTTTCATCGCACCGGGGCAGCCAGTCGGCGTTGCTTTCCTCCCTGAGCGCAAGGTTCGTCTGTATCCCCTGATTTGTTCGTCGCTTACCGTAATTCAGCCCGTACTCTTTCAGCATCGATGACAGCCCTTTGCCGAACATGGTCAGGCTGAGGGTGTTCTTGTAGCCGTGCGCCTCCATGTAAACCAGATAGGCGTGATACAGGTACAGGCGCGGCTGTCGCGGGATGATATTCGCATTCCCCATATACATACCGTCAGGCTCGGGCAGTGCCTCCAGATAGCCACAAAAATCGAATGTCGGGTCAGCGTCGCGCTTGATGCTGAGTGCCTCGTCGGAGTTCTGCTGCGACTGCAGCAGTGTACGCGCCGTCATCGGGTCGCTGAACGTCTGCATAAGCTGGCGCACGATGACGGCCAGCTCGCGGGCGATTTTATCTTTCAGTTTAGGGTCGCGTTCTTCCGGGGCTATCTGTTCCGGGAAATGCATTATCACCCGGCGACGCGACACGCCGCCGCTGCGGTCGGTGAAGCGCATCGGATTGTTGTTTACGGCCAGTATCACCGCCGGAATGTGGGTGGAATACGCATCGCGGTATTTCGGGT